>JBEBRI010000109.1:0-12402 GCA_040394915.1 Sphingobacterium sp.
CAGGCGCCACCCCCTCAAGATGGTGCGTCTACCAATTTCGCCACCTAGGTATTTACACCGCAAAAATATAATTATTTTCTATACTTCCAACGCAAAAAGCGAGTATTATTTTTTAAAGTTTTTATTGATTAACGTTTGGATAATACCGTCCGCAAGACCAATTCTCGGCGCAGTGATGTTCTTTAAATGTCCAACTTTCATAATCGTCAAAAAGATTTCAGCGGCAGGAATAATCACATCCGCACGGTCTTGCTTCAATTCCAATAAGTTAATACGATCTTTTAAGGAATATGAGTTGAGGTAGACATACATTGCTTTTAATTTCGCATAAGATATCGGCTTGTCAGCTTTCTCATTTGCCAACCTCGAAAGTTTGTTAATATTTCCTCCAGAACCAATGCCATAAATATTCTTATAGGACTTAGTAATCTCCTTAACCCATCGTTTCATATCATCCCAAGTCTCTGGCGCGTCCTGATTATCTAAAATACGAATGGTTCCTAAGTTGAATGACCTAGAAGCGACAAGCTCGCCATTAGCGAAAAGTGAAATCTCTGTGCTACCACCACCAACATCAATGTACAAGTATGCTTTGTTGCGATCCATCGTGGTTTGGCTATGTACGTTATAGATAATCTGTGCTTCAACTGCGCCATCGATAATCTGAATATCGACACCCACCTTCTTACATGCGGCAACAACCGCAGCACCATTATCGGCATCCCGCATAGCCGAGGTCGCACAAGCCATATAGTCGGTAACGCGATAAACATCCATAAGATTTTTAAAAGCACTCATCGTCTTAACCATACTATCAAACTTCCCCTCTGAAATATGACCATGAATAAACGCATCATCACCTAAGCGCAAGGGAACGCGCAATAGAGTATTTTTACTGAATACAACTTCATTTTCTCGTTCAATAATATCAGCGTTTAATAATCGTACGGCGTTTGAGCCAATATCTATAGCGGCGTATCTCACGTTTGTAAATTTGATTTGAGGACAATTTTACTTATCCTAGATTAACTCAATGTAAATTTTATATTAAATAGACGATTATTTGCTCGGTTCTAGAACTTCTAATTGCCAAACTATCTGATCTTTATTGACAAAATATGGCTTTCCATTTCGGATAGACTCATAAACCTCATCAAACAAAGTCATGTAGGAACCTCTCTCCGATTGGATTAATGCGGTTTCTAATTCTTTCATTTCATTCTCAAAGGTTAAAAGCCCTTCTTTATGCTCGGGTTCGACTCCGAAACCGTCTGCTGTCGGCAGCATTCCAGCGAGTAACTGAGCCTCTTGGGTATCCGTCCGCTGCTTCACAAAACTACCCTTCGTCCCATGAAGAACAAAACTAGCCTGAGGATTCGCGACAAGTAAGCTTGTCGTAAGGAATACATTCAATCCCCCGGCATAATTCAATATAATTGAACCATAGTCATCAACCACAGAATCTTCACGAAAAACGCCTTTAATTTTAGTCATGGACTTTGGTCTACCGAATAAGGCGATAACCTGATCCAGTAAGTGGGAACCTAAATCATATAGAATGCCTGCCCCTGCTTGCTTCTTTTCTTTGAAAGCTTTTACACCGATACTCGGTTTAAACCTGTCAAAACGAATATGCAGTTCTATCGGGCGCCCCACACGTTGTCCTTCAATTACGTTCTTTAAGGATTGGTAGTCGGAATCAAATCGGCGATTATGATAAGGGAGTAGTAATTTACCACAGCGCTCTGCTAGGTCAAACAAATACGCGGCTTCTTTGGCAGTAGGCGCGACGGGCTTTTCAATCAAAACATGTTTACCAGCACGAAGTGCCTTCTCAGCGAAAGCGACATGGGTGTCATTGGGGGTATTAACGACCACAAATTCAATCTCGGGGTCATCTAATAACTTATCGATAGAATGATAACTTATAATATCGGGATACTCATCTTGAGCTCTTTTCTTTGATCTCTCAACAATAGCCCTTAATTTGAACTTAGGGTTAGTCCCTATAAACGGCGCATGGAATATCCTTCCGGACATTCCATACGACATGATACCTGTAATTATTTGCTGATCCAGCATAGGCAATATGCTTAGTGATGCGCGTGCTCTTCTTTTCCACCGGTAGCTTTATAAAGCTCAGCGATAGATTCAGATTTGGCAACAGCGAAATCTCTTAATTCTTTATTTGTGTTATGTGACAATCTTCTGAAGTGTTCTTTAACCACAGCAACTTGGTGTTGAATATGATGTAAGTAGGCTTCATCAGAATATACTTCAGCATGCTGTGCAACAGCAACCGCTGCAGTCGTCGAATCTGCATTTGCAGTATCAACAACTGGTGGCTCATTGCCCGCTAATTCCGTAGATGCTGCGTATTCCTGCACCCCAAGAATTGGAAAATCTACATGAAACTTCGTTGCTAATGAATCCATTTGTGGTAAAAGATCAGCAAATACTTTTGAGACTTTACCGGCCACTTCTTTCGCTTGCGCTGAACCTACTGTTTCAACATGTTTTGCATATGAAGCTTCATAAGGAGCAATTGCACCAACTTGTCTAAAAAAAGCATAAGCATCACCGTCAACTAAAGTTGTATGCGTATATTTCAACTGATTCTCTCCTGCTGTTTCGAATACGCAAGAAGACAATGAAGTACTTGCTAAAACTGCTGCAACAAATAATGTATTTAATTTCATCGCTTTATATTATTTTAAAAACACACAAAAATAAAAAAATATCGCTATTTAGAGGTATAAATTCCTATTTTCATGTAATTCAAAATCATTCTAGGCTAAATTACGCCCAGCATTGACCACCCCGTAGATTGTACGCCCTATTAGCTTACGATAAATCTCCGCCTTCTTATCATCCAGCTTGCCATCTCCCAATTTGCGAATAGCATAATGCTGGATAATCAATAACGGTAGAATGATCTTCTCTCGTTCACAGATGGATGCTTTCTCCACCGGGTAATTCTCCATCAATTCGTTCATACCTGTCAACTTAAGAACATATTCCTTCGTACGATCGAATTCCTCTTTCAACATTTTCCAAAACTCACCAAACTCGGCATCCTCTTGCATATAGGAGGTGATATTGAAATTCGATTTTGTCATTGACATCATACAGTTGTCAATAATCGTATTAAACATACCTGAAGTCTCATAAAGATTCTTAACGTAAGACCACATATTATTGTCTTCAGCCCATTGTAAGGCTGTTCCAACGCCATAAAAGCCAGGTATATTTTGCTTTAATTGACTCCAAGCCGTAACAAAACTAATCGCACGTAAATCTTCAAGGCGAAGCTCTCTATCCGAATTACGTTTTACCGGGCGACTACTAATGTTTATCGAGGCCAAACTCTTCAAAGGACTAAGGGTTTCTAAATACTTTAAGAACTTCGGATGCTTACGCAAAGACAGGAATTTCTTATGGCTCTCCGCAGCCATTTCATCAACCACCTTTTTCTGCTTTGCAGTCAAGGTATCCCCTTCTTTCGGACGCAAGTCAGATACGATACCAGCATGTAGCAATTGCTCGATATTATACTTCGCTGTATCTAATGAACCATACTGCGAGCTAATTGTTTGTCCTTGAATCGTTAACTGTATATGGTTGTTTTCGATCTCTTTACCCATGGATGCATAGAAACGTTGTGTTTTACCACCACCACGAGCCGGCGGTCCACCACGTCCATCGAAAAACACTAAATCAACATCATATTCCCTAGAGATTGCTGTCAATTCAATTTTTGCCTTATAGATCGACCAGTTAGCCATCAAATATCCGCCATCTTTTGTACTGTCGGAGAAACCAAGCATGATGGTCTGTTTATTACCACGCTTTTTCAAATGCGTAGCATAATCCTTATTCGAATATAAACTTCGCATGACGTCTGCCGCGCGCTTCAAATCATCAACCGTTTCAAACAAAGGCACAAAATCCATTGTGAGTTCCTTTTTCGCCCAACCTTGCCATAAAAACAGTTGCATCAAGCCTAAAATATCAGATGCTTGCTGACAATTGGAAATGATAAAGCGTTGAACAGCACGTTCACTGCCTGAGTTTTGAATTTGCTTAATCAGGCGAATAACTTTCAACGTGTCTTCCACTAAAGGTGCTGGAACATTATCGATTGCTAGATCATGCTCTGAAAATTTAATGGCAGCTTCTTTTGCTAGCTCATCATCGCCAATATGATTTAAATCGATTCCCGTTTCATTTGGATATTGTGTTAGCAACCAATTAAATGTTTCGCGAAGGACACTACTATCTTGACGAATATCTAAGGTTGTGAAATAGCATCCAAACGTTTGAACCTTACGAATTAAATCTTCGACTAACTCCACAAACAAACCGTCATGGTTTTCCAGTAGAACCCGCTTCACTTCCTTGAGGTTGAATAAAATCTCCTCGGTTATATCTTCCGGATTCTCTTTCGGATTGAAGCTGTTATCGTAGAGTAAGTTTTGTAAGGCATCCAAATAGGTTTCTACCCCGCGGAACGTTATGCGACGCTTGACGATGCGAAAATCCCTGTAGTAGCAGCGAAATAAGATCGTGCGCAATAAAGTCGCGACACGGTTCGTGCTCTCCCATGTTACATTTGGATTGCCATCGCGGTCACCGCCCGGCCAAAAACCAAGCTCAACGATACGGCTTGTATCGCCACTATTGATTTCCAGTTCATCGTCTATTTTAGACTGAATATCAGAAGCAACACGATAAAACACATTTTCTAAGTACCATGCTAAACTAATCGCCTCATCGACAGGAGTTGGCTTTTGTTTATTGATAAACGGCGTCTTACCTAATTGTTGCAGCAATAGGTGAATATTTGGAATATCATTTATTTTCAACAATTCGATCAAATCGTTGATGATTGACAAAACAGGCCCCGGATAGAATTGCGTTGGATGAGCGGTCAACACTAACCTGACTGACATTTCCTTCAATCGCTCAATGACTTGCTTCTTCGTCTCGGGATTCGACTGTGCTAATCGGAACACAGAGTCCAAGCCTGCGGTTTCATCCGACTTACCAACAGCCTTAAATGCAGAGTCTTCGACAGCATCGAACAAAACAACTTGACGTTCGATATACTGTACGATTCGGAAAAGCAAATCTAAACGATCATCTTCCTGAACATACTGCTCGTACTGTCCAAAAAAGCTATCAATAATTGCTTCGGGGGTCAACTTTTCCTCAACACCTTTTTCGCAGTGTGTAGTAAAAAATGGAAGAATAGTCCCCGTGTGTTTCACACGCTGGAACGGCAATGTAAGAAACAGACTTTTAAACAAATCGAAACGCGTAAGCACTTCGTTCTGAAAAGCTGCTTTTTTCTGGCTTAATCTCATAATTAAAACAAAAGTATTTATATCGTTATTCCCTGAGGATGGTCAGCGAATTACAAATATATAAGTTTTATATAAAAAAGGGTATTTATTTGCAATTTTAATATTTACGCAACATAAACATTAATATTTCAACAAATCAAAAATCATTTCACTTTCAATTTAAAAAAATTACTGCTTTAAAAAATCCTGCTTTAAAAAGCATCTAATATGCTTTGCTTGCTTATATTTGTTGTACTACGATGAAGAAAACAAAGGAAATAAGCAATTTTTTCTACAGCCAATATTTCGCGGATGGCTTGCGTATTACGATAGGCTGTGTTGTCCCTATTCTCATTTGCGCCGCATTTGGGGAGTTTTTAATGGGAACGTTTATTTCCCTAGGTGCACTGCTTGTTGGTCTTTCTGATACGCCGGGCGCAACGTCTCATCGAAGAACAGGCATGATTGCCTGTCTAGTCGTCTGTATCCTCACCCAGTTAATTACGGTAGTTTCCAATTCGAATATTTGGATAATGACCCTTGTCATTGGACTATTATGTTTCTTGTATTCGATGTTTGCGGTGTTTAATGCAAGGGCAGCGACTGTAGGCTCGATGGGCATATTGATTATGTTGATTAATGTTGACGATGCTTATAGCTTTAAAGAAGAAATGTATTTCTTACTCTTCTTTATTATTGGAGCAGTTTGGTATATGTTGATCAGCTTTTCCTTATCTCAGGTACGCCCCTATCGATTAGCACAACAAGAACTATCGGAATCGATTCGTTTCGTGGGCGACTTCATTCGGCTACGCGCAAACTTCTACGATCAAAAAGTTAATCTGGATGAGAATTACCGAAAACTCATTGAGAAACAAATTGAAGTTCATGAGCATCAAGAGAATGTCCGAGACTTACTCTTTCAAAGTAAACGTTCAATAAAAGACACCACAAAAGTCGGTCGCTTTTTAACATTGATATTCAATGATATCGTCGATCTGTTCGAACAGAGTATGACTACGCATTACGATTATGAAGTAATCCGCAAAACTTATGCAGATACGGGCATCCTTAAGGAATTTCGAAATTTACTGTTAAAAATTGCGAATGAACTCGATCATCTCGCTTATCAGCTCAATGCGAACCGAGTACCAAAACCACTTTACAATTTTAAAGACGACGTTGAAACGATTAAGGAGATGATCGATGAAGTGGAGAAAAACGAAAATATCAACAGTATTCCGCTCAAGAAAATCTTAATCAGTATCCGAAGCATTACGCTTTTTATACATAACATCTATAATTACAATGTTATCCGATCCAACGCTGTCAATAAGCAGGAGATTGATGAGGCCAATAAATTTATTCAGACGGAACATATCGTTTGGAGCAAGCTTCGCGACAACTTATCCTTTAATTCTTCCATCTTCCGACATGCTTTAAGAATGGCGGTCGTGATGGCAGTAACTTTCTTTGTCCTCAATATGGATTGGTTCAACGTCGGCTCGATGGGATCTTACTGGGTTTTGTTAACCATCATGGTCATTTTAAAACCTGGATTTGGGCTGACCAAAGAACGGAATTTCCAACGACTCTTAGGGACAATTATCGGAGGTATTATTGGAGCAATTATCTTAATGACTGTCCATAATCAAATTGCCCTTTTTATACTGCTCATATTCTTCTTTCTAACGGCCTACAGTCTGTTTCGCGTGAATTATATCGTCGCTGTATTGTTTATGACGCCCTATGTATTGATCATGCTAAGTTTTACGGGATACAATACCTTTGAGATTGCTAAGGAGCGCATCTTCGATACATTCCTTGGAGGCATGATTGCTTTTATTTCGAGTTATATTATATTTCCAAATTGGGAAAGCTTTCAGATCCGTCCAACTATCCGACAATTATTGATCGCCAATTACAACTATCTGGCTATTGCGGTTCGTCTACTATCCGATCAGAAGGTGAGCATTACAGACTACAAACTATCCCGAAAAGAAGTTTATATTGCCTCAGCGAACATGGGATCGACCTTCCAACGGATGTTATCCGAGCCTAAATGGAGACAAAAAAGCACAAAGGAAGTCAATCGATTTGTGATCTTGAATCACATATTATCCTCTTATGGCGCGACCTTGTTGACCCAGTTACACCAAACAATGAACGCCAATTACACGAAGGAACATCTTCAACTCCTTAAGAAAATTCTAAATCACCTCGCCAAGTCCATTGAGGTCGTTAGTGAGGAAGCTGATCAAGATGTTTTTGTGGACGTTACGGCCTTCCCCGACTTGACTGAAGAGACTTTAGATCCCGAAGAATCGAAATTAATTACTGAGCAATTACAATTTTTGAATAAAATATCCGCAGATTTATATAAATCTACAGTAGATGTCATGGAAAAAGAAGCCATGATCAATCCTCAAAAAATAGAAACGATCCATGGATAATCAGTTTGACGTATTAATTGTGGGTGCCGGGCCCATCGGCATCGCTTGCGGAATCGAAGCAAAGCAAAACGGACTAAGTCATGTCATATTAGAAAAAGGCTGCTTAGTTAATTCGTTGTACCATTACCCTGTCAACATGAGCTTCTTTTCGACTGCTGAGCGACTAGAAATTGGCGACACGCCTTTTGTGTCGACCAACCCAAAGCCAAAGCGTGCTGAAGCCTTGGAATACTATCGTCGTGTAGAACAAAAGTTTGAATTAAACACACATCTGTTCGAAGAAGTGCTAGAAATCCAAAAAGTCGGTAATCGATTTGATGTGCGGAGTAACAAAACTAACTACAGCGCCAAGTATGTGATTGTGGCAACCGGCTTCTATGATATCCCGATGTATCTAAATGTGCCTGGTGAAGACCTGCCAAAAGTTAAACATTATTACGATGATCCACATTATTATGCGAAGCAACATGTTGTGGTCGTTGGTGCAAGTAATTCATCGATCGATGCAGCTTTAGAGACCTACCGAAAAGGGGCAGACGTCACCTTAGTCGTTCGTGGCCCTGAGATCAGTCCACGCGTGAAGTATTGGGTTCGTCCTGATATCGACAACCGTATCGCATTTGGGGAAATTAAAGCATATTTTAACAGTCAAATTATAGGAATTCAAGAGGATGAAGTTGAATTAAAAACACCGGAAGGCTCCCTGCGTTTAAAAAACGATTTTGTCCTTGCCTTGACCGGTTATCGTCCAAACTTTGAATTTTTGAGAAAAATGGGGGTACATATCCCTTCCGAATCGCCTATGATTCCTGAACACAATCCAACAACCATGGAAACAAATATTGACGGATTGTTTTTAGCAGGCGTTGTTTGCGGAGGCTTGAACACCCATCTTTGGTTTATTGAAAACTCACGCATTCACGCCAAGATGATCTTGGAGCGGATCAAGGAAACTAACTAAGGTCGTAGTCCTCGAATAAATATCGCCGATAGCTTTTTCTGTAGAGTAAGGATATAATCAAACTCTTCCTTAGTCGGCGGGATAAAGATATTCTTAAACTCTTTCACTACGCCCATACGCATGCCGAGTACGGATATCATAAATATTTTAGCCGTTACCGCTAAATCATCAACCACAATCTCACCTTTGTCTATTGCAAATTGGAAGATCTTTTGCACTTGCTCGACATCCTTATCGATGATCGAACCACAGGCATCTTCTAAATCCGGTGGAAAATCATTGCGAAGCGAATACGTATACTCAAAAATGCTGTAATTCTCCTTGATGACATCTAAGCGCGCCTCTAAAAAGGCGTTTAATGCACCATCAATTGTCGTGGCTTTAAGGATTCTACGATCTGTTTCAGTAACCATTTCATCCACCGTATATTCTAATACAGCAGCATAGAGTCTATTTTTGTCCGGAAAATAGTAATACAACAAAGCTTTAGAAAAAGACAAGTCTTGCGCTATCTCCGCCATGGTTGTTTTTGCCATACCGAAATGCGCGAATCTGCGGCGTGCAGCCTCTAATATCTTCTGTCTTTTTACATCTGCGTTCTTTGCCATTCTCAGAATAAAATTAGTTTATAAATGTCGGTTTATCTATCTTTACCACTCTTTAACTAAGTTACTTTATTTTTTCGAATTTTTAAAGATATCGGTCAGAAAAATGAACAGCATCCCTCAATCAAACGTTTCCCTAAAGAATTTCAATACCTTTGGAATTGAAGCGACAGCAAATCAATATGTCAAAATCACAAGCGAAACAACCTTAAAGGAGTTATTCAATGACCAAGCTTTTCAACAAAAATTCTTTACCCTTGGGGGCGGCAGCAACGTCTTATTTACGCGCGATTATGACGGCCTAATCATTCATATGGCGAATAAGGGAATCCAACATTTTATTGAAGGTAATCAAGTTTACGTTACAGCCGCTGCTGGAGAAATATGGAATGACTTAGTTTGGTATTGTATCAAACACAATTTCCCAGGTATGGAGAATTTAGCCTTAATTCCTGGAACTGTTGGCGCCTCCCCGATTCAAAACATCGGCGCTTATGGGACAGAACTAATGCATATTTTTTATTCCTGTCGAGCCTTCGATACCCAAACTGGCGAGTACGTAACTTTTACCAATGAAGAATGTCATTTTTCCTACCGCGATAGCATTTTTAAAAAAGAGCATAAAGGAAGATTTATCATCTGTAGTGTGACCTACAAACTTTCTTTGTTTGGACAAATCAACACAAGTTATGGAGCCATTGAATCAGAGCTTGAAAAACGCGGGATAAAAAATCCGAATATTCAGGATGTTGCAGAAGTTGTATCCTATATTCGTGTAGAGAAATTACCAGATCCTTCAACCGTCGGAAACGCGGGTAGCTTTTTCAAAAATCCAATCATCAGCAGAACTCAATTCATTAACCTTCAAGCTCAATATCCAGATATCGTGCATTATCCAATGGCGAATGACCAAGAAAAGCTTGCTGCAGGATGGCTTATTGAGCAATGCGGCTGGAAAGGTAGAGCCGTTGGCGACGTCGCAGTTTGGAAGAATCAAGCCTTGGTGTTGACCAACAAAGGAGACGCATCTGGCGAACAGATTTACAACGTATCGTCCAATATAATAGACGATGTTTGGGGTAAATTCGGTGTAAAGCTGGAGCGGGAAGTGAATGTTTTATAAAGTTTTCCACATCTTTCCACATTTCCAATATATTTTACTATAAAAAAAATGTTCTTGTTTTTAACCCCGAAAACAAAGCAAACAGCCGTCTTATTTTTTTCGTAAAACGATAATTTTATCGAGAAATAAGATGTTTTTCCACATTTTAACCTTTTCCCTGCACAGTAATTGATATAATCTTGTACAGATTATAAATTGTCGTGGAGATTCTAAGTTATTGAACTACCGCAGTTTGAGAAGACACATAACTATTTCACTACATATAAACTACTGATTGTATGAACAAACTTGAATTTAACACACTTGTCATTAAACATTCGGAGTCACTAAAAAGCTATGCCCGTAACTTTACACGTGATCAAGATGATGCGAATGACCTGGTGCAGGACACACTGCTGAAAGCGGTGACCTACTTTAAGAACTTCAGAGATGGTACGAATTTAAAGGGTTGGCTGTACACGATAATGAAAAACACCTTTATCAATAACTACCGCCGTGTGGTAAAGACCAATACTTTTATTACCAAAGAGGAAGAGATATCACAGACAAATCTGGTGGTTTCCGCAAGTAAAAATAAAGGAGAGAATAAATTTGTCATGGAAGACATTAATTATGCACTTTCCAAATTATCAGATGAGTATTATGTGCCTTTTACCATGTATTTCGAAGGATTTAAATATCATGAAATCTCTGATCACTTGAAAATCCCGATTGGTACAGTGAAAACGAGAATACACGTTGCTAGAAAGTCGATGAAAAAAACTTTAGCTTCGTATAAATTCGATACTGAATAAGCAACAAACAATTAAATCTTTGAATCCCCTTAAAAATCACATCGAGCGATGGGCTTTGCAGGGGGAAGATAAAATCAATTTGAGATAAGCTTATTCGCTTATCTCAAATTTTGATAGTGCAACGAATTCTTGAATACGTGCTTTTATTTCTTCAGCAGTCAAATTCTGCAATCGTTCCGTTCCAAATTTCTCTACACAGAATGAGGCCAATGCTGATCCGAAGATGATCGCATTTTTCATATTAGCAAAGTTGATTGACTGTAACTTCGCTAAATACCCGATGAAACCACCTGCGAAAGAATCGCCGGCACCAGTTGGATCGAATACATCCGCTAAAGGTAAAGCAGGCGCCGAGAAGATTTGACCTTCACCAAATAGCAAAGCACCGTGCTCCCCTTTCTTAATGATCAGGTACGCCGGTCCCATTTGCAAGATCTTTTCTGCCGCTTTCACTAAAGAGTACTCGCCTGATAATTGACGTGCTTCCGCATCATTAATCGTTAACACATCGACTTTCTTCAACACTCCTTTCAAACCATCCATAGCGACGTCCATCCAAAAATTCATGGTGTCCAAAACCACTAATTTTGGTTTCGTTGCCAAACGCTCTAAGGTCGCTTGTTGAACAGCTGGCGTTAAGTTTCCTAACAATAAGTATTCACAATCTTGATAAGAAGCTGGAATTTTAGGATCGAAATCCGCAAGAACGTTTAATTCCGTAACCAGTGTGTCACGGCTATTCATATCGTTATGGTAACGACCCGACCAGAAAAACGATTTTCCACCAGGAACAATCTCCAATCCTTCCACATCAATCCCTTTGGAGGTGATAATATTTAAATTATCAGCACCAAAATCTTCCCCAATGACCGAAACTAGTTTAACATCCGAATATAAATAAGAAGCAGCTAATCCCGCATAGGTAGCAGCACCACCGACAATCTTATCTGTTTTTCCGAAAGGTGTTTCCAATGCATCAAATGCTACAGTTCCTACGATTACTAAACTCATGCTTGTAAATTCTATAGTAAAAAAAAATGCCGACTGTGAAGTCGGCAGTGTATTTATGCTCCTGAAGCTGGGCTCGAACCAGCGACCCTCTGATTAACAGTCAGATGCTC
>JBEBRI010000110.1:0-12289 GCA_040394915.1 Sphingobacterium sp.
TGATGGAGTCAATTGCGGAGAATATTCGCGAGGCTATTTCTGCTATTACAAATCCATAAAATATTGACTTATGCTGTCTAGATAGCGGTTTGCTGCTGTCGTTGCTGGCCTAAGTTTAGAGGGAACTATTGAATATATTATGCAAGAATATTTGTTGTCTTTTCAACAATTGCTAGATGCTGAATATCTATTAAGTCACGGTGGATTCTACATCGTTTGTCTTATTGTTTTTGCGGAGACCGGATTGTTTTTCGGTTTCTTCCTACCTGGTGATTACTTACTTTTCTTGGCTGGACTTTTCTGTGCAGCGCAAAAGATTGACGTTGATATTGTAACACTTTATTTTGGGATTTTAGCGGCCGGTATACTCGGTAATTTCGCGGGCTACTGGTTTGGATATCGAACGGGCCCCATGCTCTTTAAACGGAAGGATTCCTTCTTGTTTAAGCGAAAGTACGTGATCATGGCCGAAGAGTTTTTCCAGAAATATGGTGGTACAGCATTAATTATTGGTCGATTTGTTCCGATAATTCGTACATTTGCACCCATATTTGCTGGCGTAGTGCAACTTAACTTCCGCAAATTTGTATTCTATAATATCTTTGGCGCCTTTTTATGGGTGTCCTTATTGACATTAACAGGTTACTATTTGGGTATTAAGTTCCCCGGCATTATCAACTACGTAGAGTATATCATTATAGGCTTGATCGTCATCGCGTTCTTACCTATCGTTATTGCTTTATTAAAGAAATGGTTGACTAACAGAAAATCAAAGAAAGACGAAATAAACAAACAGTAATTTTTAATGAGTACACAACACCCTTGGCACCAAGTTTCTCCTGGAGAAGACTTGCCTAATTCCGTGAATGCTATTATCGAAATTCCTAAAGGTTCAAAAGCGAAATACGAAATCGACAAAGATAGTGGATTAATCAAGTTGGATCGTGTCCTATTTTCTTCCGTAATGTATCCTGCAAATTATGGGTTTATTCCACAAACTTATTGTGATGATAAAGATCCATTAGATATACTTGTATTATGCTCAGTAGATGTATATCCTATGAGCTTAATCGAAGCGAAAGTTATCGGCGTTATGCATATGATCGACAATGGCGAGCAAGATGATAAAATTATCGCTGTAGCAAAGCATGATATGTCTGTAAATTACATTAACGACCTATCGGAACTTCCGCCGCATACGATGAAAGAGATTGTTCGTTTCTTCCAAGACTACAAAACTCTTGAAGGTAAAAATGTATCTATTGAAAACTTATATGGACGTTCATATGCTCAAAATATTATTTTGGAGAGTATTGAATTGTACAACAAAGAAATTCGAAACAAATAACCTGAGATATGGACGTCGATAGGCTCTGGACCATAGCATTGTTGCTATTTGTCGGGATTTTTTCCGCCAACGCACAGCAACATCCTTGGCATCAGCTGGCTCCAGGGAGCGAAGCTCCGAAAGTAGTCACTGCTGTCATTGAGATCACTAAGGGTTCTAGAGCGAAATATGAAATTGATAAGACTTCCGGTCTTTTAAAGTTGGATAGAGTGCTGAACGCTTCAGTAGTCTATCCAACTAATTATGGTTTCATCCCACAATCCTACTGTGGTGATGGGGATCCCCTCGATATTTTAGTTTTATGTTCACAAGATTTAGCCCCTTATTCACTTGTTGATGCACGGGTTATTGGCGTGATACGTATGCTAGATGCTGGAGATCAAGATGATAAGATCATCGCTGTGGCTCAACACGATGCCATTTTAAACGAGTACAATGATCTTTCCGATCTTCCTTCTCATACCATGAAGGAAATATCTCATTTTTTTCAAACCTATAAATCTATCGACGGCAAGTCGATAAAAATTGAAAATATTTCTGGGCAATCTGATGCTCAAAGTGTTATATTAGAGAGTTTAGAACATTACAAAACACAATTCGGAAATAAAGACCTGACAAATGGCAATTGATATTTTTTGGACTATTTTTTTAGTACTCGCTAATGGTTTTTTCGTTGCAGCTGAATTCGCGATTGTAAAAGTTCGTGCTTCTCAGATTGAACTCCAAGCAAAGTCGGGTAGCAAAGTCGCACAGATCGCGAAGAATATTACAGATCATCTAGACGGCTATCTAGCGGCAACACAATTAGGAATTACGCTTGCTTCCCTTGCCCTCGGTTGGGTAGGTGAGGCCGTTATGACGCAAATTGTACACGAGATATTTGGTTGGTTTAATGTCGAGCTTACCGGTAAGTTAGCGACTAATTTAGGACATGTGCTGGCTTTCAGTATCATCACCTTTTTGCATATCGTATTTGGTGAATTAGCGCCGAAATCCATCGCGATACAAAAACCGGTTGCAACAACGATGAAAGTCGCCATTCCTTTGCAGTTTTTCTATTACGTTTTCAAACCGATTATCTTCTTATTGAATGGATTTGCTAATTTCTTGTTGCGAATGATTGGTATTCAAGTTAGCGCACATGAAGCGAGTCACTCCTCGGAAGAATTGCAATATCTTTTGGAAAAAGGTAAGGAGAGTGGTGCATTGAATAATTCGGAACATGAGTTAATTAAGAATGTGTTCGATTTTAACGAGCGTATTGTCAAGAACATTATGGTGCCGCGTACGAAGATTGTTGCAGTGGAGCAAAATGAAACCGCTGACGCCTTTATTGAAACGGTAACCGAGGAGGGATACTCCCGTATTCCTATCTATGATGAAAATATAGATCAAATTATTGGTGTCGTTCATACGAAAGACATACTCCCATTATTGGTAAAGGGTAAAGAGGTCGTGTTGAAGAACATTATGCGTAAGCCATACTTTATTCCAGAAACAAAGAAGATTAACGATTTGATGACCGAGTTTCAGCAGAAGCGTATTCAAATCGCTTTTGTGTTGGACGAGTTTGGTGGAACCGCGGGTATGGTTACATTGGAGGATATTGTGGAGGAATTGGTCGGCGAGATCCAAGATGAGTATGACGAAGAAACACCAGTTGTAGAACAGATTTCCGAAACAGAATTCATGGTTGATGCCGGCGCTAGTGTGCATGACGCAAATGGTTATTTACCATTAGAATTGCCAGAAAGCTCCGATTATGATACTGTTGCGGGATTGGTTAGTCATATTTTCGAACGTATTCCTGATGTTGGCGACAGTAAAGAGGATCTCGGCTACTGCTTTACCATTATGAAGAAAACGCAGCAAAATATTGAATTCGTTAAATTGGATTTGATAGAGACAGCACATGATGATGAGGAGGATTAATCGACGTTAAAATGCATTTATTCTATACCCCTGACCTCGACACACAGGCTTCTCACTATCAATTGAGTGAGGAGGAGAGTAAACATGCCATCCGTGTTCTGCGTTTAGCGAATACCGATGTCGTTCAGCTGATCGATGGGAAAGGGGGCTTGTATCAAGCAGAAATTATCGATGCTCACCCAAAGCGTTGTACGCTAGAAATAAAATCAAGGGAATTTGCGTATCAAAAGCCAAATTATCATCTTCATATTGCCGTTGCTCCCACGAAAAATATCGATCGGATCGAGTGGTTCTTAGAGAAGGCGACGGAGATTGGTATTCAAGAAATAACGCCGATCATCAGCGAGCATTCCGAGCGTAAGGACGTAAAGATTGAGCGGTTGAATAAAGTGATCATCTCGGCGATGAAACAATCCCTAAAGGCGTACATGCCTGTTTTAAATGAGGCCATTAGTTTTGATAAGTTTATTACGCTGCATAAAGACTCCGATGCGAATAAGGCAATCGCGCACTGCGAAGATGATGAAAAGGTATATTTAAACGAGTCTTTTTCGAAAGCACAAAAATACTTAGTACTAATTGGCCCGGAAGGCGATTTCTCACAAAAAGAAATCCAGCAAGCGCTTGCTGCTGGATTCCATCCTATATCTCTTGGTGAAGCTAGATTGCGGACAGAAACTGCTGCCCTCTACGCCTGTTTAGAAATCGCGCTGTTAAACCGTTAATTAATCAATTAATACGGCTTCAAATATTTGAATTTCAGCATTACCTTTTAACGGCTCTGCATTAAACTTCATTTTTCCTTTAATCTTAATCGGCTCGTCCGTAAACTTTACAGTACCTTTCTTCATGAAGATTTCCACCATCGGTGGGATCCCATTGGTTCCGCAAAATTGACATTGTGTAATTGGTAAAACCGATAGCATAAAGGTGCTATGGTTACGACCGCTTACCAAGGGGACAATATAACCGGGAAGTTCAACTATCGTGTTTTCCAGTTTTTTCAGCGGAGGGGGATAGCTCGGCGTATATACTTTTTTATTGCCGACCGTCGATACCTTGTACATCATCTTATCAATCGCCTCCCAGGTACTGTTCATCATGGGCGTATGATCGGGAACCTGATTTTGGTTGAAATTTCCGATTTGTGCCTTTGAAATAGCTACAACGGCCGTGAGTAGTAAAAATGTAAATATAATTCTCTTCATCTTATTTATTCCCTAGTATAGTCGATATTGTTGTGTTATAAGCCTTTATTGCTGGAATTGCGGAAGCAATAACACCGATAAGGCATGCAGTAAGCAAAATTAACCATTCCTTGGTATATATGCTAAAGGCTTGAATGATATCTGCACTTTGGCTTGTCTGGGTACTGATAAGGTACAAGCCTAGATGTCCCAATACCAATCCCAATAATCCGCCAATAGTCGTTATCACCAGTCCTTCGACGATCAATAACATAAATAGTTTAATCTTGGAAGCACCGAGTGCTCGCATAATAGCCAAATCGTATTTTCTATCCTTAAGCGCATTGTATAAACTGATAAATACACTCAGTCCAGCAATGATCATAATGACATAAGCTAGTATTTCTAAGGAATCGATTCCTACGCCTAGTAGTGAAAACAACCGCGCTGTTTCTAAGGCAGGGGACGCCGCTTGCATGCTTGTCGATTGATTAATCAACTTAGGGACCACTCCGATCGCTGCTGGTGAACTGTATTTCACGAGTAGAGCAGTGATTTCTAAACTATGATCTTGTACAACGTCCTCGGCAATACTTTTTATAAGGACATTCGGGCGCGGGCGCTCAGCTACTAAACTATCGGAAGCGTCTGAATCGCTTATTTGTCCAACTTCTTCATGGCCTATAGTGGCGTGATCATGCCCCTCATGCGAAGGTTCATCCGTGTGTGAATGAGCCTCAGAAGCGTGCATATGTTGCGTTTCGGCTGGCTGTAAGCTGTGGTTGTGGTTTGTCTGTTCATCCGTTTCCTTAGCATGATCGTGTTCATGATCATGATCATGGTCATGAACGTGCTCGTGATCATGTTCGTGATCATGTTCGTGGTCGTCATGTTTAATTCCATGTACATCCCATACGCTCTGGAGGTCACATAGAATGAGGTTGTCAACAACAGTACCGGAAGGTTTCAATATACCAACTACTGTGAAAGGATGTTCATCGTGGATATGTGCGTTTTCCGCTAATCCGTGAGCACTCTGGATTTCATCGCCCAGTTTGAGTTGGTGTTTTCGAGCGGTTTCACTTCCTAGCACGACTTCAAAACTTTTCGTCCATAATTTACCTTCTGCGAGAGAGAGTTCGTAGAGCCCCATGTAACTGGTGTCTGTCCCAATTATCCGATGCCCTTTATAATTATCTCCAAGCGAGATTGGAACGGCAGTTTCGATAAATGGGTTTTCTTTAATCTTCTCTGCTTCAGCAAGCTTGATGTTTCCTGTTGGATTGTCAATATGATAAAGGGTGCTTAATATAAGTTGTAACGGGCTTCCTTTCGCTCCAATCACTAAATCGACCTGTTTACTATTGCTATCGAGCTGCTTTTCGAACGTATCGCTAGTTATGTATATGCTTGCTAGAATCGCAACTCCGAAAGCGGTTAAAATAATGCTTAATAGGGTAGACCCCCATTGTTGCGTGATATTCTTCCAGACTAGTTGAAATGTATTCATCTTATAATGGCGAGAGTTGATAGTTATTGCTGAATTCGTCCCTTAATCTTTTGTCATGGGTGGAGATAATCAAGGTGCTGCCTTGTTCGTCAGCAAGGGCTTTGATTAATTCAATGACTAAGAAGGTATTTTTGTCATCCAATGCTGCCGTTGGTTCGTCAGCTATGAGTAATGCAGGTTTGTTAATTAATGCTCTAGCGATTGCTACACGCTGGACTTGGCCTCGACTTAGCTCATTGGGCTTCCGGTTGGCAAGATGTTCTAATTGTAATTTTCTCAACAGCTCAATAACATCGGCCTCAATGACTGAATAATTTGCTAAGGATTGTGCCAGTTTAATGTTCTCGACAATCGTGAGGTTCTTTAATAAATGAGCTTCTTGGAAAATGAATCCCAAGTTCTTTGCACGGAAATGATCTAGATTTGATTCCTGTAATTGATAAATATCTTGTCCTTGAATAAAAACCTTTCCAGTAGTAGGCGCGGAGAAACCAGCTATTAAATTTAATAATGTTGATTTTCCAGAGCCTGACTCTCCGAGAATAAGCGTGTGGTTTTGCTTAGAAACGCTCAGGTTTTCAAAGTTCAGTTTGGAGCCCTTTGGATATTGGTAGGACAAACTTTCTGTGTGTAGCACAAACTCGTTCATAATGTTACTTTGTTGCAATTTAAGACTATTTAGTCGTTTCTCCCAATTTAATCCCGATTAATGCGAAAGGCTTAGCACTTAACAATTCGTTAACGAACGACTCATATTAAGATAATGGAACGTTAATATTCACCTAACAACTAGCTTATAGTTTTGCAACATAATATTAACATACTATGAATTGTATTAAAACATTATTTACGGTTATGCTCCTATGTGTTGCAACGCTTGCAGCGCATGCTCAACAAGTGGCATACGGTGTAAAAGGGGTTGTAGTTGATGTAGAAAGCTACGAGCCACTAAAGGGAGCGACGATTACGATTGCTAACTCACAATTAGGAACGACTACCAATGAAAAGGGAGAGTTCTACATTCCGCTTCCTAGTAATAAACCCGCGGAATATTTGATTCGCGCAAGTATTATGGGATATGATGGACAAGAGTTGAAATTTACTTTAAGTGCTTCAGACACAGAGTTTGTTTCTTTTGCACTTAAGAATAAGGATGCTGTTATTGAAGAAGTCGTTGTTACGCGACGCCGGGAGAAAGCTACAGAGCTTGCGCTTTTGGAGGAAAGACGCAAATCTAACTTGATGGTTGAATCGATTGGAACACAAGAGCTGTCTAGAAAGGGCGTTAGTGACGCGCGCGCAGCACTGACAAAAATGGCGGGCGTATCGAGACAGGAGGGAGCGAAGAATGTATTCGTTCGTGGCCTCGGAGATCGTTACAATTCATCTTCCCTAAACGGATTGCCCTTACCTTCGGAAGACCCTTTATACAAAAACATCTCATTAGATTTTTTCAGTTCAGATGTTATTCAGAGCATCAATGTTAACAAAACGTTTAATTCATTTATTGGAGGAGATGTTGCGGGCGCGAATGTCGATATATTCACAAAAGAAGCTACTGGTAATAGTTTGGAAATTGCGGCCTCCGCGGGTGCCAATTCGCAAACCATTGGAAAAGATAACTTCCAAAGAATTGACGGCACAAGCTGGTTCGGTACCCTAAATGGTGGTTCAAAACATCATATCAGCACCTTGAGCGACTATTCGTTTAAGAATGGTTGGAGGGCAAAGCCGATTAATAATTTAGTTAATTCGGATTTTAAGATTTTAGGAAACCGTCGATTTAATTTAGGTGGGAATACATTAAGTTTATTTTTCACTGCAGGTATGGATTCTAAGTATCGCTTCGCTGAAGGTCGAATCGGTGCGGCAACTTCTGCTGGCCAAGTTTATCAAGATCAAACTTATGTTAAGAACCAATATAATGTTTCGCAAAATGCGATGGTTAACCTGCGCTACGCATTTGATAAGGGGAGCGTAAGTTTTAATTCACTTTATATTCATGATCAAGCGCAAGATTTTTCGGAGTATACAGGTAAAAATGCCAATGAAGTTGAAGGCGATCTGGAGTTCGCTCGCAGACAGCAAATCAATGATAATCATATTTCAGTTTCTCAAATATTAGGTAAATATGAATTCAATCAAAATTGGAGTGCAGATGTAGCATTAGCTTATAATTATGTGGTCGGGAATGAACCAGATAGAAGAGTAAATAGCTTTATTGAGAATTCGGGCAAATATCGTTTTAACACGAATTCCTCAGGTACCAATGAACGTTATTTTTCGACGATGAATGAAAAGGGTTTCGTTAGCCGTGCATTACTAACTTATAAAATTGACAGTGAAGAGGGGTTCGAGCGTAAAATTGATTTCGGCTATAACGGTAATGTGACCAAGAGAGCGTTCGAGGCCACGATCTTTAATCATGAATTATTGCCTCCTTACAATAGTAATGTAGATGTCACCAATCCTGATCAATATTTTAATACGGGTGAACTAGGGACAATATTTAATTTAATGACGCTGCGTGGTAAGAATGATGAGTTTGCATTTCTTCCATTTTACTATAACGGAAAAAAGAATATTCACAGTGCTATTGCAAGCGCAACCTACCAATTCAATTCTGACTTTACCGCTGTACTAGGCTTACGCTACGACAAGGTGAATCAAGACGTTGACTTCTATACCAATGTCACTCAAAGTGATATCATTGGTCCCTCTAAAATCGATAAATCTTTCTTTTTACCGAGTTTGAATTTAAAATATAACTTAGGCGAAAAGATGATCTTACGGGGTTCTGGGAGTAAGACCTATACGTTGCCACAGTTTATTGAAATCGCTCCAATGCGTTATGCAGGTCAAAACAATAACACCGAAGGTAACGCAGGATTGATACCCTCGGAATCATATAATGGCGATTTAAAATGGGAATTTTACCCTGAAAATGGTGAATTAATCTCGTTTGGCGTATTCTATAAGCATATCAAAAATCCTATCGGTCGCTCGACAATCCCGTCTGGTGGTAATACGTTAACCTTCTTAAACGTTGGTGGTGCAGCAGATGTAGTAGGTGCTGAAATGGAAATCAAGAAGGACTTACTAAAAACGACGACTGCTAATGGAGAGAACGTTCTATCGGCTGGTTTAAATGTTTCCTACCTGCATTCGAAGCAACAGTTAGAAAATCCGCTGGCGCAGTTTACAAAGACTTCTGATCAGTTAGAAGGCGCATCCCCTTTAATGCTGAATGCTGATTTAACATATAAGTTGAACGTCAATAAAGTTGAACTGATGCCAACTCTTGTCTTTAACTATTTCTCTGACCGTATATTTTCGATTGGAACAAGAGGATTTGGAAATATTATGGAGAAAGGAATCCCGACGTTTGACTTCAATCTAAGAGGTTCGGTGAATAAGAAAATTGGTTTCTCGGTTAAGGCGGAAAACATCATCAATCCATACAGGGAGTTAACCATGGAGTTTTCGAATGAGGCGCCTCAGTTGATGGTTGAGCGTTATCGTAGAGGTATGGATTTTAGTGCAGGTTTATCTTATAAGTTTTAATGTAAAGTTAACATACCGATAACGTGTAAGTTATGTTAACCAAGTTCTTTTGTGTAGAAATTTAATGATTATGAAAACAAAGTTATTCGCAATTTTAGCAGCAGGAGCATTCGCTTTCTCAGCATGTTCGACAGATGATGAGCCAGTAAAACCTACACCAGGTGGAAAGGCAGAGTTAAAAGGTAATATTACTTCAAATACTACCTTAGACCCCAACGTAGAGTATACGTTATCAGGTACAGTTTTAGTCAATTCTGGCGTAACATTAACTATCCCGGCAGGTACAACAATTAAGGCAGCAGCAAGTGGTACTGATATTTATTTATTAGTAGAAAGAGGTGGTAAGCTTATTGCCGACGGTACTGCAGCAAAACCAATCATTTTTACATCTAATGCATCGTCTCCAAAACAAGGTGACTGGGGTGGTATCATTCTAAATGGTAAAGCGCCTATTTCAAGAAAAGAAGGTGCTAAAAGCGAAGCAGGTACAGAAATCAACAACGCCATTAAATTTGGTGGAGATGATGTAAATGACAATTCAGGTATCTTAAACTACGTTAGAATTGAATATACAGGGGCTCGTATCGATCAAGAAGCTGAACACAATGGATTAACGCTTAATGGAGTTGGTAAAGGAACAAAAATAAGTAACATCTACCTAACGTATGGAGATGATGACGCAATTGAATTCTTCGGTGGTACAGTAGATGCTTCAAATATCTTGGTGGTAAATTGTACAGATGACATGTTTGATTTTTCTCAAGGTTACACTGGTACTGTAACGAATGCTTATGGTATTAGAGAGGCAAAATATTTGCCAGTTACTGTAGATCCACGTGGCGTAGAAGCAGACGGTAACTTAGATGGAGAAACACCTACCGATATCAACCAATCTGATTTCACAATTAACGGCATCACAATTATCAACAATGCGCCAGGTGCAGATGCTAATTTAACTATGCATGATGTATTCAAAATTCGTAGAGGAGCCAAAGCAACAATTAAAAATGCCTATGCAAAATTCGGTGCAGGAACTACGGTGGCAGATTTGATCGATCTAACAGATGCGAAAGGCGCTGGTAATGGTGGTACATCGATTGAGTACACTATCGATCCTGCTAACGGGTTAGATAAAGGTAAAATCAAAAACGATGTGAATGCAACAATTACTAAGAAAGACGGCTTAAAAGGTGCAGATGTTTCAGCGTTCACTTGGACTGGTTACAAATTCTAATCAACACCAAATAGCTAAAAAAAATATTAATCATAGTACATATTTTAGAGCCTCCAAGAAATTGGAGGCTTTTTTTATTGACTTTGTTCCTCACGATTCAAGATTATTGGTTGAAAAGAAATAGCAGCCTGTATGGTTGATAACTAGTCGTTTACGCTGTCTTGTAGGCTATTCTTATTTTCGACTAGTATCGTGTGAAGGCCGATACAATACTTATTACTATCAGGTATAGAGATGTATAATACTTAGCGATTATGTAGGTCATTGGAATGAAAAAATAGAATCTTAAATACTATTTTGGAAGTCCATTCTACTTTCTTAGGCTATTCGAAGCTAACTCTCGATTTCCATTAGAGTCCGATTGCAGATTGCATCCCTATTTTTTGTCTTTCGTTTTCCTTTTTTAATTTAAGCTATAAGCGGTTGTCGCCATTAAGTCCAAATAAAAACACCTATAGTATTTGATTACCATAGGTGTTTTTTTTCTACTTATTGTCGAAAGACTAGTGCTGGTTACTAGATTCTGTTTGATGTTTATGTCTAAATAAAATAGCAAATAAAATAGCAACCGCGAGTGTATATAAGGCAAAGGCCACCCAGATATGTTGCCAGTCTTTTAATTGAATCACTTTATCGAATACACCATTGCTAATTTCTACGCCACGAGAGGCAATAAATTTCAGTAGTGACTGATTGTCTGTCGTCGTGTCTAAAAAGCCTGCTAGGGAGCTTGTATCATTAAAGGAGAGCGTGTAGTATTTATCAATAACCCAACCCGAGACGCGGGAACCTAACACAGCCCCAAAACCGTTCGTCATCATCATAAAAAGTCCCTGTGCAGAAGAGCGAATTTGATTGTTGGTTGTTGTTTCGACAAATAGCGATCCGGAGATGTTAAAGAAATCGAAAGCCATCCCATATACAACACAAGACAGTATGATCATCCATAATCCTCCTGAAGGATCACCATAGGCAAATAGGCCAAAACGTAACACCCAAGCTACCATTGCAATCAACATCACTTGTTTGATGCCGAATTTCTTTAAAAAGAATGGTATCGCAAGAATAAACAAGGTTTCAGAGATTTGCGAAATAGACATAATGATGGTTGAGTACTCCACGACAAAAGAGTCCACCCATTTCGGGAAGAATTTAAATTCGTCTAAAAATACATCGCCGTAAGCATTCGTAAGTTGCAATGCTGCTCCGAGAAACATCGAGAAAATAAAGAACATCGCCATTTTAAAATTCCCGAACAATTTAAAGGCTTCTAATCCTAACAATTGTGCAAGACTTGCATTTTCTTTTGAACGATGTTGTGGCGGACATTTAGGCAGATTAAACACGGAATACACACTAAGTAAGATAGATCCGCCGGCAGCAATATAAAATTGATATTCGCTAGCTTTACTGCCACTTAGATTTGTCATCCACATCGCTGCGATAAAGCCCACGGTTCCCCATACTCGAATGGGAGGGAAGGCTTTGATCAAATCATAGTTACCTTGGGTTAA
>JBEBRI010000111.1:0-12249 GCA_040394915.1 Sphingobacterium sp.
AAAGCTGCCTAATTGACTAGAAATAACCGAGATATAAAGGTTTTTGTGCGTCACCTTTGGTTCCCATTAGGGCAAAAGTGTAATAATATCCGTTCTTCAACTCGATGTTTTCTCGCTTAACCAGTACTGCACCATCTTCATCTAGCACACTAATGGTAAATGTACCAGAGCTTACCGGGCGGAATATCTGTGTTTCGGTAACCGTATTCTTGCTCCCCAATTTTTAGAGTGACTTTGCCAATTCCGTTTCCAAGTTGGATAAAACGTACGGCTGCTTTCTCCGCGACATCACTGATTGGTAAATCCGTTGTTCTAATAAACTTTGGTTTTCCTGCAATACCGTAAACAAATCCAGTATATACGATAGAGTCGGCGTACGCCATCGTCGTGTCCATTATAGCCTTATTATCCACCCTTCCAAGGATTTCCAATTTTCGATTACCTGGAAAGGCTCTAAAATAAGTTAATCCTTTGAAGTCACCATTGGATTGCGAAATGCTGTTGCCATCCATGCGATAATAAATACCAGTATCGTCTGGGTATGCATTCAATAAGGTTACTAGGGCTTGTGGTGTTGGTTGCGCATCATCTTTCAAGCAACTACTTAAAGTAAAGATGGCGAATACGATCACGATTAAAAAATGCGTCTTTTTCATGTTTTTCAAATTATACTCCTGTCTTTCATTTTTTTGAACGTTCAGATAGGTAAACGGAAGCATGATTCGATACGCTACAGTCGTATTAAAATAAAGTTAAATTGCTTTGCGGTCGATAAGGGATTTGGAATCCTTAATCGCTTTTAGGAATGCCTCAACACCCATTTTATGGATGCTGAATATTTCTGACTGATAGATTGGAACTAGTTGAATCAATTGAATACCCTTGGATTTTTTGGTATCGAATATAGGACTGCTGTCTTTTAAGAAGTCTACTTCAGTTACGATAAATGCATCCATCTTGGAGTCTGGACTGATTTGCTGTCCGATTTTTATGATTTCGTGGGTTTTGAACGGACAATCAGTACGCAACTGATTGGCGAGATAGCCTACAATATGTATCCAATTGCTTTCTTGTGATTCGACATGCAGGCAAAGCTCCACCTGATGAATACGCTCGGGATGCGTTGCAAAGGATACGCCGTAGGAGAAAGCTGTGATCATTTTTTTCGCTGTGTCAGAGAAGGCAAGCGTATAAACAAATGGTAATTTTTTCTGTGCACTCTTTTCGCGAAAAACCTGTGCCTTTCCGTTCATGCGGTTTTCAATTTCTTGTCGATAGCGTTCGATCGGGGATTTTAAGAAGTCGGGTTTCGTAAAGGCCATTTCTTTCAGTCTACTTTGACGCAAAAATAGCGTTTTATGTAATAATTGCAGTTTTAGCTGTCAAAATGACTTAAAAAATACAATGGAATACCTATTGATGTACTCCTGGAAAGCATTTTAAAAAACGAAAATCATACATAGCATATGCAAGAAGAAAAAGGTACAATTTCCATTCACACCGAGAACATTTTTCCGGTAATAAAGAAATTTTTATACTCGGATAATGAGATTTTTTTACGCGAGTTAGTTTCTAATGCAGTTGATGCGTCGCAAAAGATTAAGCGCTTAGGATCATTAGGACAATTCGTAGGCGAGGTTGGCGACTTAACCGTAGACGTTAAGTTTGACGAAGCCGCAAAAACAATTACCATTTCAGATTCTGGGATTGGTATGACGGCTGATGAGATTAAGAAATACATCAACCAGATTGCCTTCTCTGGCGCCACTGAGTTTATGGAGAAATTCAAGGAAGCCAATGATGCCAATGAAATCATCGGTCGCTTTGGATTAGGTTTTTACTCGGCGTTTATGGTTGCCGATCGTGTTGAAATCGATTCTTTATCTTATCAGGAAGGGGCGGAGGCCGCACATTGGACCTGTGACGGAAGTACAAGCTACGAGATTTCTGCGGGTACTAGAACCAAACGTGGTACAGATGTTATCCTTCACATTAACGACGATTCGAAAGAATTTTTAAATAAAGCGAAATTGCAGGAGATCCTCGATAAATATGCGAAATTCCTTCCTGTTCCTATTCGCTTTGGTACAAAAACGACTTCGGAGCCAGACGGTGAAGATGAAGAAGGTAAACCGAAATATAAGTCAGTAGAAGTTGATAATATTATCAATAATACGAATCCGGCATGGACAAAATCTCCATCGGAGTTAACCGATCAAGACTATTTGGACTTCTACCGCGAGCTTTATCCATATGCGATGGATGAGCCATTATTTTGGATCCATTTGAATGTAGACTATCCGTTTAATCTAACAGGTATTCTTTATTTCCCGAAAGTGAAGAATGAGCTGGAAATCCAACGTAATAAAATTAAATTGTATTCTAGACAGGTCTTTATCACTGATGAGGTTAAAGATATTGTACCCGAATTCTTGATGCTATTGCATGGGGTGATTGATTCGCCGGATATTCCATTAAATGTTTCTCGCTCGTTTTTACAGGCGGATAGCAATGTGAAGAAGATTAACAATTATATCACGAAGAAGGTAGCGGATAAGTTGCAAGAGATCTTCAAAGCTGACCGCAAAGGTTATGAAGAGAAATGGAACGACATCAGTCTTTTCATTAAATACGGTATGTTAAGTGATGAAAAGTTCGCTGAAAAGGCAATCGATATCTGTTTGTTGCAGGACACCAGTGACAATTCCTATACAATAAAAGAATATTACGAGAAGGTTAAGGATATTCAAGTTGATAAGAATGGAAATATCGTTTACCTATATACTAATGATAAAGCGCAACAAGATGGTTTCATAGCTCCAGCTTTGGCAAAGGGATATGATGTACTCAACTTAGATGGTCAATTAGATACGCATTTCACGAGCTTCTTAGAGCAAAAAGGGGGAGAGAAAGTACAATTGAAGCGTGTTGACGCGGATGTGCTTGAAAAGCTTATTGAGAAAGATGAGAAGATTGAATTAATCTTATCCGATGAAGAAAGCAAGAAAGCGAATGCGGTTTTTGAGAAAGCGATTTCTAGAAGCGATATGAAGGTTGAAGTGGACGCTTTACATGCGAACGATTTGCCGGTTTCTGTTACCCTAGATGAGTTTATGCGTCGTATGAAAGATATGGCGAAAACAGGTGGCGGTATGGGCTTCTATGGTAACTTGCCTGACAATTATAAAGTAACAGTCAATGGTAACCATCCTTTAATTAAGCGTATTGTTGATTCTTCAGAGGAGGAAGGCGAGAAGCTTGCAAAACAAGCTTTTGATTTAGCTTTATTATCTCGAGGCTTGTTAACAGGTGCGGACTTAACGGCATTTGTTAAACGTAGCGTAGAGATGATCTAAGCGATGCATTAAGTGCTCAAAAAGGATACGCATCCTTATAATTATACCGAAAAGTCCAGCTATTCTGAATAGTTGGACTTTTTTAGTTTAGCTGTATGTCATTATGTATTAACATATTTTAACGGACCGCTCCATTAAACTTCTCTACCCAAACGATATCTTATTTATACAACAAGGGTTGAATGCTAACCTGCAGGGTTGATTATTTTAACAGCATTTAACAGTTGTCGGTTAAACTATTGAGATTAAATATTATCAAAAGAATATAAGTTAAACAATTAAAATAAGTTCCTATGAAAAAGATATTAAGTATGGCAGTATTCATGGCAGGATTAACAGGTCTTACATATGCGCAGAGTACAAATACAGAAGTAGATAAAAGAGATAGTAATAAGCGTGAGATCCGTCAAGATCGTAAAGGGCGCATGCATATGAGAAATCATGCAGGCATGTTGAATAAAACGCCTGAAGAAATTGCGCAGGCAAAGACCGAACGTCTTGACAAAGAGCTGAAGTTCTCTGATCAACAAAAGAAAGATGTGTATGCATATCATCTCACAAAAGCACAGGAGTGGAAAGCGAAAGCAGAAGCTCGCAAAGCAGAACGCGAAGCGCGCATGAAAGAGATGAAGGCAGATCGTCAAGAGTTTGAGAACTTATTGACTGCTGAACAAAAAGAGGTTTATAAAAATAAGTTGGCTGAGAAAAAACAACGTTTTGACAAGGGTTCAAGAAGAGATCAAGGTAGAGAACCCCGCAAAGGTGGAAAAGGAAACTTTAAACCAGTCGCAAATACCGAGCAGACAACTGATCAAGTATAGTTCATAAAGGTTAAGTTTTAAAGGTTATATATTAGTTAGTGGTTATATGTTTAATTGATGAAGGTCTCGCAGTGATGCGGGACCTTTCATATTTTCAGCGTTATTAGTTCGTGTACTGTGTCACTTTACTTCCTTGGTCATGGTCTTTAACAATGTTGATTGAACTTGGAATACGCTCTTTCAGCTCTTCGACATGAGATATAATGCCGACCACACGGTTTTCTTGGTGAAGGTATTGTAAGGTATCAAACACGGTATTGATGCTTTCTGCATCCTGGGTGCCGAAGCCTTCATCGATAAAGAAGAAGTTACGATCTGCTTTATTTAGGGACTGTATGTTTTCAGCCAGTGCTAATGCGAGACACAGGGATGCTTGGAAAGACTGCCCACCAGAAAGCGTTTTAACCGAACGGCGATGACCGTCATTGAGGTAATCCAGGACTTCAAACTCATTGTTTTCGTTGATTGTTAGACTCAACTGATTCCTTGTTAATCGGTGAAAACGATGATTGGCCATCTCACACATTTGTCGCAAATGTATACTCGAGATATAATTGACAAAGCCATTGCCTTTAAATAGGTTTTCTAAAGTCTTTAAATTGTTTGCACGGTTCGAAAGTTGCTCATACTCTTCCAAGAGCTTTTCTTTCTTGCCAAATTCAATCGTCAGGAATGACAGTTCTTTCTCCAATGCACCCGTTAAAGCTAATTGCAGCTCTAATTCCTCCTTTTTCAAATTAAATAAGTCTGCCGTTGTATCTAGCTCTTCGTCACTAAAAGCTTTGTTTGCTAAGAATTCTTTTAATGCGTTGATCTGCGTTTCCAAGACCTCCATACGAACATAAAATTGCTGGATTTCTTGGCGCATCTGCTCGACGGGAAGTGGGCGTCGAATAATCTGCTGTACCTCGGTAATATCATTCAATTGAAACTCTTTCAATAATTTCGCTAGCTGCTCTTGACGTGCTTTGATCTGCTGGTTGTAGATACTCAGTTGCTCCTTCGAGCTATTGTATTGCCCTACAGTTTCCGCTAATTTCGTTTTAAACGTATTAATCTTCTGCGTTAGTTGCAGGTAAGTACTTTCAATATTAATTATGCGGTCGTCTAGATTGAGTTTCTCATGTTTTAATTCATCCAACGGAAGGTCCTTAAACTCTTCCCATTGAAGTTGCTGCAATAAGCTTTTGCAATGCTTACTTAATCCCTGTACAACGGCAATGTCATTGCGAATGCTGTCAAGTTCTTTCTCAAAACGGGCAATACTAGTTTGCGTTCTTTGTAAATCCTCGCGCTGCTGTTTGATCTGCTGTTCTAAGTCAGCTTGCACGGCCTCGCTGTGCTTCAGCTTTTGTTTTTGCGCTTCAAATGCACCGCTATCCTCTGTTGAGTAGCCATCCCATTGGAATGTTCCTAAATGACTCGCTAGCTGAGTTTCGAACTGGGCAAGCGATTCTCCGAACTGTATGGTATGCACACGCTTACTCTGAATCGACATATTTGCTTTGGTCAGCTGTTCTTTGATCGATAAAGTTTGCAGACGTCGCGTATTGAGTTCGTTCTTTGCCGCTTCATTTATCTGTAATTCCTCATGAACATGTTCGGTCTGCATCGGCTGTGGATGATCTAGGGCACCACAGAGTGGGCAAGGCTGACCATGTTGTAGGTCATTAGCAAAATTTACAAGCTTCGCTTGAACTTTTAAAAGCGTTTCTTGTTCCCTTAGTTTCAGTGCTTCCTGATCTATCGATTCCAACGCCTGATTAAGTATAGCTTCCCAATTGGATTCCTCATATCCTAAAGATGACATCAGTTGTATCTCTTCATCGATCTGGGCGTGTAGGGTATGAAGTTGCTGTTGTACTTGCTTATGTTGTTGCTGTATATTCTCTTTTCGTTGATACCAATTTTCCATTGCGATAAGTTGCGTGGTATCAATTTTATCTGACTTTAAGGTCTCTAACTGCTTTTCTAAATCAGATAGCTTATTAACGATTGCCTCCTCTGTATTTTTTGCTTTTAATACAATTGGATCACCTTTCATTAGTCTATGCGAAAACTCCACCTCCTTTTGGTCATTCTCTTTAATCTGAATAAGATATTTATAATCCTCAGCTTTCGCACGGAGTGTGTTTATGGTTAAATATTCGTTTTGAATGGCTAAAATTTCCCGTTCAAGAATATCAATTTCTTGCGATTGTCGCTCTTTAACCGATTGGAGGTTTTCAATCTTGTGGATTAGGCTCTCTCGATCTGTATTGAGTGACTGTATTTGATTTAAAGGTTCTCGGAACGCATTGGATGTGCGTTCGTATCGGTTTAATTCCTGCTCTTGAAGTTGTACTTTCTCTTTTTTGCCAGCAAGCTCTTGGTATTGAGAAGTCTTCAATTGTAACTCACTTTGCTTGTCTTTAAATTCCTGCAATAGCTGAACTTTTTGCAATAGCGTTTCATAACCTGCTCTTGTGAGTTCCAGGGACTCCTTGGCTTCCTGCACTTCCAACTTTTTCAAGTTAAGTGCATCCGCAGAGACACTTTCAAAACCCGACAGGGCGCCCTTCATATTCTCAATTTTGCGATTATTCTGCGCCTGCAGCACGCCTACTTTAGGGCCAAGGTCAAATTTGCTCAAAAAGAAGATCTCCTTCATCATCTCTGAGCGGTCTTTGCCTTTTAGCTCCAAGAATTCTTTGAACTGTCCTTGAGGGATGATAATTGTACGACGGAAGTTGGAGTAGGAGAGGTTGGTCACTTTCGCCCCGTCTGCCGATTCCATAGGAATCCAATTCTCATCTTTCCATTCATAGGCTGTACGCTCAATCGTAGTCGTGTCTTCAAAGTTTTTCCGACGTTTCCATTGAGCAACGAAACGATATTTCTTATTTTCAAAATTGAGAAAATCAAAGACAATCAGCGTCTGATTCGACTTGAGGTTCATCATATTGTACGCACGTTTATCGGTTTTATTCAACCGTTCCGTATCTCCATATAGGGCAAAACTGATGGCTTCCAAAATAGATGATTTCCCCGATCCAACTGTTCCAAATATGCCAAACAATCCGGACTCTGTAAGCTTCGTAAAATCTATTTCTTGTTTTTCTTGATAGGAGTATAGTCCTTCTATACTAAGATATACTGGCAGCATGCTTAATCTTCTTTTTCTAAACTGTTCGCACTGACTTCATCAAATAATCCTAATAACTCATCGTTCGGCTCTTGCCCATATTTGGACTTAAAATAGTCTTTAAATAAGTCCTTAATATTTTGGTCAAGATTGACTTGAGGTGTTGTACCACTACGTTGCGCTTGTTGGGAAATAACAGGTATGATATGAATAATACCCGCATGGCTTTCGTGAATACGCTTCAAATCAACGGCGGTGATGTAGGTGTCGCTTTCCAGGGTGAGTTCAACTAATGCATTTTGATTAGCTTGAAGCCAGAGGATCGCTTCGTCAATAGCCGTGAATCGCTTTCTATACAATGGCTTTCCTTTTTCTAGAGCAACAGTCCTGTATTGTGCATTTCCTTTTGGCTCCATGTCGACAATAACAACTTGTTTCTTTTGACCGGCTTCCGAGAACGAATAACATAGAGGGCTACTTGGATAAACAACAGGTGCATTTCCCTGTCCAATTTCATGGAATCGATGTAAGTGTCCCAGTGCTGTATATTGGATTTGACTCGGAATAGCGTCAGAATAGACCAAGTCTGCATAGCCTAAGCGTAAGGGTTTCTCACCCTCTGGTTCTTCCAGCACTTCGCCGCCGCGCTTTAACATATACAAATGACTCGTTAATACATTGACACCATAGCTGTCGCAATATTGCTGGGCAAGATCCGACCAACTCTGCTTTAATGACTCGTATAATTTTGCGCTTTTATCTTCAAAACCAAGGAATTGCTTTAATCGGATCTCATTAGCAAAAGGGGTACTAATGATCCGAATCGGGTAATAATATTTTGGAAGTTTTAACTCTACAAAGCCTTTATCGGAGCGTAGGATCTCAAAACCATTCTCTACGAGTAGTGGGCGTGTCTCCTGATGCGGATAGCCAAAAAATAGAATCCCGCATTCACGAGCTAGCGGATCGGGTGAGTCAATGCGGTCTGGAGAATCGTGATTTCCAGCGATTGCAATAACAGGGCGCTTACCATTCTTTGATAATTGCTTAAGGGTTTTATATAATAATTCGGTAGCTTCTACAGGCGGGTTAAAGGTGTCAAATAAGTCACCTGCCACAATAACGATATCGACGTCCTCTCGGTCGGCAATTGCGCAAATTTCTGCTAATACCTCCCGCTGTTCTTCCAGTCGTGAATAAAAATCTAATCGTTTTCCTAAATGCCAATCTGCAGTATGTAATATGCGCATCTAAAAGTAATTTGTAAGGGTGATGGTTAAAATTACTGAATTTTTAGGATGCAGAGGGTTAATAAATGTGAAAGTATTGGAGACTTTTACCTATGAACTTATGATTTAGGCTCGGAATGACCTAATGACTTGTCAGGGTTTACAATATTGCGAACCAATTGTTTAAGTTCTTTAATTTCTGGGAATCTTCCTTCTCTTTTACGATCAAAAATCACCTCATCATTGAGGTATATTGTGTAACGACCGCTAATTTCGCTAGGTTGTAAAGTAACGCCAAAGAGGTCATCAGTAAATGTGGTCAGCAACTCCTGAGCCATATAAGCTGCACGAAGCATCCAACCACACTTAGGACAATATTCTATTCGGATTGTTGGTTTCAATATCTTTAGATTATGGCTTTACGACAGTGAATGCTTCCGTTTTTCCATTATGGCAAGTGTTACAAGCAATGTTATGTACGATTCCTTCGTATTCATGCTTAAACCATTTCTTATTGATCTTATTGGTCATTCTCATCATTTCCCTCGCCACATCTTTCTTTGGATTGGCGTCGGAGGCAAAATCTAAGCCCTTTTCTCCATTTGCTTTGGGGGCATGACAGTGATTACATTTAACGCCCAAGGCCATGTTAAAGGATTTCATGGTCTTTTCTAGATCCTCGTGAGAAATATTCTTCGGAAGAACCTTTAAGTTTGTTGCCTTTTTTTCCTCTTGCTTATAGTTAAATGCACTTAATCCCGCCACAAGCGCAAATAACGTACAAAGTGTAATCAGTTTATTTTTCATTTTATTCTGCTTTTGGTCTTTCTAAGATAGGTAAAATAATTGAATTGTAATGGGAATGTCATGAAAATTATAACATATTGATATTCAGCAATTAAATATCTTAATGTTTTGAGTGTTAAGTTTAATGTTTTACATTCGAAGCTGTTTTTTGTCAATTTTTACTTAAATCGACACGACTTTTATACTAACGAAACAACATGACAAAGCCCATATTCCAAAGAACTTGCTACCTCATTGCGTTTATAATCCTATGCTTTTCTCAAAATACAAAAGCACAACTTAAAGCCTACCACGAAAAATCTGGCTATTCTTATTGGGTAAGGATGCCAAAGGTGGATTCTCAAAAAGAGAAGATTCCTGTAATTATATTTCTACACGGTCGGAGTCTTTCTGGACATGATTTAGCGCGAGTAAAACGCTATGGTGTTTTGCGAGCAATCGAACGTGGGAAGGATTTAGAAGCAATCGTTGTAGCGCCACAAACTTCGAATGGATGGGACCCCGATAAAGTCATGGAAGTATTAGATAAAGTAGAGCAGGAGTATCCCGTTGATAAAGAACGTGTCTACGTATGTGGCATGAGTATGGGCGGATACGGCACGATGGATGTTGCAGGCAAATATCCCAACCGAATTGCTGCTGCTGTAGCGATTTGCGGAGGTGGAACACTCAGCTATGCTTGTAATTTGACACAAGTTCCCGTATGGATTCAACACGGCAGTGCGGATCGCGCAGTGCCAGCTTCGGAGTCTAAGAAAATATACAATGCAATAAAAAAGTGCGATAAGAACGCAGATGCGACTTTGACCATTATTCCGGGGGGTACGCACGGTAGCGTAGAACGACTTTTTCATGGCGAAAAAATATATGATTTTATGTTTAAGCATGTGAAAGAGTCTTAATCTAAGCTGCTATCGCGAGAGAGTAAAAAAGAGCAATGGATATCCCATTGCTCTTTTTCATTTTTAAAAAAATCTGCCTAACGACCCTGATATGATGGCAAGCATTGTAAACATAAAAATTAAGAAGTATAAGCCAATCATAATGATGGTAAGAATACCAATGAACTTAAACTGCTTTTTAAGGAATAAGAATGATTCTTCTAGCACATTCGAATTTTTAAAATTCAAGGCATCTCTCAATTTTGTCGCAAATTGATATAGCCACCATATTGGGAAAGAATAAGCAATAAGGATGGCCAACCAAGGTATAGTCATATAAAACGTATAAGAAGAAACATCAATGTTTGGTGGGAAGTCTCCTGTTCTACCCAATGGGCTAGCTCTAGTGACTATAGCCAGTAGGATATAGCCGATGAAAGAGATTCCGAGACCGACTAAACCAACAATACCAAGAAATCGTCCCCATTTTGCCACTTCGCGTAAATATACAAGGCTTGAAGCCGTGAGGACAAAATTCGGATTGCTGTTGGAAGGCAGATCATCTGTCGATCGCTCTGATGCTGATTCGTAATTTTCCATAATTGAAAGTTTTATAGCTTATGCTGTTGAATTGGTTAAGTATAAAAGTAATAAATTTCCTGAAAGAGTTTGTTATAAAACAGATAGGTTTATTTTGTAGGATAATTAGTACGAAAATGTTAAATAAGCCTAACCGATTATTAGCTTGGCTTATTTTTTGTATTTTACTAATTAAATAAACCGGGAAGATTATGATTAGAGTATGTATAATGGCTTTTGTACTATTCGTTTCAAAGAGCGTTAATGCGCAGAAGCTAAACTTAGAGCAGGTTAGGGCAGATTTTAATAAAGGCGTCAAAGATGAAGCCTTATGTAAAAAACATCTAGAATCCCTCGAGGCGGAAGCAAATACACCCGTTGAACGCGGATATGCGGCCGCATTTCATATGTTTATGGCCAAGCATACCTCAAATCCATTTAAGAAAATGAATTATTTTAAAGCAGGTCGGAATAAATTAGAAAAAGAAATCAAATCTAGTCCCAACAACGTAGAGTTACGCTTTATCAGGTTATGCATACAATACTATATTCCAAAGTATTTAGGATATCATGATCAAGTTGAGAGTGATAAGGAATACGTAATGAATAATCTCTATAAAATGAGCGACAAATCAACGAAAGATAAAATTTACAAATATTTAAAGGGTGCAAATATGTATAATGCGACAGAACTTGCGTTATTAGCTAGATAGATTAATATTTTATAATGAAGAACACAGTAGTTTTATTTTTTATGCTGATTGGCCTAGGTGTTTTAGGTGCCAAAGCGCAGGTTAACTTGCAAATCAATGAGATCAACACCCTAGAAGTAACGGATCGCATTTGGGTAACGGTTGTTCCTAGCGACCGTAATGAATTGCAAATTGAAGGGGAACTAGCCGATAAGGTAGAGACCATCATAACCAACAAAGAACTTCGATTGAAAATGAAAGCCGGATATTACCTGAAGGGCAACCAAGCGTCTGTTATTATTTACACCCCATCCGTTTCGAAAATTATTGCAAGAAAAGGTGCTGAAGTAAACTTTGAAGAGGAAACCCTGAAGAATGCTCGATTGGATATTTTTGCAAATGAAGGCGCGAAGATTCGTGCCAAGATTGACGCGAAGCAAGTTGAAGTAGAGTCCAACACCGGGTCAGTAATTGATTTATTGGGAACAACAGAGGAACTAACAGTCAACAATACTGCTGGAGGGTCATTCTTTGGGAAAGATTTAAAAGCAGAACGTGCATTAATCCGTACGAACGCCGGTGGTAAAACGGAGATTTATGCAACCGAGTCAGCCGATGTACAAACCCGCGCTGGCGGCGTTATCGATGTTTATGGCGAGCCAAAACAACGTACTCATAAGCGTATTGCTGGAGGTAAAATTAACTTTATTAAAAACGATCAGACGCTTTAATAACCCTTCAATTGATCATCTGGAAATTT
>JBEBRI010000112.1:0-12226 GCA_040394915.1 Sphingobacterium sp.
TCGAAGCAAAGGTAGAACTTAACCAAATTGATAATTCAGTCTATGAAGCGATCAATCAAGTAAGACAACGTCCATCGGTTGCCATGCCTGCCATTACAACCGGCAAAACGCAATCGCAAATGCGCTCCATTGTACGTAAGGAAAGAAAGTATGAGCTTGCGGCCGAAGGATTACGTCTTTTTGATATTCGCAGATGGAATATTGCACATCAAGTAATGCCGGGCGATCTTTTGGGGCGTATCCGTACAGGTTGGTTAGCAAACGCTCCATCAATCGATGAGAACGGAACACCAAACTATGCACAAGTTAGCAATAGAGCAGAAATGCGTGTAATTGAAAAGCGTAATTTCAATGCGGAACGCGATTATGTATGGCCAATTCCACGGATTGAAACAGAAGTAAATCCAAACCTAACACAAAATAAAAATTACTAAACCGAAACCCATGAAAAAGCTATTAATTATATGCTTTATGGTCTTATCAATTTCCAGCCATAGTATGGCTGGAAATAAGACTGTAGAAGTTGATATTTGTATTTACGGAGGGAGTTCCGCAGGAATAATCGCAGGATACACGGCAAAGAAACTCGGCAAGAAAGCGATCGTTATCGAACCTAGAAACTACCTTGGTGGGCTAACAACGGGCGGCCTTGGCGCCACAGATATTGGCAACAAATTCGCCATTACTGGATTAGCGCGAGACTTCTATCGCCGTATAGGTGCCGAATATGGCAAGTTTGAGCAATGGACCTTTGAGCCTCATGTGGCCAATAAAGTGTTTAATGACTATATCACTGCAGTAAATTTAGACGTTCAAAAAAATTATTTGCTCGAGCGCGTGATTAAGAAAGGCAATCAAATCACAGAGATTATCGTTCGTAAAAACGGTGATGCTAATGATGTCCTTCGCATACAAGCAAAGATGTTTATCGATTGTACCTATGAAGGCGATTTAATGGCCAAGGCTGGCGTTAGCTATGCCGTAGGACGCGAATCAATCGAGCAATACGGGGAAAGCCAAAACGGGGTGCAACTGCAGGAAGTACATCAATTTCCAGATGGTATAGACCCTTATAAAATTCCCGGAAAACCGGAAAGCGGTCTTCTTTGGGGAATATCTAATGAAAAACTTGCACCGCACGGTTCTGGAGACAAAAAGATTCAAGCCTACAATTTCAGGCTGACCTTAACGCAGGATAAGAATAACCAAATTCCATTCAGTAAGCCTGACAATTACAATCCAGAGCATTTTGAGCTGTTACTCCGACAAATCGAAAAAGAAAAATGGACAACCATTTTTAGTAATCTCGATATTGTAAATCTCCCTAATGGTGAAAAAGAGTATAGACACTCAGGTGGATTCTTAATCAAATACATGCCTAATGGGAAAACGGACTTCAATAATTTTGGTGCGTTTTCAACCGATATGATCGGTGAAAATTACGACTATCCCGAAGGAGACTATAAAACTCGAGAAGCAATTTGGAAAAAGCATGAAGATTACACCAAAAGCCTGCTGTATTTCTTAAGCCATGATCCAAGAGTACCCGCTCATATTCGTGCGGAAATGAAATCTTGGGGCTTTTGTAAGGATGAATTCCAGGAAACCAACGGTTTCTCGAATCAATTGTATGTACGTGAAGCGAGACGTATGATTGGGCGGAAAGTTATGACGCAAAAGCATTGTGAAGGCGATGAGGTCGTTGATGACCCTATCGGGATGGCAGCATACCAAATGGACTCACATAATATCCAACGATTAGTGGTTAATGGGATGGTGAAAAATGAAGGTGATGTACAAAAACCGGTTCCTGCACCCTACCCGATCTCTTACCAAGCGATCACACCTAAAAGCGAAGAATGTGCAAATCTGCTAGTTCCCGTTTGTATGTCTTCATCACATATTGCCTTCGGTTCTATCCGCATGGAGCCCGTATTTATGGTCCTTGCGCAATCCGCAGCGACGGCCGCAACACAAGCAATAAACAATAAGCAAAATGTGCAGGATATCAATGTGGAGCAATTGATAAACCAACTAAAAACAGACCCTCTAGCAGATGGCACTAAAGCGGAGATATTAATCGACAATCTTGACAAAGAAAACGTAAGGATCAATGGTAATTGGGAATTAGTCCGTGGAGGATATGTTAGAGACAAATATGTTTTAGATCGTCAAGATAAAAATGCGAGTGTTAGTTTCCAAGCGCATATTTCCGAGTCATCGAAATATCGAATCTACTTCTATATCGCCGATGATCAAAAATTAGCAGATCAATTCACCTTTGATATATACGACGGAAAATCCAACCATCAGGTAATCATCAACAAATCCGACATAAAGAGAATCGGATTGACCTCCGGTGAGTGGGTTGATCTCGGCGAATATCAAATCCACAAGAACGCAAAAAGCCAAGTCAACGTGAAAGCCGAACAACAAGCAGGCCGCGTGGTGGCCGATGCCGTGATTTGGAAAAAGGTAAAATAACGAATAATTGAGTTGGATTATATGAACTTCAAGTGGATAGGGCGATGCCTATGCCTCGCCATGTCTGCGCTTTCACTGTCGGGTGCAGCGCAAAATAAAGATAGCATTGTATTTCTAGGCGATACACTGAGTCTAAGCAGTAAGCAGATTCAATACTGGAAAACAAAATCGGACGATAAATTAATCCCCCTTGCTAATGAATCGGATAAATTCATCGTTCATAAAACCGGTACCTTGTCATTCCAAGATCAGCGATTTCATATCGCTGATCCATTGGATGACGGCGTCATGAAGATTCTCGTCATCGGAAATAGCTTTTCCGACGACGGCGTTGAATATTATCTGCACGACTTGGCCAAGCAAAGTGGAACCCCCCTGATTATTGGCAATCTATTCCGAGGCGGAGCGCCTTTAGACTTCCATCTGAAAAACGCTACTGAAAATAATGCGATTTACGATTACCGAAAAACATATATCGACGGAGCGAAAGTGAATACGCGCAAAACATCCATTCTAACAGCATTAAAGGATGAAAACTGGGATATTATTTGCTTTCAACAAGCGAGCTTACTCTCAGGAGATCTCGCCTCAGTCAAGAAAGACCTTCCCCTTCTATTCGCATATGTGCAGAAAAACTATCCGATTTCCTCTGTTCGTTATGCGTATCATCAGACTTGGGCATATGCCCAAAATGCAATCACTAAGAATTTCGAAAAATATAACCGAAATCAAGAACTGATGTATCAAAAGATTGTCGATGTGTCAAAGGAAATAAAGAATATCATCCCGATTGATTTTATTGTCCCGACGGGTACTGCAATTCAAAATGGCAGAACGAGCTATATTGGCGATAATTTCACACGTGAAGGATATCATTTGGACCTCAAAATTGGTCGTTTCACCGCAGCCTGTACCTGGTATCAAAGTCTATTTCATGATCTCAATCAGGAAAGCTATGTACCCTTTAATTTAAGTCGAAATCAGATCGATGTAGCAAGGAACGCGGCGATTGCGGCCGTCTACAATCCCTTTGAAATCACAACAATTAAGAACTTAAAATTGGCAGTACAACCGAGCAGCTTTAGTCCTATACAAGTTAATTTTGGCGCCGATTTAATTATGTCCGGATGGAATTCATTTCTTTTTGAACGAGCTGATACTCGTTTAAGCGACTTGAATGACTGCCACAACCGACCGACTTCTGTAGCAATTGAACTTATCCGGAACTTTGACAAGCGTGCAATTGAGGGCCCGGCCCGAACAGCCATTGATTTTAAAATGCCTGCGGAGGTTTCTCAATCCAATTTTTCCGTTCAGTTAACAGCACAGGACGCTTCCCTACCATTCCTAAGAATCAACGGCCTCGACCCGAAAAAAAAATATACAGTAGCCATCTTCGCAAGTCAAAACCAGCAAGTAAATCCACTATATTATTGGGTTAGCGGATCCAATACAAGGTCTGAACTGTTGAACACTAGTTTCAATAAAAACAGATTGCTAACATTTGAAAATCTAACTCCTCGAATGGACGGAAGTTTAGAAATCGGTTTCAAACAAGCTTCGAAAACGTCAACAAGCACCGCCGTAATCAATGCCTTACGTATTTCGGAAAAAAATGAACTTTAGGCGATAAGCCCTTAAAAACCATCGTTAACATTATGAAAACTAAGATATTTATACTTGCCGTAACCTTAAGCGTACTGACAAAAACGACAGTCGCTCAATTTAAAAATCATGGCCCGCAAGTCTTTGCCAAAGCGGTCCAGGGCAGTCAATTTATTAAAGATAAGCGAGGGAATGAATATTTATTTACCGTGTTACGCGGTATCCCGGCACGTATGCTGGGGTATGAATTGAAAACAGGAAAAAAAATACTCGAGGCCGAATTGACCGGAACCGACGGCTCATGGGATATGACCTTATCAAGTGACAATACCCTATACGCTACTGGGAATGGTCATATTTATGCCTATAAATTAGGTGATGAAAAGCCTACACCATTAGCGCTAACAAATCTTGACCAAAAGGTGGTTTGGGATTTACACCCTGCGGAGGATGGGATAATCTACGGTGGAACCTATCCAGACGGATTAGTTTTTAAATACCATCCCAAAGCAGGATTTGAAGTCGTTTCCGACGGTCCTCTTCATCCCGGAGAGAATTATGTCCGTGGCCTTGTCTATAATAAGAATGACCAGAAAATCTATGCAGGCACTGGTTCCAATGCTAAGTTTATTCGTTTAGATCCAAAAACAAAACAGCAAACGCAACTCCTGCCAAATGAAAAGGATTTTAAAGAATTTCTGTACGATTTGGAAATTGTGTACAATATCGGCGGGAAAGATTACATCATTGGCTACATCAATAGCAATACCTTTTCATCATGCTTTGTTTATGACATTCAAACGCAGAAAATCGTACGAAAGCTTCCTGCCATAGATATGAAATCGATTGTCAAAGACCCCCATTCCAATAAAATCTACTATACTGCGAAAGGAAAAGTTTTTGAGCTCGATTTGTCAAGCAACAGTGCCGAGGCCATTGCTATCGGAAAGATTACGGGCGCAGGCAAAGCTGCTGTTTGGACGGATAAAGGCGATTATCAAGTGTTCAGCAATGCGCAAACATTGTACAAGATTAACCCAAGAAGCAAGCAATTGGATAGCTTAGCACTCGAAGTGCCCAACTCCCCCATCAATATCCAAACCATCTATTGGGGACCTGATCAAAAAGTTTGGAGTGCAGGCTACCTGGCGGGACAACACGGCACTTATGACCCTTCTACAGGTATTCACCAATCCTATCCAGGACTTCACCAAACAGAAGGAATGGTGAGTTTAGGGAATAAATTGTATTTCGGAATTTACACGAAAGCACACCTTTATTCCTATGATGTGACAAAGCCTTGGAAAGTTGGATCTGGAAATCCTAAACATTTGGGTCAGATACAAGACCAAGACCGACCTTTTGCGGTAATCAGTTCTGAAAAGCGGAAGGAAGTAATCTTGGGGACGGTTCCTCCATACGGCGAATTAGGAGGAACGATAAGTCATCTAAACGCCGAAACAGAAACAATTAGCACCTTCGAGAACATCATTCCCAATCAGTCCATTATTTCACTCATAAATTTCAACGAACGTGTGATTGGCGGCAGCTCCATTTCCGGAGGTTTAGGAGTGCTTCCAAAGGAGAAAAGAGGTAAACTATTCGAATGGGATCCAGAAAGCAAGCAGGTACTTTGGACCGATAGTATCGCAAATTACTGGTCGATCTCCGGCTTGTTTAAGGGGCCCAATAATAACCTTTGGGGTTTTGCTGATGGGACACTGTTTGAGTACGACTTAGCGAAGAAGAAGGTCATATTTGAACTTCCAGTTTACCAATATCCAAAATACCCAAGTCACATTTGGCGAAATGGCTTAGCGATTTACCATCCCAATGGGCTTATTTATTTTACCCTGTCCGACTGTATGTACAGTTACGACTCCAAATCGAAAAAACTGACCAAGCTCCGCGACAATGCATCACTGATGATTCTTGGCCAGGACAATAAAATTTATTTTCGACAGGATACTGATCTGTGGAGCTATACACCAGAACAATACTAGTTTTCGCTAGTTCCCTTTCAGATCCCTTTCAAACCCCATTCAACTCCGAATCAAACACCTTCTACAGCAGGGTTTGATTCGGAATTGATTCGTTGCAGATAGCGACTTCAATTAACTTTTCGGAGTCGATAGCGGATGTGATATATTAAATTGGGAGATAGAAAAAGATAAGCATAAAAAAATCCACGACGCTAGTTCGTGGATTCGTGGTTAATTGATTTGGTTGTTGAGTATTTTCTAGTCTGCTTGATTCATAACTTTAGCAGCTTCTTGATCATCATATTGCTTTATCAGTTCGCTAAGCTTACCTTTTAATTTCCTGACCGTGGATTCGTATTCCCTTTGACCGTAAACATTATGCAACTCATTTGGGTCCGATTCTAAATCGTAAAGTTCCCAACTCTCCTGTCCTTTGTAAAAGCGAATTAACTTATATCGATCCGTTGTTAAGCCGAAATGCGGCGAAACTTGATGTGGTCTCGGAAATTCGTAATAATGGTAATAACTAGCCTCACGCGTTTTTACTTTCTTTCCGTTTGCCTTTAACAGCTTCAAGAAAGAGCGACCTTGTATATCCGAAGGTACGGAAACTCCTGCAATTTCCAATAAGGTTGGCGCCCAATCGATATTTAAAACCTGTTGATTTATTTTGGTCCCTGCTTTGACCACTTTTGGATAACGGATCACGAAAGGAGTCTTCAGCGATTCTTGGTAAATAAAACGCTTGTCGAACCAGCCATGCTCGCCTAAATAAAATCCTTGGTCAGATCCATAAATCACGATCGTATTCTCGGCTAAGCCCTGTTGATCTAAGTAGGCAAGCAACTTACCAATGTTCCGATCTAATGAATTCGCAGTCGATAAATAATCGCGAATATAGCGTTGATATTTCCATTCACTTAGCGCATTGCCTGTCAAATTAAGGTCGTCGTGCTCTTTAGAAATCCGATCGTAATAGGCTTGTACAATGCTCGCCTGTTTAATATTCAACCGTTCATACATACCTTCATAGACGAGCCTCTCCAAGGATGCCGTTTCCTTTTCGCTTAAATCTCGGTCTCCATATAGCTTTTGTTTGAGCTTATGCCGCTTTGTTGCTGCTTGCTCTTTCGATAACCCAAACTTTGCGTGCACCTTCAAATCATCTGAAATGCGCATACTTTGGGCAATTGTCATATCTTGATTCGCAGCTGCCTTCCTGCCCTCATATTGGTCATAAAAGGTGCTTGGTAAAGGAAAGTCAACGTCATCGTACGCGCCGAGATCCTCCAATGCGGGTAGCCATTCCCGATGTGTGGCTTTCTCGCCCACGACTAAAAAGAAGGGTTTATCTTTATCACGTTTATCCATCCAAGCGGTTGCAAACTCGGTAATTAGGTCGGTTACATATCCCTCATATCGACTCGTATCGTTCTTCGAATCAATAAAATCTGGATTGTAATAATATCCTTGGTCCGGTAGAATTTTCCATTCATCAAATGCGTCACCCGGTAATGAGCCTAAGTGCCATTTTCCGATCCAAGCAGTTTGATAATCACCTTGTCTCAATAAGCGACTAAATAGCTGTTGATTCACGTTAAATTGCCCTTCATTCCCTCGATAGCCATTCTTATGGCTGTATTTTCCGGTTAACAAATTCGCTCTACTCGGCCCACAAATAGAATTGGTAACCATAAAGTTTTCAAATAACGCCCCCTCTTTCGCAATCCTATCAATATTTGGCGTATGTGCAAATTTGTTTCCATACGCTCCAATCGCCTGATAAGCATGATCATCAGAAAAAATAAAGATAATATTCGGCTTTTTCTGTTGAGCATAGACGGAATTAACAAGCAAGACAGCGAATAGAAATAACGTTTCGCGCAATAGATTCAACAAGTTCTTCATCGGATTCACTTTGATTTCTGACTTACTAAGTTAACAAATTAGCTAGAATCAGGGATATGTAGATATTCGGGAATTTGGCATCTTTGCTGAAGTTAAACAAGACATATGAAATCAATCATTCTATCCTTATCCTTAAGTTTTATTTCTTTAGGATCGACTTACGCACAAGTTCAAAAACTTTTTAAACTAGATTATCAGTATTTGTTAGCAGATCAAGACGCGGCGGAAGAACTTGAAAATGCTGGTCAATTTCAGTCTGGATATGTTAATAAGAAGTATATTAAGATAGTACCCAATGATGGAGAGTCTCCGATTTACGTCAGTGAGAAAGACACGAAGAAGTCTTTTATGTTATTTCCGGCATCCCAGGAATTTTTTGTCGTAAACTCGGGCGAAGAGGCAGCGGAAGAGGCGGAAGAACTTGAAATCGAATATATCCAAGGAAAGACAAAAAAGATTGCCGGATACGACTGTAAATTTGGACAAGTAACGATTGATTCCGGTGAAGAAGGCCTCGAACCTACTCTGATTGAATTATGGTATACCGAAGCCATCCCTGCAATCTACTGGGGTGAATTTGAAATTCTATCTCAAGTTCCGGGTGCAGTGTTAGAGTTCTCGGTGGCTGGAAATGGTTTTAAGGTCACAAAAATTGCTAATGCCGAAATGAAGCAAACAGAGTTCAGTATTCCGGAAGATTATACGGCACTCGAGATTTCTGCAGAAGCGGTAGCTGAGGACAGCGCTACAGTAGGATTAGCTGGCACCGAAGTAGCGGATAATCGGGTTATTTATTCGAACGAAGAACAGTCTTTATATGGTTTGGCGGACAGTGAAGGAAACCATATAACTAGTCTCGATTTTACGCATATCGATTACTTTTTTGATGGGCAAGCGATCGTTGCCAATCAAGAAGGGAAATTCGGAACCATTGATCTACAAGGTAAACCTCTTATCGCTTGTCAATATGATTATTTAGGCTATGATGAAAATACCGAGCAATTCATGTACAGCATCGATGAAAAAACAGGATTATTGAATAAAAACGGTACGGTGGCGATCAAAGCGGATTATGATCAAATTAGTTTTATCACCAACGGGATGGCCTCCGCAATGAAAGACGAGAAATGGGGAATCATTGATGCTGCAGGTAAAGTGATCGTTCCTTTTCAACATGAAATGATTTTTGAGATTAGTAAAGCTAATTTCACGGTTTATGAAAACGAAAAATTGACTTTATATAATTTAAAAACAAATAAGAAGGTGGGTGAAGACTATGATTACATCTCTCTTTCACAAGATTCACCATTAATTACAGTTCAAAAGGATGATAAATTTGGTTTCATCAATCCATTGGGAAAAGTAGTCATTCCGTTTAAATATACTGTCGCTGGTACTTTTGAAAATGGTCAGGTTGTTGTTGCGGAGGACACTGAAGCAAGTGATCAATACATTATCAATATGAAGGGCGAGCGTGTGGAAGAACAATAATCTTCATTTTATAGGCGTATATTCGCTAAAGAAAAAAGAAGCCAGCGTTCATGCAGAAAAAATATAAAATAGTTCATCTTATCGTAGGTCAAATAATACTCTTATTTGGCCTTCTTTTGATTGGACTACCACTTCAAGCGCAAGACTTAATCCGTAATTTAGCAAGCCAATATAATAAAAGTGCTCCCAATAGTCCGGAGCGTTACATGCTTACAGGTAGATACGCGCAGGCGATGTATTTCAACGGCCAGGGAGAGCAAGCATTTCAGCTACTAAAGAATAATATTCAGTCTGCTGCAAAATATAAAGATGGACAATATGCCGCCTATCTGCATACGGTTTTGGCTATTACCTTGCAAGTTGACGAACAGACCAAAGAAGCACTCGTCAGTTTAGCAAAGGCAAAACAATTCATGTCAAAGACCTTAAGCAACGAAGCCAAAGGCTATGTGATGTATGGTCAAGGGTGGATTCAGGTTCGAAATCTGAAAGAAGCAGAAGCAGTTCGAAGCTTTATGTCTGCTTTAGAATATTTGGACCGAGCCCCACTTTCTACGACCTTATTGGGTAGAAAAGCTTCAGTATACAAGGAACTAACAGGTATATATTCCAATTGGAATGAATATGAGCTACAGGAGAAATACTCGAAACTAACACTCGACTTATCCATACAGCAAAACGACCCTTCGGGTATTTTTGATGGGTACATGTCTTTGGGATATTTGAACGAGCAGAATTTCTTAAGGGACGGTAATACTATTAAATATCGAGATCTCGCTGAAAAGTACTATCTCAAGGCTTTAGATACTTATCAACAAAATAAAAACAAGATTCCCTTCACGTCGAATCTGTCTTTTGTCTCCAATAATTTAGCGCATTTATATTTCCGCTTTTTTCCGAGCTCTTATCGTGAAAAGGCAAAGTTCTATGCAGAGATGGCAAAAAATCAAGGTTCGGAAAGTAAGGAGCACAACCACGTATCTTCAGCCTTCGGTATTATGGCTGAAATGGCTATCGAAGACAATGACTTTAAATTGGCCAAGGAGTATTTGTTAGCGTCTTTGTCAGAAATCAACAATTCGAGCAATCAAGACCAAAATATACTGATGAGTATTTACGAAAGTCTTTCCAGGATTTCCGAAAAGGAAAACAACTATAAAGACGCCGTTAAATACTATAAGGAGTATATGGAGATCTTCAAGCGAGTTTATGACCAAGATCAGTTAATGTTAGGCAAACGATTGGAGGCACAATTTGAAAAAGGAAAGCAAGAACAACAGGTGCAAAACTTACAACTCGAATCGGAGAAGAAAGAGCAGCAGTTGTCGCTTATGGCAGCGCTTGGTATCCAGCAGAAGCAAGAATTGGAGAACATGAAACTCTTTCAGGATAATCAATCGAAGGAATTGGAACTCGCCAAACTGGAAACAGAAAAACAGAATCAAGCATTACGCTTATCGAAATTAGAAACTGAAAATAGAGCTGCCGAGATCAGCCAATATCAACAAGAAATTACCTTTCGTGAAAAAGTAAACACCTATTTTATTCTTTCGTTCGCGACGATATTTCTACTCTTTTTAGTTTTATTGTATGCGTACCAGCAGCGTTCAAAACATATGAAACAAAATAACACGATGCATCAATTGGAGATTGAACAAGAACGCCAGAATTCAAAGATTTCAACGCTTACCGCAATGCTGCAAGGACAAGAATTGGAGCGTGGTCGTTTAGCACGAGATCTTCATGATGGATTGGGCGGATTGCTGTCTGGAACAAAACTTCACCTATCTCAACTAAATGATCGCATCGATCAAAATAATAGGGAAACAATGGATAAAACCATTGGTCATTTAGATTTGGCCGTCGATGAACTTCGGCGTGTCGCACATAATCTGATGCCTGATTTATTGCAAAAATACGGATTGCAAGAGGCGCTTTCCGACTATGCGACCCGCATGTCAACAGATCTGACTGACGTCGATGTGCAGTTTCTCCATTATGAGAATAAACTGCCGATTGACCAACAGCTAATCCTTTATCGGATCGTTCAAGAGCTCGTAAACAATGCCTTAAAACACGCCAATCCCAGCCAGATACTTGTTCAAGTTGTCGAAGAAGAGCAAGCTTACCACGTCACCGTTGAGGATGATGGCAAAGGATTTGATTTAAAAACATTAAAGTCTAATCAATCGGCCGGGCTTCATAATATTCAATCCAGGGTTGAATTTCTGAAAGGGTCAGTACACATTAACTCGGAAATAAATCAAGGAACAAGTATTGAGTTTCAATTTCCAAAACCGAAATTAGTATGATAAATATTGCGATTGCGGACGATCACCCACTACTGCTGGAGGGTCTACGAAATATCTTATCCAAAGAAGAAGACCTACTGGTTGTGGGTTGTTATCCAACAGCAGAAGGTCTACAAACGGCCTTGAAAACGGAGCGAATTGATATTCTTTTATTAGATATCAATCTTTTGGACATCAATAGCTTGGAACTCATCGGTCCATTGAAAACGGCGCATCCGAACATGCATATTATTGTTTTAAGTGTGCATAATGAATACGCCGTGATCAATTCTGCTTTTCAAGAGGGTGCAGCGGGATATATTCAAAAGAATTCGTCAATTGACGAAATCTTGGAAGGTATTCAAGATATATTGAATGGCAAGCGTTTTATGTGTTCTCAAACAAAGCGAATCGTTGAAAAAAAGAATTTGAGCGAGTTAAAGAGCGTTCCTAAGTTAACGCGAA
>JBEBRI010000113.1:0-12210 GCA_040394915.1 Sphingobacterium sp.
GGCCACTCGATAAAGCAGTAGGCATCGGAGTAAAAATAGTCCTCATAACCTAAGTCGTAAGCTTCTTGTTCATCTTTTAATCGATAGAAATCGAAGTGATAAATCTTTCCGCTAGTCGATTGGTATTCATTGACAATGGAAAATGTAGGACTTGATGTACTGTCTTCAACCTTTAACTCCTCACAAATGGCCTTAATAAAGGTTGTTTTTCCCGCACCCATTTGCCCTTGAAAGAGAAAGATTTTCGAGTTAGGTTTTTGATTCAACAGCCAGCGAGCGGCTGCAGGTAGATCATCTGTCGAGTTTACCAAATATTCCATATCCAAAATTAGAGAAATATTACTAAATAACGCTTAGTATTTTCTGACAAATGAGAGGGCCCAGCATCGAAGCAGTTCCGAACCATTTGCTAGGTATGTCCGTTTTTGAGCGTTTATGGATGGGGTTTGCATTGGGCTTGAAAGGGAGTTAAAAGGGGGTAAGATGAAGATAGCTTGGTGCTAAGCTTGGCGACGCTTGCCTGCGGGATGAATTGTAGAAGATAAAATCGTTTTTCTGTAATGGCTTCTCTGCTGGGCAGACAAGGCGGTTTTTTGGTTGGACGGAGCGTCCTATGGAAATGGGGGAAGGGCCTTCCGAACAGTTCAAGAATAAAGATGGAATCATTAGAATGTTCCTCTCGATTCTTGAAACTTATTTCGGGGATAAAATTATGTAGTTTTCGAAAAAGCTTATGCGCCTTTAAAAAGCCTTCGGTGTATAAGTGATAAATGGAATAATCATTTCTTCGAGTGAAATGCCCCCATGTTGGAACGTTCCGCTAAAGTAATTTACAAAATGATTATAGTTATTTGGGTAGACAAAGTAGGTGTCCTCTTTGGCGAATACAAAAGTAGAACTTACATGAATGCGAGGAAGTTGTGCATCGAGTGGGTTCTTAATCATAAAGACATCCTTGTCGATAAAGTTGAGGTTTTTTCCTTGTTTGTACCGCAAATTACTGTTGGTATTTCGATCGCCAATAATCTTGCTGGGTTTTCGTACGCGTATGGTACCATGGTCGGTCGTAACAATCACACGAACATTTTTCTGAGATAACCATTTCAGCACTTCTAGCAAGGGGGAATGCTCAAACCAAGATAAGGTCAATGATCGATAAGCGGCTTCATCATTCGCGAGCTCTCGAATCATCGCCATATCGGTTCGCGCATGCGACAGCATATCAACAAAATTGTAAACAAACACGTTTAAATCAATTTGCATATGCTTGTTAATATTTTCTAATACTTCACGTCCTTGCTCGAGCGTTATGACTTTGGTGTAACTGTGTTTTATATCTCGGCGGTAAAGTCGCTTCACTTGATCGGCTAGGAAAACATCCTCATAGAGATTTTTTCCCCCCTCATCGTCGTCATTTTGCCATTCTTTGGGGAATCGTTTTTCCATCTCTAAAGGGGTTAAACCTGAGAAGATGGCGTTTCGTGCATATTGGGTTGCCGTCGGAAGGATGCTGTAATAACTGTCTTCTTCTTCGACACGATAATAATCAGAAATAACTTCATTGATGACTTTCCATTGATCATACCTTAAATTGTCAATTAGAAAAAAGAAGGTCGGTTTTTCCGCTTCCATTTTCGGGAACACTTTCTTTTTAAACAGTTGATGTGATAATGTCGGTCCGTTCTCTGGGTTTTTCATCCAATGGAGATAGTTTTTCTCAATAAACTTTGAGAATAGTAGATTCGCATCGGATTTTTGCATAGTCAATATCTCGTGCATGCCTGCATCTTCGAGTTTTTCTAAAGATAGCTCCCAGTATAAAAGCTTTTTGTAAGCTTCGACCCACTCGTCATGATCGAGATCATCATTCATGCGCATGCCTAGTTGTCGAAAATCTTGCTGGTAGGCCATGGACGTACGCTCGCTAACTAAACGTCTGTTTTCAGTGAATTTTTTTATGGTGAGTAGAATCTGCTTGGGGTTGACCGGTTTAATTAAATAATCATCGATCTTGGCGCCGATAGCATCTTCCATTAGGTGTTCCTCTTCGTTTTTAGTTACTAAAACGGTAGGAATGGACGGATTAATTGATTTTAAGATGTTTAAGGTCTCCAGACCTGTTAGACCAGGCATGTTTTCGTCCAAGAATACTAAGTCAAAAGGTTCATTTTTAAAGGCCTCGACCGCGTCGGATCCGTTGTTTACCGTTTTAACTTTATAGTCTTTTTGTTCTAATAATAAAATATGCGGTTTCAAGAACTCGATTTCGTCATCAGCCCAAAGTATATGTGTTTTTTGCATGGAAGTCTCCTGATTATTCTCGCTAATTTACTCCTTTTTTTTCTCGAATAGGCGAATATTAACTTTGCTTAACATTCATTGGCGGAATTAACTTCTTGATTCGGAAGTAGGTTTCTGAAAAATCAGAAAATTGTTGGCGGAAATTAATTAGTAATTTAATTGTTTGGAAACGTAATTAACAGCTTTTAAAACCTCGGTTAAAGCAATCGGTTGATATTCAGTTTTTGTGGGCATTTCTCTACGCTGACACGATTCAAAAATAAATTTTAAAAATTATATTTAAAGGATAACGTTAGAAAAGGTCTTAAAACTGTCTTTTTTGCGTTTTTTTTAACATTAATTAAGTACCATCTATGTATCTTTGCACGTATCTTAGCCTAGACGTATATGTTATATTGTAAATCCTAGGTGCTTTAAAGATCTAGTTATTAGTCACTTGAATAAGAAGAAAATAATAAATGACCCGGTGTATGGATTTGTAACAATTCCGTCGGGATTCATTTACGACATCATACAACATCCGTTTCTACAACGCTTACGCTATATAAAGCAGGTAAGTATGACCCATTTAGTATATCCAGGGGCATTGCATACACGTTTTCAGCATGTCATTGGCGCAATGCATTTGATGGGGCTCGCGATAGAAACGCTTCGTGGCAAAGATGTAGCCATTTCTGATGAAGAAGAGGAAGCTGCATTAGCCGCTATTTTGCTTCACGATGTCGGACATGGCCCATTTTCGCATTCACTGGAGCATACCTTAGTCGAAGGAGTTTCACATGAAATCATTTCGGCTTTACTAATGGATAAATTAAATAAGGAATTCAATGGCCGTTTAGACTTGGCTATTACCATATTTAATAATAAGTATCCTCGCAAATTTTTACATCAATTGGTCTCCGGACAACTGGATACTGATCGGATGGATTATTTAAATAGGGATAGCTTTTTTACTGGAGTATCAGAGGGGGTGATTTCTTTCGACCGGATCATCAAGATGTTGAACGTCAAGGACAACGAATTGGTGGTAGAAAGTAAAGGAATCTATTCCGTAGAGAAGTTTTTGATCGCGCGTAGGTTGATGTATTGGCAAGTTTATCTGCATAAAACGGTTATTAGTGCCGAACAGATGATGATCAAAGCATTGGCGCGAGCAAAGGAGTTAAGTAATCAGGGGGTTAGCTTGTTTGCAACGCCCGCACTCGCTCATTTCCTGAAAAATCAAATCAACCGGGATACCTTTCTTGAGAACGAGTCGCATTTAACTTGGTTTACCCGTTTAGATGACACCGACATTATGTCGGCTATTAAGATTTGGGCAGACCATGAAGATCCGATTCTAAGTTTTCTTTGTTCGAAGATTATTCATCGGGAATTGTTTAGAACAGAGATGAGCAAAACAGCGTTTCCTCCGCAGTTTTTGGAGGAAATAAAAGAGCGAATTCTAGCAAAGTTTGATATAGAAGAGAAAGACTTGGGCTACTTTTTATATGAACAGGTTGTTGTAAACAGTGCTTACGACAGTTTGGTAAACAGTATTCGAGTGTTAGAGAAGGATGGTCGCCTATGTGATATAGCCGAGGCATCCGATTTATCTAACATAGAGGCGTTGGCGAAACGCGTAGAAAAATATGCTGTGACATATCCTAAAGAAATAGGCTATGTAAATATAGAGATGCTCGAAGATTGTTAAAAAATAACACATAATTACCCAATGCAATTCACCGCTGAACAGATAGCAACATTACTGAAGGGAACAGTGGAAGGGGATGCTGCCGTATTGGTAGATACACTTTCCAAAATTGAGGAGTCCAACTCCTCGAGTCTAACCTTTTTGGCAAATCCTAAATACGAACATTTCATTTATGAGATCGAAGCTGGTATTATTGTCATCAACGAGGACCTCGTTTTACAAAAACCCGTAAAATCAACATTAATTCGTGTTAAGAACGCCTATTCGGCCTTTACCGAACTGCTTAAATTATATAGTGAACTTCGCAATGAACGTCAAGGGATTGACGAATGTGTACATATCCATGAAAGTGCTCAGGTAGGCGAATCGCCTTATATCGGCGCTTTTGCTTATATCGGGAAGAATGTCAAATTAGGCGATAGGGTGAAAATTTATCCACAAGTTTATATTGGCGATAACGTGGAGATAGGGGATGGAGCCATCCTGTATCCTGGAGTGAAAGTATATGAAGATTGTGTTATAGGAAAGTCTGTGATTATTCATTCAGGCGCCGTGATCGGGAGCGATGGTTTTGGCTTTGCTCCAAAAGAAGATGGTACATACGATAAGATTCCGCAGATTGGCAATGTCGTAGTTGAAGATTTAGTGGAGATTGGTGCCAATACGGTTGTTGATCGTGCAACAATGGGTTCGACTGTCATTCGTCGTGGCGTTAAGCTGGATAACTTAATCCAAATCGCTCATAACGTGGAAATTGGGCAAAACACTGTAATTGCGGCACAAACAGGAGTTTCTGGTAGCACAAAAATCGGAGAACAGGTCATACTGGGTGGACAGGTGGGGGTTGTTGGCCACATTAGCATAGCTAATGGTACACAGGTTCAAGCACAATCTGGGATTAACCGATCCATCCTAGAAGCGAATAAAAAGTGGGGTGGAAGTCCTGCTTTTCCATACAATAATGAATTGCGTTCGCAAGTGTTATATTCGAAATTACCGGAGCTAGAACGACGCTTAGCGCAACTCGAGAAGCAATTAAAAGATAAAAATAATCCCTAACTTTACCAGAATTACGCAAAACTATAATGATAGATATGAACGTTAAACAAAGAACCATTAAATCCGATGTTGAATTTTCGGGCGTTGGGTTGCACACGGGAAAGCAAGTGCATCTTACCTTAAAGCCTGCTCCGGAAAATCACTGGTATAAATTTAAACGTGTGGATTTAGATGGTCAGCCTATTGTGAATGTCGATGCAGATAATGTAACAAACACAGCTAGGGGCACAACCATTTCGCAAAATGGCGCTTCTGTAAGTACCATCGAGCACTTAATGGCTGCTTTAGTGGGTTTGCAGTTGGATAACGTATTGATTGAAATTGATGGTCCTGAAGTGCCAATTCTAGATGGTAGTTCAGCGATCTTTATTGATAAAATACAAGAGGTTGGTTTTCAAGATCAGGATGCTGATCGTGATTATTTTGAAGTCACTGATAATATTCATTACAACGACGCCGAAAATAAAGTAGAGATCGTTGCAATGCCTGTGGATGGATACCGCATCACTTGTATGATTGATTTTAACTCGCCTGTATTGGGAAGTCAACATGCTTCGATTACAAATATAGATGAGTTTAGTAAAGAAATTGCTTCCTCTCGTACCTTCTGTTTCTTACATGAACTCGAGGCTTTAGTTAGTCAAAACCTAATTAAAGGTGGTGATTTGTCCAATGCGATTGTCATTGTCGATAAGGAAATTGAAGATAGCGAATTAGAGAAACTGCAGGTGTTGTTTCATAAACGCGTTGAAGTTGCTCAAGAAGGTATTTTAAATAATATTTCTCTTCGTCATCAAAATGAACCGGCTCGTCATAAATTGTTAGACATGATTGGTGATTTAGCCCTTGTTGGCAAGCCAATTAAAGGACATATTATGGCGGCTCGTCCTGGACACGCTGCGAATGTGGCATTTGCAAAACGTATTAAGGCGCAGATGAAACGCGAGAAGAACAAAAAACATGTGAAAGTTTATGATCCGAATACACCTCCGGTGTATGATACGGTTCAGATCATGAACATCCTTCCGCACCGTCAACCCTTCCTCATGATCGACAAGATTTTAGAGCTTTCTGAAACGAACGTCGTTGGGTTAAAGAATGTGACGATGAATGAGGACTTATTTATGGGGCATTTCCCTGGTGCACCATTATTTCCTGGAGTCTTGCAAATTGAAGCAATGGCACAAACAGGAGGAATTTTGGTTTTAAATACGGTACCTGATCCGGAAAACTGGTTGACCTTATTTTTGAAGATTGAAAATGCAAGATTCAAGAATCAGGTGGTCCCAGGTGATACAGTTATCTTCACTTGTGAGTTGTTAGAGCCGATTCGTCGCGGTATTGCGCGGATGAAAGGTGTTGGAATGGTTGGCGACAAAGTGGTGAGTGAGGCTGAATTAATGGCTCAAATCGTGAAGGTAAAAGGATAATAATAAAGTAATGATTCAACCCTTATCATATATACATCCTGAGGCGAAAATAGCACAGAATGTTGTCATTGAACCCTTTAGTACGATCCACAAAGATGTGGTAATCGGCGAGGGAACTTGGATTGGCTCGAACGTGACCATCATGAATGGTGCGCGTATCGGCAAGAATTGCAGAATATTCCCAGGGGCGGTGATTTCTGGTGAGCCTCAAGATTTAAAATTCGAGGGGGAAGTGACCACAGCGGAAATTGGCGATAATACGACTATTCGCGAATGTGTTACAATCAATAGAGGAACGAAAGATCGGTTCAGAACGGTAATTGGAAAGAACTGTTTGATTCAGGCGTATAGCCACATCGCGCATGACTGCTTTATCGGTGATAATTGTATTTTTTCAAATTCTAGTACGCTTGCCGGGCACATCACAGTAGGCGACTATGTGGTATTAGCGGGTATGGTTGCGGTACATCAGTTTTGTAAGATCGGTTCACATGCCTTTGTAACGGGCGGTACGCTCGTTCGGAAGGATGTTCCTCCCTATATTAAAGCGGCCCGTGAGCCTATCGCTTACGCCGGCATCAATTCTGTTGGATTGAGAAGAAGAGGCTATAGCAATGAGCAAATCAATGAAATTCAAAACATTTACCGCGTGTTATTTGTACAACACAGTAACTTAGGTAAAGCCTTGGATATCGTGGAAGCTGAATTTGAGGCAACGGAATTAAGAGATGAAATTTTAGGTTTTGTTAGAGCATCCAACCGTGGCGTGGTAAAGGGCTTTGGACAAGGTCGATCAGGTATTTAATTTATATTGTGATTATTTGAAAATAACTCTACAAGATATTGGTAGAAGGTATAATCGAGAATGGATTTTTAGGCATATCGATTATACCTTTTCTTTTGGAAATCGTTATGCTATATTAGGCCCCAATGGATCGGGTAAATCTACGCTATTGAAAGTCTTATCTGGATCTTTAACCCCGAGCGAAGGGACTTTGGCCTATTATTCATCGAATTCTCCAATGGATGTAGAGGATATTTACCAGCAAATCGGTATTGCCGCTCCCTATGTTGAATTAATAGAAGAATTCACGCTGGCGGAGTTGATCGATTTCCACTTTAAATTTAAATCTTATTTGGAAGGATTTAACGTGGAGCTTGTCAAGGAACGTTTGGGCTTTGGTACACATGTTTTTCAGAAAGAAATTCGGCATTTCTCTTCGGGGATGAAACAGCGTGTTAAGTTGGTTTTAGCATGTTGTTCACGTAGCCAAATTGTTTTTCTCGATGAGCCTACCAGTAATTTAGATAAAGAAGGAGAGCGTTGGTATTTGGATCTTGTTGAAGCCACTTCGCGCGATCGCCTGTTAATCGTTGGTTCGAATCAAGAGCATGAGTATGCCTTTTGCAACGCGTATCTTGAAATAATGGATTTTAAATAGACAATTTGGGTTACTTTTTATATTTTTGTGACCAATAATTTATATAGACTATGGCAAAAGCTTCAGATGTAAAGAATGGGAACGTCCTACGTTTTAATGGTGAATTAGTAACGGTTGAGGAGTTTATTCACCGTACACCAGGGAACTTACGTGCATTCTACCAAGCTAGAATGCGTAATGTAAAGACCGGTAAATTAGTAGAATACAGATTTAGAACCGATGAAGAGGTTGAAATTGCACGTGTAGAGACTAATGACTATCAATATTTATATGAGGATGGAGACTTTTTCGTGGTGATGGATAATGAGACCTACGAACAATTCAACATTCCTAAATTGTTATTTGGGGGCACTGCTCGTTTCTTAAAAGAAGGAATGAATGTCATTGTTGCTTTTGAGAGTGATGAGCCTATTATGGCGCAAGCTCCTCAAAACGTGGAATTAGAGATTACATACACTGAGCCAGCAGTAAAAGGTGATACTTCAACAAATGCGTTGAAAAAAGCTACTGTGGAGACAGGCGTTGAAATCAATGTGCCTTTGTTTATTAATCAAGGTGATAAAGTTAAAGTTGACACACGTACAGGAGATTACATTGAACGTGTAAAATAATATTTAGGTTTAGGTTGATTATTCGGTCTTGTTAGCTCTCCAGCTTCAAGGCCGTTTTTTTTGATAGTCATGAAGAAGCAAGAATTAAGAGCGATCTACAAAGCGAAACGGAACGCTTTGACAAAAGAGGAATTGACGCTATTGGATCAACAACTTTTGGAACAACTGCAACAGTATGATTGGTCAGGGATTCGCTATCTCCACCTGTATCTCGCTATCGAAAAATTTAAAGAATATAATACCTGGTCTTTTATTAAATGGATATGGACGCATTATCCGGAGATCAAGTTGGTGACCTCCATATCCAACTTTCAAACCAATGAACTTCGCCATTATCAACTGGAACCGGACACTGTTCTATTGCTGAACAGCTGGGGGATTCCAGAGCCTAGCGGAGCACAAGAAGTTGCGACGATGGAAATTGATGCCGTGTTGACTCCGTTGTTGTTGGTTGATATGAAGGGTAATCGTGTGGGCTATGGTAAAGGTTTCTACGATCGCTTTCTAGCAAGCTGTAAACCCGATGTAATCAAATTGGGAGTCGCATATTTTGAACCTGTGGAGGTTATTGAAGATGTAAACGAATGGGATGTGCCTATCGATTTGTTGTTTACTCCAGGTCAAACATTTTATCTACTAGGCTAAAATAGTCCACAAATTGCAAGACGGATGATGAGCTGCGTAATTTATCCTTACAATCCGCGTTTTATTAGGGTAAGTTAGTTTTAACGCTTGCATTGACATTTAATCGAGTAACAGACAGCAGACCGCTAACATCATGGAAATTACGTTGTCTAAGAAGCGATGATTAACTCAATTTCGTTATTTACTCCCTGTAATGCTTAATTAAGCATGTAGTTGGCTAATGATAGCAATCATGGGTCAAAAGATTAACATTAGCTTTTTAGACACGTTTTTTCTAGCAGTTCGAGAATCATCGAAGGAAGATTCATTCATATAACCTTAACTAATACTGGTTAAAAGCGAGGGGCTATCCGATTGGAAAGCCCCTTTATTTTTTTACTTGTAAAGTATTCTAAACTTAATTGTATTATCAATTTGTTTCAACTGCTTCAGCATCTTTTTGTCGTATGCGGCATCAATGTCGGTAACCGCATATCCAATCTCTCCTCGTGTCATTAAGAACTGCGCGAATATATTGATGTTATTTTCTGCATAGACGTTATTTATCTGAGCCATGATTCCTGGAACATTCTTGTGAATGTGCAATAGGCGATGTGCCCGTGTAAGCTTGGGCAACAACATGTTAGGGAAGTTACGGCTTTGATCGGTATCTCCGTGATTGATGAAATCAGCCATACGACGTGGAATAAACTCCGCGTTTCTTTTTTTCAATTTCTTATCATCGAATACGACAATGCCCTTTTCATTACAGATTGTCTTTGAGATGTGACCTTTAACATCACCTAAAAAACCAATTGTTTTTAGTTTATCTGCCCTAGACAGTTGCTCGTCAGAAATACTGATATCCGATCCTAATAAGATCATGCCGACATCTTTTGTATATTTCTCTTCGAACGTGTCCTTTACGCGGATGGAGAATCCATCTCGTTTTAAGATATGGGCAGCAATTTCAGGAACATCACCAATGATTAGGCATAGAATACGGTTTTTGGGATAAGAGATTGCTCTTGGAAGGTCATTTACGTATAAAAATTCATCAAAACTAGGCGCGATATGATCGGCCTTATCCGTAACAGATTGCCTCGCGATATTTTCTGTGAATGCGTAGAATTTTTCTATTAATCCAGATTCTTTTAGTTGAAAGTCGGAATAACCGTCACCAATACCGAATATACGGCCTTGAATCGCCAATTGCTTTAAGAGCTTTACTTTACCGCCTTCATCGGATAGTGGGTTGTGTTCGTCATAACCGATGATATTCCCTTCTTCATCGAATTTGAAGGTATTGGCATAAATATTTTCTTTTTTAATATGATAAGGCATTACTACTGGCGTAATAAATTCCTTAAATCCACCGGATACAATCCAAGCAGTGTCGGAATTCTCCTTGAAAAACTCCTTGTTACGACTGAAGGATTTGGAAACTTTCTTCTTCAAATGGACGATTAGCTTCGCTAAGTGATCGCGATTGGCTTCTAATAATTTTACACGCCCTGCCAGACTTTCGCGGAATGAAATCTTACCTTCCATAGCAAGGTTGGTAAAGCGTTCTATCTCCTCGTAGATAGCCTCCCTATTGGGGTTGTTTTCTAATGAAATTCGGGCTAATTCGTCTAGCGCTTCGACTTGCGTAAAGGTGCTGTCGAAGTCAATGATGTAGTAATTTTTCACGGTTTTTGTTGCTGTTTAGATTGTTTTCGAGTAATAGGTTTCGACTACTTCTTTCAAGGTCGTATCCACGGGTTTGAATGTTACACCTAGCGTTTTAGTAATCTTAGAATTGTCATATTCAAGCTTCTTGTTGGCGGCCCTTGCGGCATCCTTCGTTAAGGTTGGTCGCTTACCATTGATATAAGATGCTAGTTTCGAAAGTCGCCAGGCCATCGACAGGAGCATGCGATTTGCAGCAATACTCGGACGAGGCTTCTGCATGTAATCGCTTATTTTGGTAAGCAATGCTTGATTACTTATGTTTTCGGAATTTAGGATAAAACGTTCACCAGAGATATGGCTGTTCATCAACTTGATCATTATTTGGGCGACATCATCGACGTCTACAATACCAACAGACCCTAAAGGATAAATCTTGTTTCCATTTTTTACAACTTCAAAGATGCTTCTTGAGCCATTCTCTCCAGGGCCAACGCCCATAATGATTGAGGGATTGACGATAACAGCATCTAGCCCTTCAACAATACCGCGCCAAACTTCCATTTCGCTGTCGTATTTTGCCAGGGTATAATTAGAGGTTTTTCTGTTGTATTCCCATTTGTCTGTTTCTTTAACGGGGAGTCCAAGTTTATTTGTGCCTAAAGCAGCAATCGAACTAACATGAACTAAGCGAACTTGATATAACAGCGATAGGTTGACGATATGTTTAGTGCCTTCAATGTTTGTTTGAAACATTTCCTGTGCGTCTTCCTGATGGTTTGAGATTTTTGCGGCGCAGTGGTAGACCTGTTTTATGGTAGGGAATATATCTTCCAGCGCAAAATAATCAGTAATATCTGCATCTACCCATTGGATTAGAGAAGAGGATTTTAAGTGGTCGGGAATAATGGAGGTAGCACGTTTTATAGCTACAATACTCTCGCCGCCATCAATAAGGTGTTTTAAAACTGTTGAACCTAAAAATCCTGTACCTCCTGTAACTAAAATCACGCCTAACTTGTTGTTGAAAATTACTGAACTCAAAGATAATCTATTGATTAGTCCTATGCAAGTCCTTTTGGGACGTACCTCTGACTTTCGAGTAATTATTTTATCCGGCAATTATCCTTCAAGAATAGACTTCCTAACTTTTTGTTGATAAATTCATCATAGTAATTTTTATTTATAAAATGCATCTTTGTTAAAATCCAAGAAGGTAGAAATAAATACTTTCAGCAATAGCGTAACATATGACATTAGCAGACTTTCTAAGCCCCATCGCCCTAGCTGAGTTAGGGGAAGCCACGACTTATTATAATTCTCAGTTTGGGAAAACAATCGAAAAATATATCGATACTTTTCCCGAGCTGTTTGAGACC
>JBEBRI010000114.1:0-12167 GCA_040394915.1 Sphingobacterium sp.
AATCTGGTATTCTTTGTGACGATGATAATGATTATAAAAATCATTGCGGAGATCTTCTTGTACGTAGAACGAACCTACTCCTGAAGCAGGAGCTGTAAACTCGATGGGATTTTTTGAATCTACATTTCTCATAACGACTATATTATCCTTAGAAGATGTTTGAATCTATTAACAATTCAGACATAAAATATTCTCATAATTTAGTTTCCAAAGCTAGGCATCTTCTTTTGCAAATCGATATATACTTTATGAGTTAAATGTAATATTTAACCGCTTAACCAAGTACGACCTTCCCGAAGAAAGGTCGCGCTTCATTAAAATTAGTTAAAAGTTAAAGAAATCATACGGATTGACAGATCCTTGATCCACCAAATACCGGTTTATTTTTCACGGAATTGCTCGTAATTATTCTCGAACAATCCTTTTAGATCCAACGCCTGTTTTTCGTATGCATCTGCATCTGTCCATAACGTTACTGGATCTAGTATTTCTGTTGGCACCCCCGCACATGCCTTCGGCATTTGTAATTCGAAAATAGGGTGCGTGATAAATTCTTGATTGGCTAAATTACCTGACAATGCTTCCCTTATTAATGTCCGTGTATAGCCTAGCTTTATTCGATTCCCTACACCGTAGGGACCTGCAACCCAGCCTGTATTGACTAACCAAACTTGAATATCAGGATGTTTTTCTAGTTTTTGCCCCAATAAATTGGCGTATTTTTTTGGATGTAACGGCAAGAAAGCTTGCCCAAAACAAGCGGAGAATGTCGCTTGCGGCGTTGTAATACCTGTCTCAGTGCCTGCAATTTTTGATGTATAGCCGTTGATAAAATAATACATTGCCTGCTCGACATTAAGCTTTGATATCGGCGGTAACACGCCAAATGCGTCTGCAGCAAGAAAGAAAATATGTTTAGGTGCAGCTCCCTGCCCATTACTGACAATATTTTCGATAAAGTCCAAAGGATAAGATACCCGAATATTCTCTGTGACACTGGTGTTGTCATAATCTGCAGTACGGGTTCCCGAAATAAACTTAACATTCTCGAGTAAAGCGTTGAAACGTACGGCTTGGAAGATTTCAGGCTCAGATTCCGCATTTAGGCCAACACATTTCGCATAGCATCCACCTTCGATATTAAACACTTTATCTTCGGTCCATACATGCTCATCATCGCCTATCAGCTGACGTCGCTTATCGGAAGAAAGTGTCGTCTTTCCTGTCCCAGACAAACCAAAATATAATGCCGTTTCGCCATTTTCTCCACGATTAGCAGAACAATGCATCGTTAAGTACGATTTATAAGTTGGCAATAGGTAATTCAATACCGTAAAAATACTTTTCTTAATTTCTCCAGTGTAACCTGTACCTGCTATTAATATTATTCTTTTCGTAAAATTAATAACAACAAAATTCTCATTGTTCAAACCAAACGAACGATAATCTGAAACAGTGTAAGCAGGAGCTACTAATATCGACCAATCCGGCTGAACCAGCGCTGAAGCCTGCGGATCGTTTATAAAGAGATTTGATGCAAACAAATTATGCGAAGCATAGGTTGAAATGACACGTAGTTTAATTTCCTCTTTCGGATCCGCACATGCTTTCGCATCAATCACCTACAACTTTTGTTGTGAAAGGAATTCAGAAACTTGCAACCAAAGTGAGTCAAAATTTTCTTCCGAGATAGCTTGGTTGACAGCATTCCAATTGACATGATCTCTTGTTTCATCATCAAGGACAATAAAACGATCCTTGGGAGACCTACCAGTAAATTTTCCAGTTTCAATACAAAGAGCACCGGAATCAGCTAACTGCCCTTCCTTATTGAGAATGGCATGTTCAACTAGTTCTGCTGCGTTCAATTGATAATATAGATTATCGTGTAGACCAATCTTCAAATAGTTCAAATCAAATAGACCTGAATTAGTTTTAGTTTGCATCATAATAGGTGTTTTTAATGCTTATTTCTTCGGTAAAGGTACAGTGTACCGACAGACAGATATTAACCGCAAATGGCAATTTATTAACCTATATTGTTCTTGATTTTACAAAAACTTGGAATATTAAAATAAGAAGCGCAAAATTCAATACTTAAAACATATTTCCTATATATTTATCAGCAAGAAATTATTCGATCATCTTTTATATGTTCAAAGAAGCTTTAATTATTGGAATGGGAGGCGCTATCGGCAGTATCTTACGCTACTCTACGGGTGTTTTTATAGCAAAGCAATTTCCGAACACGATTCCTACCGGCACCTTATTCGTTAATATCATTGGCTGTTTAATTATCGGCATACTGATCGGCTTTTTTGACAAATATCAGTTAATCCATAACCAATGGAAATTGCTGTTAATAACTGGATTCTGCGGAGGTTTCACTACGTTCTCTAGCTTTGCAGCAGAAAACCTGAATTTGATCAACAATGGCCAAGTCATCCAAGCGATTTTATATATTATACTAAGTGTTCTACTTGGCCTCTTTGCTGTTTGGGCTGGGTTAGCTCTTGTGAAAACTTTGGTGTAGAAATAAAAGATTATTTAGAGTGGGAGCAGTAATCTTGAAATCATTAAAAACGAGTATTATCTTAGCAATCAAAAGAAATTATTCGTCCTCGTTACAACTATTCTCTTAATGGGTCATAAGAAAAAAGCTTCCGCCGATCTCGGTGGTGATGAGATTGATAAAAAGCTTTGGTTTGCTAAGTAATCAACCTCTATAATTGTAAAAGGCTGTCCTAAATTAGGACAGCCTTTTTATTTTCTCTAGAAAATATTATTCCTTGATTAGTGCTCTATCGAGATGTACATAACCGCCATCCACATGAATAAGTTGTCCGGTAGTATGACTTGAGCGATCCGACAATAAGAACACCGCCATATTTGCTATTTCTTCGACAGTTGTCATTCGATTTCCCAACGGTATTTTGCTGGTGATCTTTTGCAATGTTTCCACTGGATTATCCAAGGTTTGGATCCAACTTTCGTATTGCGGAGTCATGCTCTCAGAAACAATGATTGCATTTACACGAAGCCCATGTGGAAGGAGCTCGACTGCCCACTCGCGCGTCAAGGCATTACGACCACCATTCGCAGCAGCATAGCCCGAGGTTCCACCCTGCCCCGTCTCGGCAGTCTTGGAAGAAATATTCAAAATGCTTCCCTTGCTTTTTATTAATTCAGGCAAGCAATGATGTGCCATCAAATAATAATGAATTAGACTATTATGTAAAGATTGTACAAAACCCTCATAGTTGCCATTGGCTAAGGAAACGCCATCATTGAGACCTGCATTATTAACCAAGCCGTCAATTCGACCAAACCTTGCAATTACTTGCTGTACCGCGAGCGCACAAGCTTCAGGCTTTGCTAATTCCGCTTCTACAGCAAAGGCAGTTCCGCCTAAAGCCTCCACTTCTCCTTTTACCGCTTCATTATCAGCTTGCTTTCTACCGATAATCACGGGAATAGCACCTTCTGCTGCTAAAGCAAGCACAATGCCTTTACCTATTCCTTTTGCGCCGCCTGTTACTAAAACGACTTTATCTTTCAAATGTAAATCCATAGTTCTAAGTAATCGAATAAAATTGTACTGCGTTATCCCCCCAGAACCCTTTTAATTCAGCTTCCGTAAAGTCTTTTAGCTTATCTTCAACAATGCGTATACTATCTTCATAGCCACCTGCCAGTAAACATACAGGCCAATCGGAACCAAATAAAACCCTATCCTTGCCAAAACAACGGACGACATGTGCTATATATTGCGTAAAATGATCCAATGTCCAATGCTTCCAATCCGCTTCCGTTGCCAATCCAGATATTTTGCAGTGCACATTTTTGTGTTGTGCGAGATCATCGATAAATGTCGCCCATTCGTCGAATTCTTGTGTCTTAATCGGTGGTTTTGCAATATGGTCAAGCATAAATGCTTGTCCCGGATTTGCTGAAACACATTTCAAGGTGCTCGCGTAGTGTCGGGGGCGAATGAGCAAGTCGTATGTATATTGCTGTTTTGTCAACGCGGCAATACCGCGAAGAAATTCATCCCTATGTAAGAAATCAGGATCATCTTCGCCCTCAATAATATGACGAAATCCTTTGATAATAGGAGAACGCTTGAAATGTGCCAAATGCTCATCGATCGCTTCTGATCTTAAATCAACCCAGCCCACCACTGCCTTGATGAGTTTATAGACCCCTGATAATTCAACAAGAAAATCCGTTTCCTGATGAGATTGGTCTGCTTGAACCGCAACAACCCCATCAAAATTATTATCCTTCAGAATTTGACCAATATCATTAGGCAAAAAATCCCGTCGGATAACAGCCATTTCCTCCGTAATCCAGCGATCTCTGACGGGGTCAAAAAGCCAAAAATGTTGATGAGCATCAATACGCATAATCGCCTAATTATTTCGAGAATGCAACAACTTCTTGACGTTGAACACCAAGGTAATCAGCACCTAACTCAATGACATCTCCAGGTTTCAAATAGATTGGTGGGTTAAATCCTAAACCAACGCCTGCTGGCGTCCCGGTAGAAATCACATCCCCAGGCAATAGTGTCATAAACTGAGAAACATATGAAACCACTTGTTGAACATTGAATATCAAGTTACTTGTGTTTCCATCTTGAAAAGTCTTGCCATTAATTTTTAACCAAAGGCGAACGGAATTAATATCCGGAATTTCATCTGCTGTCGTCATTACAGGACCCATCGGAGCAAACGTATCACATCCTTTGCCTTTATCCCAGGTACCTCCACGTTCAATTTGAAACTCCCGCTCCGAAACATCGTTATGAAGTACATATCCTGCAACATAATCCAATGCTTCAGCTTCCTCTACGTAAGAAGCCTTCTTTCCGATGACAATCCCAAATTCCACTTCCCAATCTGTCTTGACTGAATTCCTTGGAATCATGACCTGATCGTTGGGACCAACTAAAGCAGTTGTAGACTTCATAAAAATAATGGGCTCTGCCGGAATTGCAGCACCTGTTTCTTCAGCATGATCTCTATAGTTCAAGCCGATACACACGATCTTCGATGGACGTGCAAACGGTGCGCCTAAACGTGAATCTGAAGGAATTTCAATCAATTTACCCTCATTGGCTTTCAAAAACTCTTCTAAACGAGCTAAGCCGTTGTTGGTAAAAAATTCTTCGTTAAAATCGCCACCAAATGCCGAAACATCATAGTTTTTGTCCGCAATTTGTACTCCGATTTTCTCTTTCCCAGGTTCTCCGTAACGTAGTAATTTCATTGTATTATATTTAAGTTTAGATTTCTTATCGCTAATCGAAATCAGATTGAAGACATTTGATATGCTTAGAACAAGATAAATAGATAGCAACATGATCTTGATCCCGATCGTTGAATCAGTAATTACACGTTTATGATCAAATCGATTTATCCTAAGGTTTAAAGTCTCAAATCTATCCGCTAATTATTTAGTTTTATAAAGCCGCCATCGATCGGATAATCATTACCAGTAATAAAGGCGGCATCATCCGAACAAAGGAACAGTGCTAATTTAGCAATTTCCGTTGGTTTTGCCATCCTACCAATGGGTTGAGATTTCGACAATTTCTCAAACATTTCGGCTTCCTTTCCCGGGTAATTTTTAGCAATAAAACCATCTACAAATGGGGTATGTACGCGGGCAGGGGAAATAGAATTCGAACGTATATTGTCCTGCATAAAATCGCGTGCGATAGACATGTTCATCGCATAAATCGCACCTTTACTCATCGAGTAAGCAAAGCGGTCGGCGATACCTACTAAAGAAGCAATCGATGCTAGATTTAATATGGCACCTCCGCCGTGAGCTTTCATGACCGGAATCACCGCATATAAGGCATTATAGGCACCTTTCACGTTGACTTGATAAACTCGATCAAAATCCGCCTCAGCACAATTTTCAACGTTGCCCACATGTGCAATACCCGCATTATTGACCAAAATATCAATCTTCCCAATTTGCTGAACAGCCGCTAGCACCTCTTCTTGCTTACTTACATTTACCGTATGCAACTCACAAGCACCACCTGTTTGTTTAATTACGCTCGCCGTTTCTGTAGCCCCGGCTGGGTTTAAGTCTAAAATGTGAACTTTTGCCCCTTCCGCAGCAAACAATTCGGAAATTGCGCGCCCAATTCCAGAACCTCCTCCAGTGATTACCGCGACTTTACCCGCTAACTTAGCCATATTTTATTTTCTTATTTTTCTACCTAATATTAAATTTATTTGATCACTCCTTATAGCGATACACCGCGTCGCCAAGGAATGAAATCATCTTGACCTAAAACGACCGCCTTGGCTTGTTGTTGACCACTCGCCACAGCAATTACATAATCCATAATCCGATGAGCTGCCTCCTCAATCGTCTCCTCCCCATCTATGATAGTCCCACAATTGATATCAATAATATCGTTCATCTTTTCATAGATCTGCGTATTTGACGAAATCTTAATAACTGGAGCAATTGGATTTCCGGTAGGCGTGCCTAATCCGGTAGTAAATAAAACGATATTCGCTCCAGAACCTACCTCCGCAGTCGTACTTTCCACATCGTTCCCCGGTGTGCAAAGCAAGTTTAGCCCCGGCCCATTCGCTAGCTCGGGATAATCTTTAACCGCAACGACCGGCGAAGTACCGCCCTTTTTAGCCGCACCAGCAGATTTAATCGCGTCGGTAATCAACCCATCGCGTATATTACCAGGAGAAGGGTTCATATAAAACCCTGAACCATCAGCTTCCGCCTTCGCGTTATACGTTTTCATCAAACTCATAAATCGATCAGCAGTCGCCTCATCTAGACAACGATCACTTAATTCCTGCTCAACACCACATAATTCTGGAAATTCCGAAAGAATAACCGAACCACCGAGGCTGACCAGCATATCGGAGACATAACCCAAAGCAGGATTCGCTGAAATGCCTGAAAAACCATCCGAGCCCCCGCACTCTAAACCTATACATAGTTTATCTAAGCTCGCCTCCTTTCGCGTATGTTGGTTGGCTATGCTTAAACCCGCAAATGTAGCCTTAATCGCTTTCTGCATTAACCCCTGCTCCGTACCCTCCAACTGTTGTTCGAATATGAATAGCGGTTTCTCAAAATGCGGATCACGTTTCTGAATCTCTTCCCGTAAGATTGAAGCCTGCGCATGTTGACATCCTAAACTTAACACGGTTGCTCCCGCGACATTCGGATGTGTAATATATCCCGCTAGCAAACCACAAAGTGAATCGGAATCTAGCCTGGTTCCGCCACAACCCATCTCATGATTCAAAAATTTGACGCCGTCCACGTTCTCAAACAAGCGACTCCTCGATTTATTATCCTTGGCAGCGCTTAAATCGACATTCAGTAATTCATCTACAGAGGCTCCTTGTTTAAATTTCGAAATCATCAAGTCGACCTCATCAGCATAATCCTTGGACTCCACCTGATATCCAAGTTTCTCTTCCAACGCATTTTTTAAGGTAGCCACATTCCGACTTTCACAAAAAACCAAGGGTATTACTAACCAATAATTTGCTGTTCCAACCTGCCCATTTTTACGATGAAAGCCTAAAAATGTACGATCTTTATATCGCGAAACATCAGGCTTCATCCAATTCAAATTACGTTTCCCTAATCTAAAATCGTCGGAGGCATGGCGAAGGTTATTCACATCTATTAGCGCCCCTCGATCAACGTCGTGATTTACTTTCCCAACCAAAACTCCATACATATAGACTTCTGCATCTTTAGCCAACTTCGTAATTGTGAATTTATGCTTCGCCGCCACAGCATCAACTAGTTCGAACTGCTCAGCACCAAATTCTACCCTAAATCCCACTGGCAAATCACGTAAAGCAACAAGTACATTGTCTTTTGGATGAATTTGTAGATAAGATAATTTCGTCTTTTCCATCATGTCTACAAGGCAAATATTTGATCCATAATTACCCATTTCTCCCCTGGCTTAGCGCCTGGAATAGCTTGTTGATATTTCCACATCAATCCCTCCCAAACTTGAACAGCCGGATTCGAAGCATCCATTTCTGCTTTTCGAGCAAAATCAAACGATTCATCTACTTCCATAATCATAAACAAACGATTCGAAAATCGATAAATGTCCATAACGGTAATACCCGCATCTGTAATTGACTTCTTAATCTCTTCAGATACGGTTTTATGATGCTGTTCATACTCAGCAATCATTTGAGGATCATCCACAAGATCCAATGCTAGCGCATATCTTTTAAACATATACTATTATCATTAATGTACTGTCGTCGTACCGACGCCGACAGACTTATTATTTAAAGCAAAAAGTGCCACCACTAAAAAACAAATGACGACAACGAAATATCCATATTGCATATTACCCGTCGCATCAGATATATAGCCTAGTAAAGGTGGCAATAAGGCACCTCCAACAATAGACATAATAATCAAGCTGGAGGCAGATTTGGTATCCGAGCCAATCCCAGTAACGCCGATAGCAAAAATCGTAGGGAACATAATAGACATAAAGAAGGCAATGGCAATCATCGCATACATCGTTATCAGCCCAGAACCGAAAATCGCTACACAGGTTAACAATATGGCGATAAGCGCATAGACGAACAACAATTTCGAAGGTGCTATGGAGCGCATTAAAAATGTACCAATAAATCGTCCGAGCATAAAAACTAAGCCAGCAACGCCCGCAAAATATTTAGCATCTTGAGCGGAAATGCCAGACACCTCTGTTGCAAAGACAATTAAAAAACTCAATACACAAACTTGGGCGCCCACATAAAAAAACTGCGCCAAAACAGCCCAAGAAACATTCTTATGGCGCAAGGCTGATAAGAAACCTGATTTCTCTTCATTTTCTCCCTTCGCTTCCGGAAGCTTAATCAGCATAAAGATGAGGGCCGCAACTAGGATAATGCAGCCTAGAATTACATAAGGTCCTTTCACCACGGCGGTCTCGGCTTGAATATAGTTTAGCCGCTCAGCCTCACTCAAAGCAGCGACTTGTGTAGCACTCAATGGATCTTCAGCAAGAATAAACTTACCCCCAATAATCGGAGCGACAAACGCTGCCAGTCCATTAAAAGACTGTGCAAAATTTAAACGTTGTGTAGCTGTATTCGGATCTCCTAATACGGTCATATAGGGGTTTGCTGCTGTTTCTAAGATCGTGATCCCACAAGCCACAATAAATAAAGCGGATAAAAAGAAAATATAACTCATGGTATTTGCTGCAGGAACAAACAAAAAACAACCTACAGCGAATAGCAGCAATCCGATTAAAATCCCGATCTTATACCCATAGCGCTTCATAATAATTCCCGCTGGGATTCCCATAACCAAATAAGCGATAAAAACTGCCGAGTCGACAAGGGATGCTTGTAAATGACTAAGGCTAAATGCACTTCTTAAATGGGCAATTAGTATGGGATCAAGATTGTGTATAAAACCCCAAAAGAAAAATAAGGACGTTATTAAAACGATCGCTACAGTACTATTTGTCTTACTCATATAATATGGCTATAGATTGGAAAGTCTAATTACGGTATTTATTCTAAACAATAAATAAAACATTTTACCTAACTTATAAACAATATTACCATACATTTCCTTGTTAATTCGAAAAACTCTGAATAAATTGGTTAATTATGATCATTAAACACTTTGCTTTACCGAAAGAACCCAATCAAAGTTTTCAAATACGTCGGGATTATACCCCGAAACATCAATTGATTTGGCATTATCACGAGGAACTGGAGCTAATTCATGTTATCAAAGGGATCGGCACCTTATTTATAGGTGACTGTATAAAATCCTTTCAAGCGGGAGACACGGTATTGATTGGTTCACAGATTCCACATTATTGGATGTTTGAGAAAACCTATGCGTTGGACGAACAGGTAGAACCGATCGACTGCATCGTTTTACATTTCAATAAGGATTTAGGAATTAACAATATTTTGAATGCTCCAGAGATGGTGGGTATTAAACATTTAATCAACCATTCCAGTCGTGGTCGTTATCTATCTAAACGAGATCCGAATCGTATCCCCTTCCTAGCGGAGCGTACACTCAGTAGTCACGGGCTTAGTAAACTGACCTCCATGTTAGAATTGATGGACTATTTCGCGCAACAAGAATCAGAAACCTTAACCAGCGAAAATTATTCAATTTTGAATAGTTCCGACGATCAAGGCCGAATGAACAGCCTGATGGAGCATATTCGCAACAATTACAAACAGCGCATAAAACTTGAAGAGCTAGCCTCAATCGCCGGACTTACCGAAAATTCTTTCTGTCGATATTTTAAACAGAAAACAGGAAAAACGCCGGTGCAATTTATCACGGAATTACGCATCAGCCATGCATGCACGCAACTGCGAAATTCAGATTTCTCCCTAAAAGAGATATGCTACGATTCAGGTTTTAATAACTTCGTTAGCTTTCATAAAAATTTCAAAACGATAACAAAAATGACCCCAACACAGTACAGAACTGGTTAAAGGCAGCTCAAATAATTGAACTATACATCAGCAATAGGTATTGTTTTCTAAATATGACTAGCTTATTCGCACGACTAGCTAATCAGCATAAATAGCCTATTCAGATGACAAACCTAACCATATAACTAGCTTATCCACATGACTAGTTTATCCACTTAACCAGCTTATCCACATGACTAGCTTATCCACATAACTAGCCTATACAGAAAGCAAGCCTATCCACATGACTAGCTTATCCACTTAACTAGTTTATCCACTTAACCAGCTTATAAAAAAAACAAACCCCATAAAAACAAAAAATCCTCTTGTCTTTCAACAAGAGGATTTTTTTATACCCCATAGGATGTCTTACATCTAATGTCTAAAATCTAATGTCTAAACAACACTATCCCCTACTATTATAGTTTGGAGCTTCTTTCGTGATTTGGATATTATGTGGATGAGACTCACGGAGTCCTGCTCCAGTAATTTTGACAAAGCGAGCACCCTGTAATTGCTCGATGGTAGCAGCACCACAGTAGCCCATGGAAGCTCGTAAACCACCAATATATTGGTAAACTACTTCTGCTAATGTTCCTTTATATGGCACACGTCCAACAATACCTTCCGGTACTAATTTTTTGATATCATCTTCTACATCTTGGAAATAACGATCTTTTGAGCCTTTTTCCATTGCTTCGATAGAACCCATTCCGCGGTAAGATTTGAATTTTCTTCCTTCTAACAGAATTGTTTCGCCTGGCGCTTCTTCCACACCCGCGAATAATGAACCCGCCATAATGGTATCGGCACCCGCTGCAATTGCTTTCGCAATATCGCCAGTTTGCTTAATACCACCATCAGCGATAAGTGGAACACCTGTTCCTTTTAAAGCTTTGGCAACTTCATATACCGCATATAACTGTGGAACACCAACCCCTGCAATGATACGAGTCGTACAAATTGACCCTGGACCGATACCAACTTTTACAGCATCAGCACCAGCATCAGCTAACATCTTAGCTGCATCCCCAGTTGCAATATTACCAACGATAACTTGCAAATTAGGGTATTTTGCTTTTACTTCTTTTAGCTTATTGATTACACCTAATGAATGGCCATGCGCTGTGTCAATAGTGATGACATCAACAGCAGCTTTTACTAAGGCATCGACACGATCAAGTGTATCATGGGTAACACCGACCGCAGCACCAACTAATAAACGACCATGTTCATCTTTTGCTGCATTTGGGTAGTGTTTATATTTTTGAATGTCTTTAAAAGTAATCAATCCTTTCAAAACACCATTTACATCAACAACGGGCAGCTTCTCAATTTTATGATTCTGTAAAATCTCCTCCGCTTTGATTAAGTCTGTTCCTTCAGGTGCGATAACCAAGTTTGTTTTAGTCATTAACTCACTGATCGGACGGCTCATATCTTTTTGAAAACGAAGATCTCTGTTCGTCACGATTCCAACCAATTTATTCTCTAAATTGATAACAGGAATACCACCAATCTTATGTTCACGCATAATCTGGAAAGCATCTCCAACCGTAGCATTTTCTAATAAAGTAACCGGATCTTGAATCATACCACTTTCCGAACGCTTTACTTTGCGAACCTCTGCAGCTTGTTCTGCGATAGTCATATTCTTATGTAACA
>JBEBRI010000115.1:0-12136 GCA_040394915.1 Sphingobacterium sp.
CAGTACGGTACGCATATACATTCTTAAACTTTAAATCGCCATTTATCCATGAGTTAGTACCTGTATTGGCAGAGCAGTTTAAAGGTGTATTTGATGAATTATACAGTCAACAAGATTTTGTTGAGAAGGTGGTGTTGGAAGAGGAAGTATCTTTCTTACGTACCTTAACAACGGGTATACAGCGTTTTGAAAATTACGTAGCTGATCAAAATCGAATAGATGGCAATTTTGCTTTTGAATTATTTGACACCTACGGATTTCCAATTGACTTGACGGAACTTCTTGCTCGCGAACAGGGTTTAACAGTTGATATGCATGGATTTGAGCAAGCTTTATTGGCGCAGAAGGAACGCTCACGTGCGGCTACCGCCATCGACACGAGCGATTGGGTTTTAGTTAGCGAAAATCAAGACACAGAATTTGTAGGATATGATGCCTTAACAAGTCAGACAGAGATTGTTAAATACCGCAAGGTGTCGGCAAAGGGGAAAGAGCAATTTCAACTAGTTTTATCGGTGACTCCATTCTACGCTGAAGGCGGTGGTCAAGTGGGGGATACAGGTTACATCCGTTCGTTAGAGACGAGTGAGAAAATTGAAATTGTAGACACGAAAAAGGAAAACGGATTGATCATCCATTTTGTGAATCAGTTGCCATCAGTTTTAACTGGGGATTTCGAAGCGGTAGTAGATCTTTCAAAAAGAAGAGACACCGAAGCGAATCACTCCGCTACCCATTTATTGCATGCGGCATTAAAACAAGTTTTAGGAGATCATGTCAATCAAAAAGGTTCTTTAGTGTCTCCTGATATGCTTCGTTTTGATGTTTCTCATTTTGCGAAGATGAGTTATGAAGAAATCAAGCAAGTAGAGGATATCGTGAATACAAAGATCCGCGAAAATATACCGCTAAAAGAGGAACGCAATGTTCCTTATCAAAAAGCAATTGAATCGGGCGTTACAGCTTTATTTGGTGAAAAATACGGAGATCATGTTCGCGTAATCACTTTTGATGACCAGTATTCAAAAGAATTATGTGGTGGAACGCATGTTCGTGCAACGGGTCAAATAGGTTTCTTTAAGATCGTATCGGAGTCTGCAGTAGCAGCAGGAGTGCGTCGTATTGAAGCCATCACGGGTACAAAAGCACAGCAGGTCATCCGTGAATATTTCGAATTGGTAGACAACATGAAAGGCATGTTAAACAATCCGAAAGATTTCGTTTCCGCATTAAATAAAGTTATCGATGAAAACAGTGCACTTCGAAAAGAGATTGAGCGCAACATCGTTGAAAAATCAATGAAAATGCGGGAAGAATTGCAATCTAAATTTGAGCGTATTGGTGATATCAACTTCCTATCGATGGTTGTTGATTTACCAAATGCAGATGCGGTGAAAACATTAGCTTATGCGTTGAAAGGTGCTGTAGATCGCTTATTCTTAGTTTTGGGAGCTGATTTTGACGGGAAACCGAGTCTGACAGTGATGATTTCAGATGATTTAGCAAAAGAGAAGAGTTTGAACGCAGGCAACATTGTTCGCGAATTGGCGAAAGAGATCCAAGGTGGAGGTGGTGGTCAACCTTTCTTCGCAACAGCAGGAGGTAAGAATAGTGCTGGCTTGCCGAAAGCGATTGAACGCGCTAGGGAATTTGTAAAGTAAAATATAATGAGAAAATCCGTATTAAATGTATGTGGTTTGTTGTTCATGTCAAGTTTATTTAGCGCTTGCTCGAACAATGAAAGTATCCAGATAAAAGGAGTTATTGATAACCCGGGAAATGTGAAAGTGGTAAGTTTTTATGAGGGAGATCGTAAATTGGATTCTACGTTTATCGCAGACGGTAATCGATTTAAATTTGAAAGACCAGCCACTCAGGAACGTTTATTAACGATTGCCGTTGGGAAGAATAGATATCCTATTATCGTTGAACCGGGAAAGGAATTGACATTTTCTGTTGATATGCAGCAACCGGAAGCATATAAGGTTGAAGGTTCGGAACTTTCTACGAAATTGAAGGATTTTGCGCCGCTAAAAGGTCGCATCGACTTTGTTCGCGATTCTCTACAGCAAGCGTTTACAAAAGCAACGACAGATCTTGGCGCTAATGAGATCCAAAATCTGCGCGCAGAGATGCTTCAGAAGTTTGAACCTTTCTTTAAAAACTACGTACAACAAGCAGTTACTTTTGCAGATAAGAATCAGGACTTGGCGGGTTTTTATGTGATGAGCACGCTGGATCCAGAGATGGCAGAGCCGGAATTGATAAGTTATGCCGATCAAATCAAAGATAAATTCACGGAGAATCGTTATGTCAACGATTTTAAAGAGGAAGTGAACAAGCTTCGTAAATTGGCAATCGGGCAGCCGGCGCCAGCATTACAAGCGTATACAAAGGATAATAAGTTGGTTAAGTTATCGGATTTTCAGGGTAAAACCGTATTAATCGATTTTTGGGCTTCCTGGTGTATGCCTTGTCGAGAAGAAAATCCAAACATCGTCAAACAATACCATCGTTTTAAAGATAAGAATTTCACCGTGCTTGGGGTATCCCTAGATAACAACCCAGGTCCGTGGATGCGTGCGATTGCAGATGATAAATTAGAATGGACGAATATATCCGATTTGCAAGCATGGAGTTCACCACTTGTAATAGACTATCAAATTAAAGGGATTCCTACATCTTATATTGTTGATGGTACAGGAAAGATTATTGCCAAGAACTTAAGAGGGAAAGAGTTAGAAGATTTTTTAACGAAAACCTTAAATTAAGAATAATGCATTGTTAAGTTATATTTAAGTGTTAACAATTATATAATATTTGGTTAACTTTATCTTATGATTAACTACATAACTTAGCAAAAAAAAGACATTATATGGCCAGTAAGCAGAAAATTCTAGTGGTTGACGATGAGGCAGACATTGTTGAATTGATTTCTTATAATTTAACCAAAGAGGGATACCAAGTTTACACTGCGGCAAACGGTAAAGAGGCAATAAAAGTGGCAAAGGATGTATATCCCGATCTGATTATTTTGGATGTCATGATGCCGGAGATGGATGGAATTGAAGCTTGTCGTTTGATGCGTTCTATGCCGGAGTTTAAACAGACCTTTATGGTTTTCTTAACCGCCAGAAGCGAAGAGTATTCAGAAATTGCTGGTTTTCATGTGGGGGCGGACGATTATATCGCTAAGCCGATTAAACCACGCGCACTAATGAGCCGTATTAACGCAATCCTTCGGAGAAATACTTCCGAGGTTGTCGATGATCAGTCAACTGATAAATTAGAGATTTCCGATTTAGTAATCGATAGAGATTCATTCTTAGTCTACCGAGGTGATGAAAAGTTTGTCTTAGCAAAGAAGGAATTCGAATTGTTATACCTATTAGCGTCTAAGCCGAATAAGGTGTTTACAAGGGAGCAGATTCTGAAAGCAATATGGGAGGATTCTGTTGTCGTTACAAACCGCACGATCGATGTACACATTCGAAAACTTCGTGAGAAAATCGGAGATACCTATGTTACTACCGTAAAAGGCGTTGGTTATAAGTTTGAACTAAACTAAAATAATAATTAAGATATTAAAAACCGGACTTGGTCCGGTTTTTGTTTTTTATGGCAATCAATCGATTGCGTAGCTAGATTTTATAGCTATATTTAAAAAAAAATTATAACAAAAGCTTAAATTAAACGAGAACAATTATGTGTGGAATCGTCGGTTACACCGGGAAACGTCAAGCCTATCCCATAGTTATTGATGGCTTAAAAAAATTAGAATATCGCGGCTATGATAGTGCTGGAGTCGCTCTTCAAACAGGGGATGCGATCAGAGTTTATAAAAAGGAGGGTAAAGTCGCCGCCCTCGAAGAATTCGTTGCTGAACAGTCCACTGCTGGAACGACCGGTATTGGACATACGCGTTGGGCAACCCACGGGGAACCTTCCGATCGAAATGCACACCCGCATATCTCCAAATCTGGCAATTTGGCGATGATTCATAACGGTATTATCGAGAACTATGCATCGCTGAAGAATGAATTGATTAAAGAAGGATATGAGTTTAAGAGTGATACAGATTCCGAGGTATTATTAAACTTTATCGAAGATATTCAATTAAATAACGATTGTAGCCTCGAAGAGGCTATCCGGATTGCCCTTAAGCGTGTTACTGGTGCCTATGTGATATTAATTGTCTCAGCTGATCAACCAGATACGATTATTGCAGCCAGAAAGGGGAGCCCTTTGGTTATAGGGATCGGAAATAACGAACATTTCTTGGGTTCGGACGCCTCGCCTATGCTTGCTTATACGAAAGAGGTTGTTTATATCAACGATTATGAATTAGCTATTGTTCGTCCGGATGAATTAATTCTAAAAAATCTCGGTAATGAAACCATAACGCCTTTTGTACAAAAACTAGATATGGAATTGGCGGCTATTGAGAAGGGTGGATATGATCATTTTATGTTGAAAGAGATTTTTGAACAACCTACTACTATCGCGGATTCTTTACGCGGACGTTTAGTCTTGAACGATTCCAAGATCATCCTAAGTGGCGTAGACTCTATTCAGGATAAATTGCTGAATGCTCGCCGGATTATTATTGTTGCCTGCGGAACAAGCTGGCATGCTGGTCTAGTTGCTGAATATGTAATTGAGGAATTGTGTAGAATTAATGTAGAGGTAGAATATGCTTCAGAATTCCGATATAGGAATCCAATTATTTCGGAAGACGATGTGATTATCGCGATTTCCCAAAGCGGTGAGACTGCAGACACGTTAGTCGCACTAGAACGCGCTAAGGGGCAGGGCGCGACAATATTTGGTATTGTAAATGTTGTTGGATCTTCTATTGCTCGTATTTCTCACGCAGGCTGCTATACGCATGCAGGTCCAGAAATTGGGGTGGCAAGTACGAAAGCGTATACAGCTCAACTTGCGGTGCTGATGTTATTGGCGCTAAAGGTAGCGAAATTGAAAGGTACGATTTCAGAGGAACGCTTCGTTGAACTTTCCAACGAACTCAATAGTGTACCTGAGAAAGTAGAGTGGGTATTGAAAAATGAAGTGGATAACATCAAAGCAATCGCCTATAAATACAAAGACGCACATGATGTGCTTTACCTTGGACGTGGTTATAACTTCCCAACCGCACTGGAAGGAGCATTGAAATTGAAAGAGATCTCCTATATACATGCGGAAGGATATCCAGCTGCAGAGATGAAGCATGGACCGATAGCATTGGTAGATGAAACATTGCCCGTTGTTTTTGTGGCAACGAAAGATATTTACCATGAAAAGGTGATCAGCAATATGCAAGAGATCAAAGCGCGCAAAGGTAAGGTTATTGCCGTTGTGTCTGAGGGCGATAATATAACACATAGCATTGCAGATGATGTAATGACTGTTCCTGTACTAGATGAAATTATTGCGCCAATTTTGACCGTTGTACCCTTACAATTACTTTCCTATTATATTGGTGTATATCGAGGGTTAGATGTTGATAAACCACGCAATCTAGCAAAATCTGTAACTGTAGAATAAAGCATACTTATGGGTTATGTTAATAAAATTCCTTTAAGTCGTATTGGGTATGATTTTATTCCTGCTCAATATTTAAAAGAGGGAAGAGATGAGTATTATTATCGTTTTCAACAACAAACGAATGATAAAATATATAGAAATCTTACAGCTGCAGAGATTGCAATTTTAGAAAGCAATGCCAATGAATCTACTAATTGGAATGATGTCTTAGTAACAGATAAATTCCTTCCAAAGCAGATTAAACGATCCAAGTTTTACGGATTGGTACGTATTGGCGATATGGAAGAGGTCTACTTGGAATATCGAGATATCCGCTTAGCTTGCGGTATCTATAATTCGCATATTATCAGCTGCGATTTAGGTGATTGTATCGCTTTGCATCAAGTTCGATATATTGCTCATTTTATAGTCGGTAACGAAGTAATTCTCTTGAATGTTAATGAGATGGAGACGAGCTCCAGCGCGAAGTTTGGAAATGGAATTCTGAAAGATGGCGATCAGGAGGATAGCCGGATTTATCTAGAAGTATGCAATGAGAATGGAAACCGCAAGGTTTTACCATTCGATGGGATGCAAGCTGCCGATGCTTACTTATGGAGTAGAAACCGCCAGGATAAGGCGCTTCAAGATCGTTTCTTAGAGATGACAAACAAATGCTTTAGTTCCGACAGAGGGTACTATAGCGAGATTGGAGATCGAACGGTAATCAAGAATTCGCACACGATTAAGAATGTGAAGATTGGTTCGGATGCCTATATCAAAGGAGTAAACAAGTTAAAGAATGTAACGGTTAATTCGACCTCGGATGCCTACACTCAAATAGGAGAAGGCTGTGAATTAGTTAATGGAATAATTGGTTATGGTTGTCGGGTTTTTTATGGGGTAAAGGCAGTACGTTTTATCCTATCTTCCTATTCGCAACTTAAATATGGGGCTCGATTAATTAATTCGTTTCTTGGAGACAATTCGACAATCTCTTGCTGCGAGGTTTTAAACTCACTTATCTTTCCGGCTCACGAGCAGCATCATAATAACTCGTTTCTATGCGCATCGCTTATTATGGGGCAGTCGAATATGGCTGCTGGGGCTACCGTAGGTTCGAATCATAATTCCAGAGGTGCTGATGGAGAGATTGTTGCGGGAAGAGGATTCTGGCCTGGACTCTGTGTAAGCTTGAAGCATAATTCACGATTTGCGTCTTATAGTTTGATCGTCAAAGGCGACTTTCAACATGAAATGGATATTCGTATTCCATTTTCATTGATCAGTAATGATGTCAAAAATGATCAGCTACTAATTGTTCCTGGGTATTGGTTTATGTACAATATGTATGCGCTAATGCGTAATACGAACAAATTCTTAAGTCGCGATAAACGTCAATTCAAGAACCAATATTTTGAATACGATATTCTTGCACCGGATACGGTCAACGAATTGTTCAATGGACTCCAAGAAATTGAGTTGGCTGTTTCTTCTGCACTGGAAAGGGAAGGTTTGGCTGGCAATCTTACAGCTATCGACTGGTTGACAGGTGATTCCAATTCGGATTTAACGATATACTTATCCAATGTAGAGTTTTCCAAACGTAAAGTTTGTTTGCTAAAGCCTAGGGAATCATACGCTTTATTTAAAAAACTGATTCGATATTACGCGGTATGTCAAGTATTGGAGCACGTAAAGCCTGCAGACTTCGAAAGTTCCTTATTTGGTCATTCCTTGAAAACCAACGAGCGTGTAACTTTTGTTAATGTCGGTGGTCAATTAATGCCAAATGGAAAATTAGACGAATTACTAAATGATATTCGAATTGGAGAAATAGCTACGTGGGACGCTGTTCATGCGCAATATCACGCATTAAGTAGCGAATATGTGGGCGATAAATTGCAGCATGCCTTAGTCTCTCTCCAAGAGGTAACGGGGCGTGAGGCAAGCAGCTGGGACGCTATGTTTTGGCATGAACTGTTCGACGAAGCATTAACGGTCAAGAAATGGATATGCGACGAGATTCGAAAAACACGAGCTAAAGATTATAGTAATCCTTTCCGCATGATGGTTTATAATTCAGAGGAAGAGATGGAAACTGTTGTTGGTAAATTGAGCGATAACGCATTTATCAATTTACAGGCTGAGGAACTCCGAGTTTTTCAGGAGAAATTGAACGCGTTTTTCGCGATTAGCAAGTAAACAATAGGATCTTAGTTAAACAAAAAGGGTGGATTTATTTAATCCACCCCTTTCTATTGATGCTTAGTCCTACTTCAATTCTTTAATTTTAATACTTCTGAAAGATACTTGATCTCCATGGTCTTGAAGTAAGATATGTCCTTGTTCTGCTTCACCAAATTTATCCCAATCTTTATATTTACTTCCTGCAACTAATTTCCTGAAATCTTCTGATCCTCTAACGAATTCTAACATTTTGAAGCCATTCAACCAGTAAGTAACTTTGTTATTTGGTTCTACGACTAAACGTCCGCGATTCCACTCACCAATAGGCTTTCTTGCGCGAGGATTTCTATCGGAAGTAATCAGGTCATACAGTGATGCCAATGTTCTATTTCCATCTTTACCCAATTTAGCATCTGGGTGCAACTCATCGTCTAATATTTGATATTCAGGTCCGATAGCAGATCCTGCGGTTTTTTCATTTAGTGTAACGAAATACTTAACTCCTGAGTTTGCACCTGGGGTTAATTTAAAATCAAATGACAAGTCAAATGCTTTGTATTGTTTTTCTGTAATAATATCACCGCCGTTAGTGGATTCGGCGCCGTCTGATTCCTGAACGGATATCATTCCATTTTCTATTTTCCATCCTTTCGTTGGGAACTCTCCGCCACGTGCAGACTTCCAACCTGTTGCATCTTTTCCGTTAAAGAGTAGACTATAACCCTGTTTTTGCTCTTCCTCGCTAACACTATTTGCGGTCGTATTAACAATATAGATATCGCTTGGGAAGTCCGCTGGTTTTAGATTCTTTGTCTGAATCTTAATGTTTTTAAAATATACTTTCTTACCATCTAATGAGTCTGGAAGAGCGTGTACTTGTAAGGCAATGAAGCCAGAAGCGTCGACGGTATCGATTAGGTGCGCACAGGGAACATCATTGACCCAGGTTTTGGTTTCATTACCAATAGCTTCAATTCGTATCTTATTGTATTCGTTAGGTTTATAAGCTGACTTAGCTGCTGGGTTGAGATCTAAAGGATATAGCCATTGTCTACGCCCCTCATCATAAATGCCACCGGTCCAAGCTCTAGCGGTCGGATCCACATCTAGCTGTCTACCATATACACGGCCTTTGCCATCGTTGGCAGCTGCATCGTAATGACTGCGAGTTTGAATCCCTGAATTTGTCGTAGCTCCCTCAAGTTTGATATCTAGTTCTAAGATAAAGTCTCCGTATTCTTTTTCCGTTACCAAGAAGCTGTTTGGTGTTCCCTTAACCATTGTTCCCACAATGGCATCGTCTTCTACTGTGTAAGGCGCTTTGCCAGCAAGCGTTTTCCATCCGGTCAAGTCTTTTCCATTGAAAAGATTTTCCCAATCGCCAGAAGCAGCTGATTTATCGCCATTCTGACAGGATGCCGACAGCAACATAAAGCTTAAGGCACAGGATGAAAGGGAACAGATGGATTTTTTAAAGAAATTTCTCATATAAAGTTTTTGTTGATTTTGTAACAGGTTTATCGATAATGTATGATTATCGTGTTGAAATTAATATTTTTTTTTAATTTTAGGATACGATCATTAATAAATTTAAACCTAATCATTTTTTCATGGATCATTTTTTTTCTCGTAGAAGCTTCCTAAAGAAGTCGGTCATGGCCGGAGGAGCAGTTGCATTGGCAAATAGTAGCTTCGCAAATGTTATCATGGCAAAACCCAACGAGCGTGTCAATTTAGCTGCTGTCGGTATTGGAAACCGAGCCGCTGAAATTCTATTGGAATTTCATAAGACGGGTCTGTGTAATGTTGTCGCACTTTGTGACGTGGATATGGGCGCGAAACATACTGAAGCTATATTGAAGCAATTCCCTGATGTTCCACGATTTCAAGACTTCCGCCAGATGTTCGATAAAATGGGAAACCAAATCGATGCGGTATCTGTAGGTGTTCCAGACTTCTCCCACTTTCCAATTACTATGATGGCTTTGGAACTAGGGAAACATGTCTATGTAGAAAAACCAATGGCGCGTACGTTCTTGGAAGTAGAATTAATGATGCAAAAGGCTAAGAAGTATCCTAAACTGGCCACTCAGATGGGTAATCAAGGACACTCGGAGGCAAACTATTTTCAGTTTAAAGCCTGGAAAGAAGCCGGAATTATTAAAGATGTTACGCAGGTCGTAGGGCATATGAATATGCCGCGCAGATGGCACGGTTGGGATGTGAATATAAAGAATTTCCCGCCGGCTGAAAAGCTTCCTGAAACGCTGGATTGGGAAATATGGCAAATGCAGACGCTCGGACATAACTATAACAAAGATTTCGTCAATGGACAATGGCGTTGTTGGTATGATTTCGGAATGGGGGCATTAGGCGATTGGGGAGCACATATCCTTGACGCTGCACACGAATTTTTGGAGTTAGGATTGCCGACCCGCCTAGAAGCTGTACGTTTAGATGGCCATAATTCATTCTTTTTCCCGATGTCCTCTACATTGAAGTTTAGCTTTCCAAAACGTAAGAAAATGCCAGCCCTCGATATTATGTGGTATGATGGCCTAGATAATCTACCGCCAATTCCTGCAGGTTATGGTATTTCTGGCTTAGACCCTAACATTCCACCTCCAAGTACAGGAAAATTAGAGCCAGCGAAATTAAATCCTGGTAAAATTATTTACGGAAAAGACTTAACCTTCAAGGGAGGATCGCATGGTAGCACATTGACGATCATTCCAGAAGATAAAGCAAAAGATATGGCGAGCAGACTTCCGGAAGTACCTGCTTCTCCTTCGAATCACTTTGCAAACTTCTTGAAAGCATGTAAGGGACAGGAGAAAACACGTTCTTCCTTCGAAGTTGCAGGCCCTCTGAGTCAAGTATTTTGCCTAGGAGTAATTGCGCAACGATTAAATACAAAGTTTGATTTCGATCCGGTGAAAAAGGAAATTGTAAATGATAAATTTGCGAATGCTCTGTTAGTTGGTCCACCTCCTAAAAAGGGATGGGAACAATATTATGTAGTTTAAAAAGAACCAAAAAGATAAATAGAAATGATTAAACAATTTGCAACGGGTCTGGCCTTTACCACGATCTTAAGTTTGAGTTTAAGCTCTTGTAAGAATGCAACGCAAGAGAAGAAAGAAGAGGAGGTGCATAATCCAGCCTCTCAGACTATTCCTGAAGAGTCGAAAGACTTGTTGGGAAGATGGGATTTGACCGTTGATAAGAAAGGAACTTCGGTCCCTTCTTGGATCGAAATTAAATTATCTGGATTTACGACACTCGTTGGATCTTGGGTAGGAGATAGCGGCAGTAATCGCCCTATTTCGCACATTAAATTAACGAACGGTAAGTTTTCGTTCGCTATTCCTCCACAATGGGAAGGTGGCGAAGGTGACTTTGTGATTGAAGGAGAATTAGCTGGAGGTGAATTAAAAGGTACTATTACTTCCAATAACGGCGAAAAATATACATTTACAGGTGTAAAAGCTCCATATTTGGTACGTGATAAAGCCGTAGAATGGGGAACAGCTGTAGAATTGTTTAATGGTAAAGATTTGACAGGCTGGAAGCCTTCCAATGAAAAGAATCAGTGGGTGGTTAAAGACGGTATCTTAATCAATCAAGCAGCAGGTGCCAACTTGGTATCTGAGCAAAGTTTCGAAGATTTTAAATTGAGTTTGGAGTTCCGTTATCCTGAAGGAAGTAACTCAGGCGTTTACCTACGTGGACGTTATGAGGTTCAAATAGAGGACTCTCCGAAAGATAAACATCCAGGATCGCTATATTTTGGTGGTGTTTATGGATTCCTTGCACCAAATGAAATGGCGACACTAGGAGCCAATGAATGGCAGAAGTTTGATATTACGCTTGTGGGTCGACTGGTGACGATTGTTGCAAATGGCAAAACGATTATCAGTAATCAGGAAATTCCAGGTATCACTGGCGGAGCGTTAGACAGTAAAGAAGGCGAGCCAGGGCCACTTTATATCCAAGGTGACCATGGGGCTATCGAATTCAGAAAGATTACGCTGACGCCCGCAAAATAGGCGACAGGATGAACTTAAGATAAGCGAAGGGAGCTACACATTGCCGTAGCTCCTTTTTTTATTGCTTACTAATTTTTTGCATGTTTTCAGTTTTATGGATTAGCAGGAAACATCAATAATTATTTTAATAGTCAATGGTAAATCATAAATTCCCATTTCAAAACGTTTAATTAGTATGGGGTATTTATCGCACTACATGAGAAAATTAATCTACGTTAGCCTTATTTGTTTATTGAGTATGGAAGTTGGACTTGCACAGGACAGTACGTCTCAGCGAACTTTGGAAGTTGTTGCTTCTTTTGACAAAGCACAGCCGATTGGAGTAAGTGTTTCTGTTAAGAATCGATTATTTGTTTCTTTTCCGCATCGAG
>JBEBRI010000116.1:0-12128 GCA_040394915.1 Sphingobacterium sp.
TTAAACCGTCTGAATAATCAAGTTCTGTACCGGCTAAATACAAGTAAGTCTTGATATCTAAGCAGATCTTCACGCCATTATCCTCGAAAAACTGATCACCTTTCTTCTCTTCGTTGTCGAAATTCAATTTATACGAAAGACCCGAGCATCCGCCACTTTCTACAGCAACACGAACAAAATAATTGCTATCGTAGTTCTCTTGTTGCATGATATTGCTAATACGTTCTTTTGCTTTATCTGTAATGGTAACCATAGTGTTCTCCTTCCAATTATTTCAAAAAGATAATCAAAACAAATTCCAATTATTTGCTAAATCATCTGAGTTCTGTCAAATTAGCCCTTCTTTATACATTTGCCAAATTGGCGATTCCGCTCGAATCTGCTCTACAGCATGTTTTATTTGCGGAATTACCAAGTCTATATCTTCCTTTCTCGTGTATTTACTGAAGCTAAAACGGCTGCTGCAATAAGCGTCCTCATCGGTTAATCCCATCGCTTTGAGTACATGCGATGGATCGCGCGAACCCGACACACAGGCTGATCCGGACGAAAAGGCCATTTCTGGTAGTTTGGTCATTAAAACAGTCGAGCGAACATGTTTAATGAGGACATTGCTTGTATTTGGAATGCGGTTGGATTGTGCTGCGTGTATACTGCTTTCGGGGATAGCTGCTAAAAGTTGAGCTTCAAAATAATCCCGAACGCTCCCAATATTCTTTTCCCAGTCGAACTGCCTAACCGCGGCCCCCATGCCTACGATCTGAGGCACTGCGTAGGTACCGCCTCGGAAACCATGCTCTTGATTGCCACCTGCAACTAAGCTTGGAATCTGAGTAGGCTTGCTTTTACGACGAATATAAAGCCCACCTATACCTTTAGGTCCATGGAATTTATGTGCACTAAAACTTAATATATCTATTGGAATTCTATCTAAATCAATTGGTAATTTTCCGATATGTTGTGTGGCATCGCAGAAATACAATAGATCGTGCTCCTGACAAATACGGGCGATTTCTTCAATGTTATGCAACACGCCAGTTTCATTGTTTGCAGACATTAGACAAACCAATATGCTGTCCTTTCGGATAGATTTCTCTAACTCATCCAGACTTATTTGCCCATCTGCATCAACATCTAGGTAGGTAATTTCTACCCCTTGTTTGGCCAAAGCTTCGCAAACGGTGAGCACGGCTTTGTGTTCGGTTTTGCACGTGATGATATGTTTGCCTTTGGATATGTAGGTTTGTACAATCCCCTTTAAAACCGTATTAATACCTTCTGTTGCCCCCGAGTTGAAGAAGATTTCTTTCGGTGTCGCGTTTAACATGCTTGCCAGTTCCAAACGTGCTTGCTCAATCGCCGAATTCGCGGCTCTTCCGAGCTTGTGCTGCACGCTGGAAGCATTTCCGTAAGATTCTTGTAAGTAAGGCATCATTGCTTGCAGTACCTGTTCATCCAGCCGGGTCGTTGCATTATTATCGAAGTATTGAAAGCTCATACGTTAAAGATATTTAAAAATATGCCATTTGGATGTGTCGAAAGCAGTATTTTCTTACTTTTGAAAAAAATACACGCACATATGAATTGGTTTTCTGTAGAAAGAAGTTTAGAAAAGCTAGTAGACTCCGTAGTAATTGCACTTCCGAATATTGCAGTTGGGTTTTTTATTCTGTTTGTCGGGCGCTATGTTATCAAGTTTGTACTCAATTTCATTGATAATAGGTTTGAAAAGCGAAATGTTGATCCATCCATCCGTTCATTTCTCAAGAGTATAATCAAGTTTACCCTTTACGGATTATTGTTGTTAACGGTTGCCAGTACGATGGGTATTCAAACTACCTCGTTTATCGCGGCTTTATCGGCCTTTGGTTTAGCAGTTGGTATGGCCTTACAAGGAAGTCTTTCCAACTTTGCTGGAGGCGTCTTAATTCTATTATTCCGTCCCTTTGATGTTGGTGATTATATTACGAGTGGGGCAGGAGCGAGCGGTTCGGTAGAGCGTATTGACCTGTTGTATACCACGCTGATTGATGACGACGGTATTCGTGTTTTCACGCCTAACGGCCCGCTAGCGAACTCGGTGATTAAGAACTTCACAAAAATCGCTTCACGCAGAATGCAATTTACCCTAGTGGTTTCCTATGATACGAACATCAAAGTAGCTCGAGAAGCAGTGCTTACGGTCTTGAGTAATGAGCCGCGTATTTTAAATAAGCCAAAAGCAGAAGTCATTGTAGGCGATTTAAAAGAATCTGGCATTCAGTTGATCGTTCGTGCTTGGGCGAAACGCGAAGAATTTTGGGCGACTAAGAATGATGTTGCGGAAGCCGTGAAGATTGTTCTTGATGGCAAGAATGTTGTATTCCCACAAAACGTCGTGAAGGTGATCGGTGATGCAGGCGATGCTGAAAACACAGTCGCTTAATCAAGCGACTGCGTTAAAACATAATATCGGTAAGCTACAACGGCCTGTTGTAGCTTACTTAGTTTAGCGGGGTCTAACTTCGTATAACTAGGCAATACCGCTTTATTAATCTTGTTTAACAGTTTAAAAAATCCCTTTTTCATTTCCTTTTAATATACGCAGCTATATAGGGCTACGGCTAGTAAGGCTCCAATAATTGGGCCTAAAACTGGTACCCAAGCATATCCCGCGTCAAAACCAGCTTTATTCTTGATCGGGAGTATCGCATGAATAATACGAGGACCTAGATCTCTCGCTGGATTGATGGCGTAACCTGTTGTTCCTCCTAAGGATAGACCAATCACCCAAACTAAAAAGGCAACCGGTATAGCACCTATGGTTCCTAATCCGATAACGGAATCATCTGACATTTTTGCATCTGTAAAATGAAGAATCGTAAATATTAACACGAAGGTGCCCACAATCTCGGAAACTAGGTTGATAGGGAGGTTACGAATGGCAGGAGCTGTACAAAATACCGCCTGCTTTGCTCCGGCATCATCGGTTGCATCAAAATGATCCTTATACATCAACCAGACAACAAAAGCGCCAGTCATCGCTCCTAGAAATTGGGCGGCGATATAGGTTAACGTTGTGATTAAATCGAGCTTGCCTAAAGCAAGATTCGCAATGCTGACCGCACAGTTTAAGTGCGCCCCACTATAGGGGCCGGCAATCGTAACGCCAACAAAGACAGCAAGTGCCCAAGCCGTCGTAATGACAATCCAACCACCATTATTTCCTTTGGTGCCTTTCAGTACCACATTGGCAACCACAGCTCCTCCAAGAAGGATCATGACGGCCGTTCCTAAGTATTCTGCTACAAATGGACTCATAAAATAGGTTTAGCTATGATTTATTGTTATTCTGGATTCTCTGACCAATAACGGACGGCCTTCACGGCACGATTCCACTCCTTTAAATTATTCGCTAGCTTGGCTGTTTTTGAAGGACTAATCAATTTGTCCTCTTTCCAAAGAGCTTCGATCTCCGCCACATCTTTCCAAAAACCTACCGCTAAGCCTGCTAAAAAGGCAGCACCCATGGCTGTCGTTTCTGTAACTTTAGGGCGCACAACAGAAGTTTTTAGAATATCCGCTTGAAATTGCATCAAGAAGTTGTTTTGTGTCGCGCCTCCATCAACGCGAAGCTCTTTGATCTTCGTCGAAGAATCCGACTCCATCGCTTTCAAAATGTCATAAGTTTGATAGGCAATGCTCTCTAAGGCAGCACGTGCGATGTGTGCATCTGAAGTTCCTCTAGAGATACCAAATATGGTTCCGCGGGCATTCGCATCCCAATGTGGTGCGCCAAGACCCGCAAATGCAGGAACTAAATAAACGCCATCCGTGCTATCTACACTCGTTGCCAAAGCCTCGATATCGCTCGATTTTTTGATGATTTTTAGCTCATCACGAAGCCATTGCACCACAGCACCACCGATAAATACCGATCCCTCTAAAGCGTAAACAACCTCTTTGCCAATTTTCCATCCAATCGTTGTTACCAATTTGTTTTTCGAATAAACTGGTTTATTCCCGACGTTCATCAATAAGAAACAGCCCGTGCCGTAGGTGTTTTTTGCCATACCTTTCTTCAGACACATTTGTCCAAACAAAGCCGCTTGTTGATCACCAGCAATACCAGCAATTGGTATCTGTCGGCTACCTAAGTCGCCGGAGGTTTCTCCATATATCTCGGAGGAGCTTTTGACTTCAGGGAGTACAGAAGCAGGGATATCGAAAAGTGTAAGCAATTCCTCGTCCCAGCTCAACGTGTTGATGTTGTACAACATGGTGCGGGAGGCATTTGTTACATCCGTAACATGTGTCTTACCATCTGTTAAATTCCATATTAACCAGGTGTCGATGGTTCCGAAAGCTAACTCGCCACGTTCGGCAAGCTTGCGGGCTCCTTTCACATGATCTAGGATCCATTTAATTTTCGTCGCTGAAAAATACGAGTCGATTAATAATCCGGTTTTTTGCTGTACCGATTCAAGGTGCCCGTCTTTAATCAGCTGTGCACAATAGTCAGCCGTACGGCGATCTTGCCAAACGATAGCATTGTAAATTGGTTCGCCTGTACGACGATTCCAAACAACCGTTGTTTCCCGTTGATTGGTTATTCCGATCCCTCTGATTGTATCGAGCTTCGTTTTAGACTTAGCTAACACTTCCGTTAATACCGCTAATTGACTCGACCATATCTCCTGTGGATCGTGTTCGACCCAGCCCGATTTGGGATAGATCTGTTGAAATTCTTTCTGCGAAATATTAACAATTTCTCCCTTTTTATTAAAGAGAATTGCGCGAGAGCTCGTCGTACCTTGATCTAGTGCAATAATATATTCTTTCATTCAAATTAAATTTATAAGTGATTATCTTACAATAGGTAATTGTTCGCAAGTTTATTAAACGATTCAACTTCTTCCGTTTCCCATTCTGCCGATTTATGAAGTTCTGTCGCCATAATTCTGGCAACCGTAGGGGCGGCTAACACTGCGGCTCTCGCATCCAAAAGCAAAAGGCGGCAGCGGCGTGCTAGAAAATCTTCGACCTTACGAATCATCTCATGACGGCATGCCCAGACGACTTCCGCTTGGGTATATGCATAGCCTTCTACAAGAGGGGCTCTCAAATCCTCCTGTTGCTGCATTAAGGTTTGAATCTGCAGAAAGTCTACCCCATAGAAAGTCCAATGTCCAGCTTGAACCTGATTGGTGGATCCATGTATAGGTAAGTTCGCGGTTTTACAGGCGACATGAGCTAGCCCGCCCGCTTTAATGGCAGCGTCGACCGTATCCTGAGCCATTTTTCTGTAGGTGGTCCATTTGCCACCTGTTATGGTGATTAAATTGGATTCACTGACGATTAGCTTGTGGTCGCGAGAAATCTCTTTCGTACTGCCGCTATCCTTGTCCTTTGGAGCTGCTAAGGGTCGTAAGCCAGCATAGATGCTCAAAATATCGGCACGCGTAGGATAGGGGTTTAAATACTCTTTGGCGGTTGCTAAGATAAATTCAATCTCTTCGTCCAAAGGTCTAGGTTCTATTTGATGTTCCTGAATGGGAATATCAGTCGTTCCCAAGAGCACCTTATTATGCCAAGGAACGCCGAATAGCACCCGTCCATCGGAGGTTTCCGGAATCATCAGCGCATCGCGCCCTGCAAGAAATTTCTGATCAATAACAATATGTGAACCTTGGCTTGGACGCACGAGGTTCTTATGCGTTGCTGTATCTAATTTGAGGATATCGTCAACGAAAATACCGGTCGCATTAATCAGGGTTTTCGAATGGACAGTAAAATCGCTACCTGTTTCGGAATCGCGAATGATTAATCCATTGACCTTGCCCTGTTGATCCTTATTGATTGCTATGGCTTCCATATAATTCAACACGGTTGCGCCATGCGAAATCGCTGTCTGCGCTAAATTGATGGCGAGGCGTGCATCGTCGAATTGTCCATCGTAATATAAAATACCACCGGTTAATCCTTCTTCTTTAATATGTGGTAGCTTTTCCTTCACCTCCGCCTTGGAAAGTAAAACAGACTTGCCGATACGAAGACTGCCGGCTAACCAATCATAAAGCTTTAATCCAATAAGGTATTTTAATTTATCGAAAGTAGAGTAAAGGGGAATGACAAAAGATTGAGCAGAAGAGACGTGCGGCGCATTTTTGAAAAGAAGTCCTCTTTCTTTCAGTGCTCCAATGACGAGCTTAATATCGCCGTTTGCTAGATAACGCACGCCACCATGGACTAACTTGGTACTTTTGCTCGATGTTCCTTTGGCGAAATCGTACTTTTCAATTAGGAGTACCTTGAATCCTCGGCTTGCTGCGTCAACAGCCGTACCTAGTCCGGTGGCCCCGCCACCGATAATCACAAGATCCCATAATGTTGTTTGCTTTAACTTTTCAAGTTGGTTTATTCTTGCAGTGTCGAATTGCATGAGATTGATTTTTATCTAAATGTAAGCATTTTCAAATGTATATGTCTAGGCAAATTTGAAAAAGATGGAATTGATTTTTTTCAATTTGCGATTCTGTTGCGCCTTCGATTTAAGCTGAGGCCTACCTTAGCCCTACCTTATCCCTACCTAAGGCTAATAAACCTTCATTTGAAGGAATAAGCTGCTTTTAAGGTAGATCGCAAATATTGCATTTGTCCGATGGATAGTTCCGGCGTACAGCTCCCTAGGTTCACTTAATGGATGTTATAAATTGCCTACAAGGCCTCTGAAAACGAATGCCTTTGCGCTGGGGATGGGTTTGAGTTCCCGGAATATGATGAATATCATTTGTTTAACGAAATAGGGGATTTATTCGTAATATTTTATTTACGCAACCGATTGCTTTAATGAATTTTATATTCGCGCATTCATATTGACTTAAAATAATATTGTTTTGGCAATTTTGAATAAGTCAAAAATGAAAACTTTTTATAATCTTGTAACTTAATCTATTTATAAAGTTTTTATGATTGGATAACTATTAACCTAAATACTAAATCGACCAAGTTAAAGAGACAATATTAGGTGTGTAGTGTTCTAACTATGGAACCATAAACATTATGAAAGAAAACAATAATTCTTCAAGACGCGATTTTATTAAGAAATCGTTGATCGGGGCAGCAGCCTTCACTATTGTACCAAGATTCGTTCTGGGTAAAGGATATTTAGCCCCAAGTGACCATTTAACTAAGGGTGTTATTGGGGTAGGATCAATGGGGCGTGGCCACTTTGCTTACGCTGGGACTAAGACTGTCGCTATTTGTGATGTAGATTCACGTCACTTAGCATTAGCGCAGAAAACGCTTGGTGGTGGCGTTAAAGAACACCATGATTTTAGAGATTTAATCAATAATCCAGAAGTGGATATTGTACATATTGCTACACCTCCGCACTGGCATGGGTTGATGGCTGTTGAGGCTGCACGCTCCGGTAAGGATATCTGGTGTGAGAAGCCAATGACAAGAACTATTGGTGAAGGTAAAAAAGTGAAAGAAGCTGTTGCTCAGCATGGTAATATTTTCCGTTTGAATACCTGGTTCCGTTTTGATTCGAATTTTTATGGGATGAATGTTCCGGTTAAGAAGATCAAGAAATTGGTTGATACGGGGATGTTAGGATGGCCGCTGAAGGTTACCATCTCGAAACATACCGGTTTTGATTGGAAGTTCTATTGGGTTGGAAAAGAAAACTTGCCAGTTCAAGAAGTGCCAAAAGAATTAGACTATGAAATGTGGTTGGGTCCTGCGCCGTATAAACCTTATAGCGCACATCGTACACACTTAACCTTTAGAGGTTATTGGGATTACGATGGCGGTGGTCTTGGTGATATGGGACAACATTATTTGGATCCGGTTCAATATTTTCTAGGAAAAGACAATGAGAGTCCAGTATCGATTGAGGTGGACGCTCCACAACAGCATTCAGATGCTGTCGGTACTTGGCGTAAGATCACTTATACGTACGCTGATGGCTGTCAGATTATTTTAGATGGCGCCGGAACAGAAGAAGGTAAGGCTTATCTAGAAGGTCCGAAAGGTAAACTCTATCGTGGTTTTGTGTCTGATATTCCAGATTTGGAACGTAAGTTAGCGCAATACCCGGATCCAGCTCCACAAGTTACTGATTTCGTGGAAGCGGTTCGTACGCGTCAAAAATTTGCCTTGAATGAGGAAAATGGTTATTACTCATGTACACTAGTGAACCTAGGTCTAGCGGCACTACGATTAAACAGAAACTTGAAGTTCGATTCGGCGAAACAAGAGTTTGTGAATGATGATGCAGCAAACAGATTAATCAATCAACCAATGAGAGGTCCTTGGACATTTTAATTCCCTAGAAAAACCATGAAAAAAGTATTTAATACGATAACCGCTTTACTATTTATACAAGTTGCCGCTTACGCGCAACAACCGGCGAATAGAACCTCAGCGACTAAGATTGCTGATGTGCTCGCTCAACAGCCTGCTGCTGAGCAGTCTAAGTTTCTTTCTGCAATGAAAGAACTGGAAGGCTTCAATGCTGATGATGTTTCCAAATTGTTATTAGGATTGCAACCTCAAGGGGGCAATAATGCGCCAATTGAGTACGCTACAAATTCATATGCCTTTTATGTGATGCAACCGGGCTTCGAAAGCCAACGTGCCACTTATGTTCAAGGTCTATTAGCTGCATTAGATAATTTAAAAGACGCTAATAATAAAGGTTATGTTTTAGAATTATTGAAATTCTGTGCGAAGAATGATGCGATTGCAAAGGTAGCACCATACTTAGCCGACGAATACTTGGCTGAGAAAGCTGCTCGCGTATTGAATGCAATCCGTACGCCAGAAGCGGCAGCCGCTCTAAATAGTGCTTTGAGTTCTGCCGCTACCGAGAAAACAGCGACTGCAATTATTGCGGCTTTAGGCGATTTAAATTCAAGTGAATCGGAAGCAAAAATTATTGAGTTAATTTCTAAATACCCTTCGGAAAATTTCCAATGGAATGGTTTGACAGCATTGAGTAAAATCGGTGGTTCGCAATCTTCTGCGGTATTTTTAGATAAAGCGCAAGCATTAAACTATCGCTACGATAAAACAAATGCTTCTAGTTTAGCCATCAACTACGCAAAGCAATTAGCAAAGAAGGATGAGGCTGCGGCAAGTAAATTTGCGACTACCTTATTCAATAACGCTGGAAAAGCAAAAGCATCGGCCGTTCAAGTAGGTGCCTTGGAAGTGTTAACGGCCATCAATCCGCAAAGCCAAAAGAAACAGTTGCTTAAGCTCGCGGCGTCGGATAATAAGGTTTTACGCAATGTTGCTTTGGGTTTATTAGCTGACAATGCTTCTGCAGCAGATTATGTACAGTTAGCGAGCTCAATCCGAAAATTAGACGGTGACGCTCAAGAAAGTGTTTTGAACTTCCTTGCAACGAATGACGCTACAGGTGCAGTTTCGGTGATTGAAAAGGGATTCCCTAAATTGAAGGATGCTGAAGCGAAAATCGCGGCATACCGAGCTTTGTCGGTACTGACGAAAGGATCCAATGTACCTTTCTTACTGAAACAGCTGCCAAGCGCTTCGGAAAGCGAAATAAAGACGATTACATCCATGTTGCTATCGTCAAAAGATGCGGGTACAATTGATTTAGTAAACGCTGCTTTGCCAAATGCAAATACAAAAAGCCAGTTAGCCTTATTAGAGGTGTTGGCACAACGTATGAATCCAAGTTCTTCGGCAGTGGTATTGCCATTGACAAAATCATCGGATAAAGCTGTTCGGGCTGCAGCATTTAAAGCTTTACCAAATGTAGTTAACAATGCTGATTTTGATAACGTGATCAACTTAGTGAACGATTCAGAAGGAGCAGATCTGGCAAGTGCACAACAGGCAGCAATTTTAGCATTGCAAGCGAGTGCTGATAAAGATGCTAAGATACAGCGTTTAGCGGCAAATATTTCTCGTTCTTCAGCACCTTCAGCAGCGAAGTACTTCCCGATTTTTGCGGGTGTAGGTGGCGCTGATGGCTTGAAAGCGGTTGAAAATTATGTTTCAAATCCGGGATTAAAAGGTGCTGCAATAGATGCACTGTCTAAATGGAACAGTGAAGAGGCGTTACCAAGCTTGATCAAACTAGCGAGAACGGAAAAAGATGCAAATTTATTCAACAGCATTTTTACAGGATTAATCAAGCAAGTAAACGGAAGTTCGCAAACTGCAGAACAAAAGACCTTGATTTTACGCGATGCTTTTGCCTTAGCTCAGAATACAAAACAAAAACAAGCGGCTTTAGCTAGTCTACAAAGTACAGGCACTTACCAAGCAATGATGTTTGCCAAAGCATACATGAATGATGCAGACTTGAAAGGTACGGCTTCCAACGTGGCGATGAATATCGCGATGGATAATAAAGAATTTGTAGGTGCTGATGTACGTGCAATTTTGAATCAAGCTGCCGACAACTTATCGGGAAGCGAAAGCTCGTATTTGAGAGAGGCGATTGTACGTCACTTATCGGAGATGTCTGCGGAACAAGGGTACGTTTCTATCTTCAATGGTAAAGATTTAACGGGCTGGAAAGGCTTGGTAGAGAATCCGATTAAGCGTGCAGCGATGTCGAAGGCGGAGTTGGAGAAAAAACAAGCTGCGGCAGATCAAAAAATGCGTGAAAGCTGGCAAGCCATTGATGGCGATTTAGTTTTCTCGGGTCATGGCGATAATATTGCTACGGTTAAGCAATATGGCGATTTCGAGATGTTGGTTGACTGGAAATTAGACCCGCAAGGTAAAGAACCTGACGCAGGAGTTTACTTAAGAGGCACTCCGCAAGTTCAAATTTGGGATATTTCCCGTACGAATGTTGGTGCGCAAGTCGGTTCTGGCGGTTTATACAATAATACGAAGAATCCAAAAGATCCATTGAAGGTAGCTGATAACGCATTAGGTGAATGGAATACCTTCAAAATTAAGATGATTGGGGAGAAGGTTTCTGTTTGGTTAAATGGGGAATTAGTCGTTGACAATGTCACATTAGAAAACTACTGGGATCGCAATCAATCCATCTTCCCGACCGAGCAATTGGAGTTACAAGCACATGGTTCACGTGTATGGTATCGTGATATTTACGTGAAAGAGATTCCTCGCCTTGAAGTTTTCAAATTGAGCGATACGGAGAAGAAAGAAGGATTTGAGATGTTATTTGATGGTACAAACACGGATAAATGGACAAGCTCTGCCGCTTACGAGATTACTAAAGAGGGCTATATTCGCTCTAATCCAGATGCGAAATTCGGTAAGAATATCTATACGAAAGAACAATATGGAGACTTCGTTTATCGCTTTGAATTCAAATTAACACCTGGTGCTAATAATGGTATCGGAATACGCACACCAATCGATGGGGATGCGGCCTATGCGGGTATGGAAATCCAAGTGTTAGATGATAATGCTGAGGTTTACAAAGATCTGAAGGAATATCAATACCATGGTTCGGTATATGGAATCATCGCTGCAAAGCGTGGTTCTCTAAAACCGGTTGGGGAATGGAATACTGAGGAAATTCGTGTTCAAGGAAACAAGATTAAAGTAACCGTAAATGGTCAAGTGATCGTGGATCGCGACTTAAAAGAGGCGACTAAAAATGGTCCTGCGGATAAGAAGAACCACCCAGGTATACAAAATAAATCTGGACATATCGGCTTCTTAGGCCATGGTACTGAGGTATTCTTCAGAAATATCAGAATCAAGAAATTGTAAGTAAAAAAAAATTATTTGCAGTAGAGGCGGTTGTTAAACCGCCTCTTTTTTTATTTGATTCCGTAATTGTTTATATTTAATGCAAGTAACCAACCAATTGTCAATTATGAGTTACAATAAGATACAACTGTTGTTAATCTCTGTCTTCGCCCTACTGTGTTCGATTTATTTCTTTCTCGGAAATGAAGTGATCCATAAAATTATCGGAGCGATATGCCTATTGATTTTAATCGGCCTCAATGCCTACTATTATATGAATTCAACAAGCTGGTTGAATCGGAGAAGGTAGTGGATAGTAGTTAGATTTTAGACATTAGACATTAGATTTTAGACATTAGACATTAGATTTTAGACATTTGTCCATCCCTAAATAGAGTTGACCGTTTTTACACATTTCTTATTTACATCAA
>JBEBRI010000117.1:0-12083 GCA_040394915.1 Sphingobacterium sp.
GCTTAGCGATTAAGGAAAAGTTTATTGAACTTGCTAATGTTGAGGGAATGAAAAAGATTATCTCGATTCTAGATATCTTTCAATTTTTAATCCGTCATGAACAAGATATGCACTCCCTGTATTCTGGTTTACCCGAATCAACGTTCAATGATAAAGTCGGTATTCGAATCAACGAGGTGTTACGCTTTTCATTAGCCAACTATGACAAAGAAATCAGTATCGAGGAAGTGTCTAAACTTATCCATATGACGCCATCAGCTTTTTGTAAGTACTTTAAAAAGCACACGATGAAGACCTATGTTACATTCTTAAATGAGATTCGAATAGAAAAGGCTTGCCAGTTATTAATTAATAAATCAACTGAAAATATATCAGAAGTTGCGTATCAATGCGGATTTAATACGGTAGTGCATTTCAATCGGGTTTTCAAAAGTATTATGAATACTTCGCCTTCGGAGTTTATTCATAATCATTCTGCAGACCTTCAAATTGCTAATGCGAAAGAACATCAAGAAGCTGAAGTTTAGGTAATTATATTTCATCCGTCCTTTCTTTTTGACCATCAATTTATGGTAATATTTAAAAACAATTTGGAAATTGGTTCAGAATTTGCTATATTATAATCAAACAAAAAAAGAAAGGTAAAATATGATTAAAAAGAAAAGTAAGAAAAATGAAAAAATGATGAGTAACCCGTATTTGTATTATGTCACAAACTGGGGGTTCGTCGGAGCCAACCAAACTAAACCTACCAGAGGAGTTAACGGAAAAAGTTAACCTCCTCAATCCAAAAAAATCCAATAAGTTTTCTTTAAAAATTAGATTCTAGACATCAAATGAAGATGTTTGGCTTCTTTGTTTTGTTTATTTTACAAACACGAAGGAATATCAGGAGTATTCCCTATTACTAGGTTTTAGAACGAGAATTCTGCTGTTCTTTTAGGGTTGTCAAGTTTAATACTTTGACGCTTGCCGTTGATGGTCACATGCATAATGTTCGATTGAGTTTTAAAATCTTGATACAATAGTTGATTGATGATTTTTATGGATTTCACAGGTTGAAGCTGTGGACTCTCTAGGTAACACCAAGCGACATCGTCTTCAATTTCATATCCTACGAATTTTAATGGTTTAATGACTCCGTTCACCTGGATTCTGAAATTCGTTCGTACATAACTTGCTATCGCTGAATCGGCTACTGTTCTGTTCTTTGGATTGATGACATCTATTTTTTGTTTTACTTGATTCTGAAGTGCAACTTCTAAGTCATTGTAGAATATACGGCAAGATACTTCTATCTGTTTATTGCTCGCATTGTACTCTACAGTTGAAATACTGACATAGAAGGGGTGAGCAATTGCTGCTAGTGTAATAATGCAAAGAACTAGAAGTGTCGAGGCTTTTAATTTCATTTCTTGTAATAAATAGAATTGCAACAATTTTATGCGAATTTATAGAAAAACCGGTAGATAGCGTCTGATAATTAAAATAATACTAAATTTGTATTGCAATTTGACAATACCTAATTAATGAGCGATTTTTCTATCTATTTCCAACTCGGCTGGCAACATATTCTAGACTTGAATGGATACGATCATATATTATTCGTGATGGTTTTGTGCTGTAGTTATGTATTAAAAGATTGGAAAAAAATACTTTGGTTGGTGACCGCTTTTACGCTTGGGCATTCCCTTACGCTTGCACTTGCCGCATTCAAGATTTTAAACGTGAATACCGCGTGGATTGAATTCTTAATCCCAATAACCATTTTAATAACAGCAATCTATAATTTACCTAAACGAAGAAAACAACGAAGTCCTGCTCTGCTCTATACAATGACATTAGCTTTCGGTTTGATTCACGGTTTAGGATTCTCCAATTATTTACAATCGCTTCTAGGAAAGGAAGCGAATATATTTTTACCGCTCCTATCATTCAATATCGGACTAGAATTTGGTCAGCTGATCATTGTCTTCTTTGTTATTCTCTTGTCAGAGTTGATGTTGAAAATATTTTCAGTTACTAACCGAGATTGGAGTTTCTTTATATCTTCCGCTGTGGTCGGTATATCTTTTATTATGGCTTTAGAACGTATTCCTGTATGATAATAAAAAAGTTTTTCAGACTAGCCTTGGGGCTGATTAGTACATTAACAGTTCAATATATTTCCGCGCAATCTTTGAGTAATCCAGGATCAAACCATGGGAATAAATTTGAGCAGTTAGGGACATTGTTAACAGATCCTAATATCTTTCGAACAGCATCTGGCGCCCCTGGAGCAATGTATTGGCAACAGAAAGCAGACTATGTGATCCACTGTGAAATTGATGATGTCAATCAGATATTAAAAGGTAAAGAGACGATCACCTACACGAATAATTCTCCGGATCCGCTGGCGTATTTGTGGATTCAGTTAGACGAAAATGAGCATGCTGATAATGCGGAAAGCAGAAGCTTTGACCAAAGTTCATTGAACGAGCGCATGTCTTTAGAGCAGTTGAAAGGGATGATTCAAGAGACGAAGGGGCTCGGTGTTAATATCCATAAGGTCACAGATGGAAGCGATAAACCATTGAAATATACTATCAATTATACGATGATGCGTATCGATCTACCGGTCTCTTTAAAACCGGGTGCGAAAATAGTTCTAAACATTGATTGGGATTATAAGATTTCAAACCGAATGGTAGAAGGTGGACGTGGGGGATATGAGTATTTCGAAAAGGATGGCAATTATCTTTATACTATCGCGCAATGGTTCCCTAGAATGGCTGTATATTCCGATTTTCAGGGATGGCAGAACAAGCAATTTACAGGTAGAGGTGAATTTGCTTTAGTATTTGGAGATTACAAAGTTCATATTACCGTTCCTTCCGACCATATCGTCGGTGCGACAGGCGTTTGTCAGAATTATGCACAAGTGTTGAATGCTACACAGTTAGCTCGGTGGAAGCAAGCACAACAGGCAAATGAACCTGTTGAAATAGTTACTTTGGATGATGTTAAGCACGCTATCACTACGAAATCTTCGACTAAGAAAACTTGGGTCTATGAAGCAAAAAATGTTAGGGACTTCGCTTTTGTGAGTTCTAGAAGATTAGTATGGGACGCATTGAAAGTTAATGAGGGAATAGAAGGCAATCAACCAATGGCGATGTCTTACTATGGTCCAGAAGCCTATCCTTTATACAGAAAGTATTCAACTAAGGCGGTCGCTCACACCTTAAAGACTTATTCCAAGTATTCTATTCCATATCCCTATCCAGTTGCCATTTCTGTAGAAGCAGCAAATGGAATGGAGTATCCAATGATCTGTTTTAATTACGGAAGAGCAGATGAAGACGGGACCTATACTGAAGCTGTTAAATATGGGATGATTGGCGTAATCATACATGAAGTTGGTCACAATTTTTTTCCAATGATAGTTAATTCTGATGAACGTCAATGGACCTGGATGGATGAAGGACTCAATACATTTTTACAGTTTTTGACTGAGCAGGAGTGGGATAAGAATTTCCCTTCTCGTCGCGGACCTGCACATAAGATTGTAGATTACATGAAACTTCCGAAGGATCAGTTGGAACCAATTATGACGAACTCGGAGAATATTTCACAGTTTGGTCCTAATGCATATGCCAAGCCTGCGACGGCTTTAAACATATTACGAGAGACCGTGATGGGTAGAGAGCTTTTCGATTTTGCCTTTAAGCAATATGCACAGCGATGGGCGTTTAAGCATCCTACGCCTGCAGATTTCTTTCGAACGATGGAAGATGCGTCTGCTGTAGACTTAGACTGGTTTTGGCGAGGATGGTTCTTCGGGACAGATCCTGTGGAAATTTCATTAGAGAATGTAACGCAATATAGAATGAGTGGAGGTAATCCTGCGCAAGATCAGAAATCGAAAAAAGAGGCATTTGAAAAAGACTTAAACACAATCAGTAGACAGCGCAATATGGAAGACAACATGGCGTTTTTAGTTGAAAAAGATACTTCTCTCCTAGATTTTTATAATAAATGGGATCGTTTCGCCGTGCGTCCCGCGAGTCAAACAAATTATCAACAATTCTATAATGGATTGAATCAGAAAGAAAAGGACATTTTCGACGGCAAGATCTCGTTCTACGAGTTGAGCTTCAAGAACAATGGCGGACTGGTGATGCCATTAATAATTGAGTGGACCTATACAGATGGTACGAAAGAGGTGGAGCGTATATCAGCTTACATATGGCGCCATAATGAGCTCGAAGCAACCAAGGTATTTGCTAAAAATAAAGAGGTGGCTAGCGTTCGTTTAGACCCGTATCGAGAAACAGCCGATATCGATGAATTCAATAATTCATGGCCTCGTCAGGCTAGGCCATCACAATTTGAAATCTTCAAGCAGAATGGACGAAATGTACGAGGGCAATCAAATGAACCCAACCCAATGAAAGAAGCAAGGTCTAATTAAAGTTTCGAGCACTTTCAAGGTTACTTCAAATAGTCGAGTAGGGAAGAGAAATGGTGCATTTTAACTATTTCTCTTCCCTATTCTTTTTTAAGAAAGCTTTGTAGTGAAATTATGCGGTTTGCCTACCAGCAATTCAAAACGTATTCCTTGATAGGTGCTATTCTGATTTAAGTTTGCTAAATACGATTAAGTCTCTAAAAACGAAGTTTCCTGCCCATTCACCGTTTCGCTTAATACCCTCCTGTGTAAATCCCAAGCGCTTAGGAATAGCAATACTCCGTTCATTGCCTACTGCACAACATATTTGAACTCGTTCTATTTCTAAGGTATTGAATAAGTGCTGTAATAATTTATCGACCGCTTTTGTCATGATACCCTTTCCCTGAAAGTCTCTCGAAATCCAATAACCTATCTCGGTATTCTTATTTAAATAATCGGTATCTTTCGTGCCAATTAGACCTATCATCCGGTTATCGTAGCAGATTTTGTAGACATAGTCTTTTTTACTTTTGCGAAGTTCTATGGCCATGTCGACAAAGCCTTTACTGTCTTTAACACCATGCGTAAATTGAACGAAGGGTAACCATTCTCCTAAGTATGTTCGCTGTGAGACGATGTAATTATAAATAGTTCTCGCATCGCTTTCTACTAAAAATTTAAGTGATATATGATCATCGATGAGAATAGTTCGTTTCATGATTCCAAATTTATTCTACCTTTCCCTTGCTGTCAATTTCAAGGAGATGTTCTAATGTCGTTTCTACGCTTTTTCGAATTCGGTTTTTCCCCTCTTCAGTATTGAGGTCAATCCCGCAGAACGTGCTACCGTTGGATTTGGCGTGAAGCGCAAGATAGTAAAGGCCCGCTGTCTGAATCGCTAACACTGCACGAATATCAACATCCTTAGTCGAATAGGTGGCTTCAAATTTCTTTAATAATAGTTCTCCAATCTCTTCACGCGCATCGGCAAGTTTACGGAGTGGTTTGCTCTTTACGCCCAATTCCCAATGAATGATTCGTTGTAATGTTTTATCATTCAAAACTTGGTCAAATTGACCTTGAAGTAAATTGACCATCGCTAGCTTACTCAACGTGTCCGCTTGTAACAATGATTCTATTTGTTGATTTGCTTTCGATTTCCAGTAATCCTGACGCGTGATATAAATTTCGATCAAATTATCTAAGGTCCCAAAATAGGTGTAAACAAGTTTTCGATCTAAACCGCTTTCACTAGCAATATTAGCAATCGTTAAACCCGGATACCCATATTTTTTAATGACTTTTCCCACCGCCGCGATTAGTTTCTCCATTGTACGGGCTTTTTCCCGAATGGGTCCAGCGGTCACTTTCCTTGCTTTCTTTTTAGGTCCTTCCTCCATGTTATTCATTCTGCATAGGTTTCATCGTCAAAAATTATGTTAGCAGCACGCCCTTTTCTGCTTTTGAACGTCATGACTACCATAATTTTCCTTTTAAATTACCTTTTATTATTTATACTATGGCTTCTACTTTGGTGTTTTTTTAAGGAATAAGCAATAGAGCTGATTTTCCTCTTTGAAAACCAGCTCTTTTAAATCTGAATAAGCAGTGGAAATATACGTTGGGTAACGCGAATAGCAATTTGTGTTGCTTAGTGGTTAAAAAGATATTTGAGTGAACTTCCAATGGAATGTATCAATCAAAGTCAGTTGATTGGTCGGTAGAGGAAGGTTACAAATAACCTTTAGTGCGAGCATTGCCATCATACTCCCTATGATTCCTGGCAATGGACCAAGGACACCATTTTTATCGCAATTAGGAACTTCCTCAGCGAGTGGTGCATCTGGGAATAAATCCCGAAGATTCTTCGATCCTTTGTAATTGAATAGCACTACTTGTCCGTCAAAGGACTGTATACTGCCGTAAATCAGCGTTTTTTTTAACCTCACTGCAGCATCATTCACTAGATAACGTGTATCAAAATTATCAGACCCGTCAATAACGATATCATAGTTACTTAGAATTTCATCGATATTGTCACTACAGATCTTCTGCGCGATACGAATGATCTGTACTTGGCTGTTCAAATTGTGCGCAAAGTTTGCAGCGGAGTTTACTTTTAGATCCCCAACGGAGGCTTCACAATGAATTGTTTGCCGGTTTAAGTTATGCAGTTCCACTCGATCAAAATCGGCTAAACCCAACATGCCGACTCCAGCTGCTGCAAGATAGCTTATTACGGGAGCTCCAAGACCACCAGCGCCGATAACCAATACTTTTGCATCCATAATCTTACGTTGTCCCGAAGGTCCTATTTCATCGATAAATATTTGACGACTATAGCGTTCGAATATTTTGTCTTGCTGATTCATAAATCAAAATCCATTGTATAGTTTGTCCCAATCTTTCATAACTGGATCATAGCCTGTGTTTTTTATCATATCCTTGATGGATTCTACACTACGTTCATCGGAGATTTCAAATTGTTCGAGGGTCGCAGGATCAACCGCATAACCTCCAGGGTTTGTTTTTGAGGCAGCACTCATACTTGTGGCGGCAATCTGTACGATATGATTTCGAAATAACTCGCGTTCACGTGTCGAAATAGAAATCTCCAAATCGGGGTTCCAGATTCGGTAGGCACAGATTAACTGTAATAAGTCGCGATCTTCCATAATGAAATTCGGCTCAACGGTTCCCTGAGCCGGGCGCAATCTTGGAAATGAAACGGAATATCTCGTTTGCCAATATTTACGCTGCAGGTAATCGATATGCGCGGCGTTGAAAAAGCTGTCGATTCGCCAGTCTTCCAAACCTAATAAGACCCCTAGACCAATCTTATGGATACCTCCATGTGCAATTCGATCAGGTGTATCTAATCGATATGCAAAATTTGATTTCTTTCCCTTTGGATGGTATTGTTTGTAGACTTCTTGATGGTAGGTTTCCTGATAAACTAAAACCGCATGGCAACCAGCTGCTTGAAGGCTTTGATAATCTTCGGTTTCTAGGGGTTGCACCTCGATCGATAGTTGAGAGAAGTGCGGTTTAAGTAAAGTCAACGCATTTTCAAAATAGACCCTGTCGACTACTTTGTTAGCTTCGCCACTCACCAATAGTACGTGTTCGATTCCCATCGCCTTTAATGCCATGGCTTCCAATAACAGTTCCGTATTATTGAGGGTTTTTCTTTTGATCTTGTTGTCCATACTGAAACCGCAATACGTGCAGATATTCTGACATTCATTGCTTAGGTATAAGGGCGCAAAAAGCTGAATGGTTTTGCCGAACCGTTGCCGTGTTAATGCCTGCGCTTGTTGTGCCATTTCTTCCAAGTAGCGACTTGCTATTGGAGAGAGTAGAACCAAAAAGTCTTCTAATGTTTTTCGAGATTTTCTCAATGTTTGCTCTACTTCCAATGCTGTACAACTATAAATGCGCTGCTGAACAGTCTCCCAATTATACGTATTGAAAGTATCTTGAAATCGTTTCTCTAACATGATCAATCCTCCATTAAAAATGCGGTCAGCGGGCTTGAGGCCTCAGCAGCGCGACGTTCAGCATCCAAACCTGATAAAAAGGCTTTTCTTCCAGCGATAACGGCTAAGCGAAACGCATCCGCCATAGTAATTGGGTCTTTAGCTGCTGCAATCGCTGTATTGACTAATACAGCATCTGCCCCCAATTCCATCGCCTTTGCCGCATCTGAAGGCGCACCGATACCAGCATCTACGATGACCGGCACATTAGTCTGTTCTATAATAATCTCTAAAAAGTCGAGGGTTTTTAATCCCTTATTGCTCCCAATAGGTGATCCTAATGGCATCACAGCTGCCGTTCCTGCACTTTCTAAATGTTTGCATAGAACAGGGTCTGCATGGATATAGGGTAGGATGATAAAGCCAAGCTTGGCAAGCTCTTCAGTTGCTTTTAATGTCTCAATAGGGTCGGGAAGGAGATATCGAGGATCTGGATGGATTTCCAACTTTAACCAATCCGTTTCCATCGCTTCCCTTGCTAGTTGAGCAGCAAGTACTGCTTCTTTAGCGTTTCGAGCACCCGATGTATTCGGAAGTAGATTCACTCCTGGAAGCTGTAGAGATGACCATAGATTCTCTTCTTGATTTTTGAAATCCAATCGTTTCAATGCTAAGGTTACTAGTTCCGACTCAGAAGTGCGAATTGCTTCTTGCATTTGTCTGTAACTACCGAATTTACCAGTACCAAGAAACAAGCGTGAAGTGAATTCTTTGTTGGCGATATTTAAATTATCCATAAAGATATTGGTTGAGTTGTGGTATCTGTTTATAATTTTTTAGTAAATAACTCGACATAGAGACCCCATAAATCCGCGATGCGCGCAGTTGTTCTACATCGTTTAGTTGTATTCCACCAATGGCATATATTGGCGGGATGCGGTTCGATTCAAGCTGTGCGATAATTTCTCTATAGCCTCGAAGACCCAAAATGGGGCTTAGCTTCTCTTTGGTCGAAGTAAATCGATAGGGGCCAAGTCCGATATAATCACATTGCTCTTGAACTCGTTGGTTTACATCGGCAAGTGTATTTGCTGTTCCACCAATGATTTTTTCGAATCCTAGAAGTTTGCGACTTTCAATTACTGATTCATCGTTTAGACCCAAGTGTACCCCCGAACAATGTAAGCTGTTTGCAATCGTAGGAAAGTCATTAACGATGCATAGTGCATGATAAGATTTACAAATTTGGAACGCTTGACGTACTAGTCCCTCTAGTTCATCAATGCTAGCATTCTTCCATCTTATTTGTATAAACTGAACACCCTGATCTAAGACTAAGCGAATTCCATGCAATTGCGCATCTGCGGTGTCTCCAGCAGAGATAAACATTAATCGAGGTAACTCTAATATTCCTTTTGGCATTGAATGTTTTTTAATATTTGTTGACATTTTATAGCGTACTGAATTGGCTGTTTTGCTTGCCAGATAGCTCCCATGAGGGCGATGTTGTCAGCTCCCAGGGATAGGACTTCTTCCATATTATGTTGGTCAATTCCGCCCAGTGCAATCAATTTAACGCGCTTATTTTGACGTTCAGTTATTTGATGTTTTATAGCGGTAGAAACACCATAACCGGGTTTAGATAAGCTAGGATACATTGGACTTAAAAAGGCATAATTCCAAGGGCCAGTCAATGCGTTAAATTCATTTATGTCATGTGTTGACGTAGTATACTTAAACTTGTCAATAAAAGCTTGTTCGGCGATCTTACTACGATGTTGACTATTATAATGTAAGTGATTAATCCCTAATTCGGCGGCCAAACTATGCTGTTGATGCAATACAATTTGACTGAGATTTTCGGTGCCTAGTGCAACGATCAGTTTTGCTAGGTTTCGCCTGTCGATCAAGGGTCTACGAATGTGTAGTATAACGCCAAGTTCGAGTAATTGCCTCATCGTATTGACTTCTCCATCAATGGGAAATTCATTGCTGATAACAATCATTATAAATAAATCTCTTTTCCTGACTCGATGAATTCTTTAGACTTCGCTAGCATTCCTTCTTCTGTAGCTTCCCTTATTTCTTGTGTAATTTTCATTGAACAAAACTTAGGGCCACACATGGAGCAAAAATGAGCAACTTTAGCCCCGTCGGCAGGTAATGTTTCATCATGAAACTCTCTTGCCGTATCGGGATCTAACGAAAGATTGAATTGATCTTCCCAACGAAATTCAAATCGAGCCTTACTTAACGCATTATCTCTATATTGCGCACCTGGGTGTCCTTTTGCTAAATCGGCTGCATGAGCGGCCAATTTGTAGGTTATTACGCCATCTTTAACATCTTTTTTATTTGGTAAACCAAGATGCTCTTTTGGGGTAACATAGCACAGCATTGCACAACCATACCATCCAATCATAGCTGCCCCAATGGCGGAGGTAATATGGTCATAACCGGGAGCAATATCGGTGGTTAGTGGTCCTAGGGTGTAAAATGGAGCCTCAGCACATGCCTCTAACTGCTTCTCCATGTTTTCTTTGATCATGTGCATTGGCACATGACCTGGCCCCTCAACCATGACTTGTACATCGTGTTTCCAAGCAATTTTAGTGAGTTCACCTAAGGTTTCCAGTTCTGCAAATTGCGCGGCGTCATTTGCATCAGCGATAGATCCTGGCCGCAAGCCATCTCCCAGGGAAAAAGCGACGTCATATTGCTTCATAATCTCACAGATTTCTTCGAAATGCGTATATAAAAAGTTTTCTTTATGATGATATAAACACCATTTTGCCATGATGGATCCGCCTCTCGAGACAATGCCCGTCACCCGTTTTGCTGTAAGATGGATGTAGCGGAGTAACACGCCAGCATGGATGGTGAAATAAGAAACTCCTTGTTCTGCCTGTTCTATCAGCGTATCTTTAAATATTTCCCAAGTAAGGTCTTCAGGGATTCCTTTCACTTTTTCTAGCGCTTGGTAGATTGGTACTGTTCCGATAGGTACGGGTGAATTGCGAATAATCCATTCCCGAGTTTCGTGTATATTTTTACCGGTCGATAAATCCATAATGGTATCCGCTCCCCATCGACATGCCCAAACCGCCTTTTCTACCTCTTCTTCAATGCTGGAGCTCACAGCACTATTCCCAATATTGGCGTTGATTTTTACCAGAAAATTCCGGCCAATCACCATAGGTTCACTTTCTGGGTGATTGATATTGTTAGGTATAATGGCTCGTCCTGCAGCAATTTCATCCCGTACAAAAGCAGGCGTTATTCTATGCTTTGGCGTATGGGCGCCAAAGCTTTCGCCGCTGTGTTGTTGCTCCATCCCCGGTGTGGCGCTCTCCAGCTGCTCAATACGTTGATTTTCACGAATTGCAACATATTCCATCTCGGCAGTGATAATGCCTCGTTTCGCGTAGTGTAATTGCGTAACATTGGCCCCTGCTTTCGCGCGCATAGGTCGATGGCTATAGGCGAACCGCAAATGATCTAAACTTGGATCTTTCAATCGAGTTTGACCATAATCAGAGCTAATGTCTTCCAAAATGTCAACGTCCGCACGATCGAGTATCCAAGGCTCACGAATTCGATCGATACCTTTGCGAATGTCAATGTTCTTTTGCGTATCGGTATAGGGGCCAGAGGTATCATATATCGTTATAGGAGGGTTTTCTTCAATACCTCCTTTGCTCAGTTTTGTTGGACTAAGCGTAATCTCGCGCATAGCGACACGAATAGGGTACAATTCTCCTGAAAGATAGATCTTTTTAGAATTGGGAAAAGCTTGCGTTGAAATTGTTTGTTCTTGCATATCGTATTTAGATTGAATTAGTGGTTAACCGCCTTGAGTTGCAGTAATGATGAGAATTTGATCCTTATCGGATAAAGGCGTGTTTGGCCAAGCGCTCGCTGGAATAACTTGATGGTTTAATGCAACCGCGATTCCTTTTCGTAAGGTCCCGAATTCAGCCAATAGCAAAGCCGCTAAATTGGCAGGCATATTTTCGTAAAACTTGGATTGATTGTTTATTGTTAGTTCCATTCCTAAAATGTTTTTTTGGGTAAAAACTTTAGGAATGGCTACATCGATGCATATGGCACCCATGTCGACATCTTACTTTTCCCTACGCCAGTATGATCTGGATCAGGTTATAAGGGTAAAA
>JBEBRI010000118.1:0-11796 GCA_040394915.1 Sphingobacterium sp.
TTACAGGGACTTTAGGTAAAGCGCTAGGTGGTGCTTCTGGAGGATTTACTTCTGGTAAAAAAGAGATTATCGATATGCTTCGCCAACGTTCACGTCCTTATTTATTCTCTAATACCTTGGCCCCCGCTATTGCTGGTGCTTCAGTCGCGGTTTTAGATATGTTGAGCGAAACAACAGAGCTTCGTGATAAATTAGAAAGCAATACTAAATATTTCCGTGAAAAGATGACAGAAGCGGGCTTCGATATCAAGCCTGGATTCCACCCAATCGTTCCTGTGATGTTGTATGATGCTAAGCTTGCCCAAACTTTCGCGTCTAAGATGTTAGCTGAAGGAATTTATGTGATTGGTTTCTATTATCCTGTTGTTCCTCAGGGAAAAGCGCGCATTCGCGTTCAAATTTCTGCCGGACATGAACTTGAACACTTAGATAAAGCAATTACAGCCTTTACAAAAGTGGGTAAAGAATTAGGCGTTATTAAGTAATTCAACCTGTATTTTTAAGGCTTTGATAAAAAGCTAATAAAATATTAATAGGAAAATACAAAAATTGAGGTGCAAAATATATATCTTTGCACCTCTTATTTTTATATAACACATTATTGCTCAATGCAGAACATCAGAAACATAGCGATTATTGCGCACGTTGACCACGGAAAAACTACTTTGGTTGACAAAATTCTTCACTTTACGAACCAATTCAGAGACAATGAAAATGCCGGAGAGTTAATTCTGGACAACAATGATTTGGAACGTGAGCGTGGGATTACCATCGTATCTAAAAACGTATCTGTAAAATATAAAGACACAAAAATCAATATTATTGATACACCAGGTCACGCCGACTTTGGCGGTGAAGTAGAGCGTGTATTGAAAATGGCAGATGGTGTGGTATTATTAGTAGATGCTTTTGAAGGTCCAATGCCTCAAACTCGCTTTGTAACGGGTAAAGCATTAGCATTAGGAATTAAACCTATTGTTGTTGTAAATAAAGTAGACAAAGAAAACTGTCGTCCGGATGAGGTTTATGAGAATGTATTCGACTTATTCTTCAACTTAGGAGCAACCGAAGATCAATTAGACTTCCCAGTATTGTATGGTTCATCAAAACAAGGGTGGATGTCTCAAGACTGGAAAACACCAACGACAGACTTCACAGACCTTCTTGAAGCGATCATTGAACATATCCCTGCGCCTAAGGTTTCAGAAGGTACGCTTCAAATGCAAGTGACTTCCTTAGATTACTCTACATTCGTAGGTCGTATTGCGATTGGTCGTGTTGTGCGTGGTTCTATCAAAGAAAACCAACCTGTTTCTTTAGTAAAACGTGATGGTAAAGTAGTTAAATCTCGCGTGAAAGAACTTCAATTATTTGAAGGACTTGGTCGTGTAAAAGTGGCTGAAGTAAAGGCTGGTGATATCGTTGCTGTAGTTGGTATTGAAGGTTTTGAAATTGGTGATACAATCGCCGATTTTGAAAACCCAGAGCAATTAGAAGTAATGCACATTGATGAGCCAACAATGAATATGTTGTTTACAATCAATAACTCACCATTCTTTGGTAAAGAAGGTAAATTCGTTACTTCACGTCACATCTATGATCGTTTACAGAAAGAATTAGAGAAAAACTTAGCCTTACGTGTTGTTCCTACGGAATCTCCGGATGCTTGGTTAGTATATGGCCGTGGTATTCTTCACTTATCTGTATTAATCGAGACTATGCGTCGCGAAGGATACGAGTTACAAGTAGGACAACCACAAGTAATCGTTAAAGAAATCAACGGTGTTAAATGTGAGCCGATTGAAGAGTTAGTAGTTGATGTGCCAAGTGATGTTTCAGGAAAGGTTATTGAATTAGTAACGCAACGTAAAGGAGAGTTATTAATCATGGAATCGAAAGGTGAAATGCAACACTTAGAATTCTCTATTCCTTCACGTGGTATCATCGGTTTGCGTAATAACGTGTTGACTGCAACAGCAGGTGAGGCGGTTATGGCGCATCGTTTGAAAGGATATGAGCCATGGAAAGGTACTATCCCTGGACGTTTAGCTGGGGTATTAATTTCCTTAGATACAGGTAGTACAACTGCTTATTCTATTGATAAATTACAAGATCGTGGTCGTTTCTTCGTTGATCCAGGAGTGGATATCTATGAAGGACAAATCTTGGGTGAGCACATCCGTGATAATGACTTAACTGTGAATGTAACGAAAGGTAAACAGTTGACAAACATGCGTGCTTCGGGTTCTGATGACAATACGCGTATTGCTCCTGCGATTAAATTCTCATTAGAGGAGAGCATGGAATACATTCAAGCTGATGAGTACATTGAAGTTACGCCACAAAGTATGCGTCTACGTAAGATTTACCTTACCGAAAATGAGCGTAAAGTGAACGCGAAAAAATTCCAATAGTATTGGATTACTGATATAAAAAAGGCCATTCGAGAGAATGGCCTTTTTTGTTTGCAAAAAAAGATGGACATTTAATGAATGGAAGAGTTAGAGGACGAGGATTTGACTTGGCATAAAGTCCCAGGTAGGATTGATGATAGTCGGAATTATGTGAAAGCACTACATGTTGCAGGTAAGAAGCTTTGCTTGATTAGTGAGGGCGGCAAGCTGTCGGTTACTTCGAGCCGTTGTCCACATGCTGGGGCTGATTTAACGCATGGTTGGTGTGAAGACGGAAAGCTAATATGTCCATTCCATCGACATCGCTTCGATGTTGAAACAGGAAAAGGAGATGAGAGGCAGCATAATTTTATCCGTATTTACCCCCTGAAGCAGGAAGATGGGGAATACTACGTTGGGATAAAGCGTAGCTTATGGCACAAGATTTTCGGCTAGAATATACGCTTAATCCATGTCAACAGTTTATAGGTTTTTTCAGTATATGGAAACCAAAACATTTTTGACATTGGCATTAGCTTAACATCAGCCACCGCACGCTCGTGCGAAAATGATTTAAATCCATACCAGCCTGTCGATTGCCCAATACCAGAATTATTAACACCACCAAAAGGTAAATTGGGATGAAGTATTTGTATCATCGCGTCGTTTATGCAAGTTGATCCGGCACTTGTCTGTCGGATTACATGCTTACAGAATTTATTATCCTGACTAAAAACATACAGTGCAAGAGGTTTTTCTTTCTGATTTACAAAGGCTATTGCCTCGGCGATTTGATTATAATAGACAATGGGAAGAATTGGTCCAAAAATCTCATCAGTCATCAAGGGGTTTGATGTAGACACGTTACTCAGCACTGTGGGTGCTATATAGCGTTCCCTCTCGTCTAAAGTTCCTCCGGCGACTATCTGGGCACCTAGGGATTTTGCGTCGCTTAGAGCCGCGCTAAGGCGTTCATATTGCTTATCATTGATTATCCGAGCGTAGTCGGGTGAATGCTGAGGATTCTTCCCGAAAGCATGTTCAAGTTCTTGTTTAAACAGCTGTTCAATTTCGCTCTTCAATTGTCGAGGAGCAAGTAAATAATCTGGAGCAATACATGTTTGTCCTGCGTTCACAAACTTTGCCCATATCACATTCTTAATAGCTTTCCTTAAGGATATATTCCTGTCAAATATGGCAGGTGATTTTCCGCCGAGTTCCAGTGTGATGTCCGCTAGATGTTTACTTGCGGCTTGCATAACAATTTTACCAACAGCAGGGGATCCCGTAAAATGAATGTGATCAAATCGTTTGTTGAGCAGGTGGGTAGTCTCGGTAATCTCTCCTTCGATTACGGCGACATGTTCCGGTTTAAACACCTTTTCGATGATTGTACGGACGACTTGGTTTGTATTTGGTGCAAATTCCGATAATTTAAGCATAGTTACATTTCCAGCCGCAATAGCAGCAGCCAAATGTACCATTGGTAATTGAAAGGGGTAATTCCAGGGGGTGATAATGAGTACCTGCCCTTTTGCCTCGTAATGAAGATAAGCCGAAACGTTGGGGAATAGTAGGGAGCGACTGACCGATTTGTCTTGCATCCACTTGGAGAGATGTTTTATTATTTGTTTTAATTCATGCTCAACGGCAAATACTTCGGTGATGGCCGTCTCCATCGCTGACTTGTGGAAGTCTAAATAAAGGGCTTTCTGTATCGCATGTTCATGTGATAAAATCGCTTTCAACAATTGCTCTAACCATTTTATCCGCTGTTGAGCGGTACTATGTTTAACCGTTTCACGCTGCTTTGCTTGAATCGAATATAGATTGTCAATATCGCTTATCGAAGTATTTGCCATGTGGATTAAAGATAGGAAATTAGAAGTTAGCATTAAATAACTAATGGGATGAGCACACCCTTTTTGTAACCATACGCTAACAACGTTTATTAAAACTAATAAATGACTGTTAATTCGTTCTCTTGGGAAACGTTATTAATCTTCGTGTTAGTATACCTTCAGAAGTAAGGTTATAGAAAAACAACCTGAACAAATCATCTTTGTCCAGGTTGTGCATGTTTCATAGGATTTAATCTCTTTATTTTGTTTTTTCCATATCTTCCGCGGCTTGATATACCTCAGGAGATGCGGTGTATATTTTAAATTGTACACTATATTCCTCTGGAACATAAATAACAATCGGCATTTTCCCGTTGTATCTTAACATAGTCGGCTGAGCCGTTACGAAAAGATTTCTTTTCGGTAAATCTGGGCATCCCATTTGTGTTCCAACAACCGCCCCGTCGGTTTTAAATACATAGTATTCGTATCCCCAACCTTGCAAATCTTTCTTCTCAACACCGCCTTGAAGCGAAAAATGGTTACAGCCGTCTACCTCCATGTACTTCCCAATGTTAAATTCAATGCGTTTTGACTGATCCTGATCTGAATAAGGAACCTCAATAATCATTTTCTTGTAACCCTTCTCTGCCTTAGGGAAGATGTCGGTATTCACTTTCGTGATCGTCTCTTGTGCGCTTGCTGTCGATCCCACAAAGGTGATTGCAACTAAGATTATTGCAAATAACTGAAATATTTTTCTTTTGACCATATTCTTCAATGAAAATTTTAATAAACAATCAAACTTACTCTACTAAAGAGTCTCATTCGCTTGAAAGGTTTAATGTGATTCAACTTTTAATTTTTCCGGATTTTCCGCTTTGATTAGTGCTCTTGCTAAGATTCTATTCGGGTCTAGCACGGGAATACCGTAATACGATTTCTCTCGAAGGGCTAAAGGTATGTCTGTACAGCCCATGACGATGAGTTCAGCTCCTTGTTCCTTGAGTTCATGGATAGCTGCAACTAATGCATCGTGAGCCCGATTGGTAACAGGAGAGGAAACATGTTTTAACCCATAAGTTTTATCGTAAATGGCTTCATGGATTTTACCTTGTAGATTTTCATTGGTGTCAATATAAGGGATTCCCTTTTTGTCGAACATGTTTTTGTAGAGCCCATTGTTTTTTGTTCCATTGGTCACTAGGACGCCGACAGACTTTCCCTGATACGCTTCGTTGATATGATTAGCAACTTCTTCCACCATGTGCAGAAATTTAATTTGTGAGCCTCGCGAATTTAGTTCGCCGAGGATGGCATCAAAAATAGGACTAGTGTGCGCTGTATTACTTGGCATACCAATCACTGATGCGCCAGCTTGTTCAAGTTCCAGGGCAATTTCAGCAATCGCGATTCCAGGGTTTTTAGGTTCTAATCCCAGTAGATAGTCTACTCGATTTGTAATTCTATTCGGTTGAGAGGACAATAAAACAGGTAGATGATCTTGGTCATTCGCAGCAATACTCTCCTCAATAATTTTTCTTACAATATCAATCCCTGCTAAAGGGCCTAAGCCTCCGATAATTCCGATCATAACTCTAATTTTTTATATGCGTTTAAATCGCGTACACATTGTACATGTGGATCTTTATTAAGCCATTCAAAAATAGAGCCAATAGCTAAAAAAAGCGACGGTTAAATGTCGCTCGTTGTTTTAGAAGTATTTGTAAATGAGTTGCCTATGCGTCTTCTTGGCTGAATTCACGACTGAGCTTATCCATTCTTCGTTTAATAGAGGCATCCACTCGATAGTCTTCAATTTTATCAATCGCTGTTTTTTCCACACGGACGTTGGTGTCAGATTCATAGTCGTGAATTTCCTTCTGATTTTTTAAAGCATTATCGTAGGCGTCCCTTCCGCTCATGAGTTTGACAAAAACGGGAAGACATTCGAAGAAAATAAATAATAAGGCAATAAAGATTACAGCATACTCTGTTGACTTATTAATGGTGCCGTCAGGTTTCTTATGTAGATTGCTTAGCGCAGCATTGCGGTCTGCAAATCCTGCGACATTGACTGCGCTGTCAAGGGATTGATTCGAAAGAATACGTTGATCCATCAAGCCCTCATCTTTTTTTCGTTGAAGCAATACTGATTCCTTTAGCTGAATTCTACTTCTAAGCGTATCTAAATAAGACTGTTGCTGATTTAGCGAGTTTTCTTTCATCTTCGCGTAGGGGCCATATCCCATCACACCAGAGGTTTCATCCGTTTTTGTTCCGAAGATTTCGTGATTAAGTTGTTGTCGTGAAGATTTGATGGAAGACTCCAGCGAATCTGCCTGTGTTTTTAAGACACTCAACTGTCCATACTCTACCAAATATTTATTCTCAAAAGTCTTATTTAACGTGTCAATTTTCGCGTTTTGTTGAACCAGATATTCCGCACGTAGGTACTCTCGGATTTCTTTATCGAATATTTTTAACTCTAAAGGGCGAGAGATTATCAAGCCGATAAGAATTGCTAATAAAATACGGGGAGCTGCTTGCAGGAGCTGCATTCCAGCACTTCGACTTTTATCAATACTTAACACGATATATCGGTCTAGATTGAATATGGCGAGACCCCAAAGCAACCCAAATATCAGCGCGTAGAAGATAGCAAACGGGCTTCCACTGAAGACAAAATATAAAGCATAACCACCTGCCAGAGCCGCAAATAGACCCGTGAAGAAAATAGTCGCTCCGATGCTAACGTATTTATTTTGTTCTTCTGGGTACCTCTCCAATGTCTCGCGGTGAACTCCTGAACACCACCAAAAAAATGATTTCATCCTTAATTGTTTGCTTGTTAGACGCTTACCACTAACATTTGTTACATCAAATGTCAAAAAAAAATAGCATATTTCCGATAGGCCCAAAAGAATAGCTTTGTGGTGTCTTTATTTAAATTATCTTTACCTTTGCACAAAAAATTGAATTAAATCATCTAATAATGAACAAAAAACGTTTTCTACCCTATCTAGCTATTGTTGCTAGCTTAGTCGTAGGGTGTAACAATCAAAACAGTAAACAAAAAACGGTAGATTTGAAAAACCCATTATTAATCGCATACGATACCCCTTTTGAAGTACCTCCATTCGATCAGATTAAGGATGAACACTTCAGACCAGCATTCGAACAAGCATTATCGGTTCATAATTCGGAAATCGATTCCATTCTCAACAACGATGAAGCAGCGACATTTGAAAATACAATTGTGGCTTTGGAAAATGCAGGACAATTATTAAATCGTGTTTCTACAGTTTTCTATAATTTAAATTCCGCGAATACAAACGATACGATTCAAGCTATTGCAAAAGATATGGCGCCGGTGCTATCGGCACATGGCGATGAAATCTCTTTAAACCCGAAATTATTCGAACGTGTTAGGGCGGTTTATACTAAAAAAGCGGAGCTTGGATTGGATGCCGAGGATCAAAAGCTACTGGAAGAAACGTACAAAGACTTTGTTCGCTCTGGCGCTAACTTGAAAGACGCTGACAAAGAAAAATTGAAGAAAATAAACGCTGATCTTTCAGTGTTAACAACGCAATATGGCCAAAATTTATTGAACGAATTGAACGCCTATCAATTAGTTGTCGATAAAGTGGAAGATTTATCTGGATTGCCAGAAGAATTGAAAGCAGCGGCGGCAGATGAAGCGAAAGCAAAGGGGAAAGAAGGCAAATGGGTATTTACATTACAAAACCCATCAATTATGCCATTTCTTCAATATGCTGATAACCGCGAGTTACGCAAGCAAATTTGGGAAGCGTATCAGATGCGTGGCAATAATAACAATGATCAAGACAATAAAGAAACATTAATTAAGATCGCAAACTTACGTTTAGAGAAAGCGAAGCTGTTAGGGTATGCGTCACACGCGGCCTATGTTTTGGAAGAGTCGATGGCCGAGAATCCAACGAATGTGAACAATCTGTTGAATAAAATTTGGGCGCCAGCAATCGCTAAAGCAAAAGTGGAAGCAGCGGACATTCAAAAGGAAATAAAAGCAGCGAAGGACACATTTACTGTCGCTCCTTACGATTGGCGTTATTACCAAGAAAAGATTCGTAAAGCAAGATACGCTTTGAATGAAGAAGAAATAAAACCATACTTTAGCTTACCTGCAGTTCGCGAAGGGGCTTTTGAAACAGCTAAGAAATTATGGGGCATTAGCTTTGTTGCTTTAAACAATGTACCCGTTTATCATCCAGAAGTGGAAGTTTATGAGGTTCGTGATAAAGATGGTTCTCACTTAGGTTTACTTTATGCGGATTTCTTCCCGCGTGAGTCAAAGCGTTCTGGTGCATGGATGACCTCCTATAGAAGCCAAAGTAGAAAAGATGGAAAGCGTGTTGCTCCAGTAATTTCTATTGTTTGCAATTTCACTAAACCAGTAGGCGATAACCCAGCTCTGTTAACTTTCGATGAAGCGACAACATTATTCCACGAATTTGGGCATGCATTACATGGTTTATTCTCGAATGTAAAATATAGAAGCCTAGCGGGAACTTCTGTACCACGTGATTTTGTTGAGCTGCCATCTCAAATAATGGAAAATTGGGCCGGTGATCCTGAAGTATTGAAGTCCTATGCAAAACATTACCAAACAAAAGAGGCTATCCCTGATGCTTTGATTGAGAAAATGCAGAAGGCAGGTACATTCGATCAAGGTTTTGCAACAGTTGAATATCTTGCTGCTTCGATTTTAGATATGAATTACCATGCTTCAACAAGTCCGATCACTGCGAAAGCAAATGATTTTGAAAAAGCGGCTATGTCTAAAATAGGATTAATCGATGCGATTATTCCACGTTATAGAAGCACTTATTTTCAACATATCTTCTCTGGAGGCTATTCTGCTGGGTATTACAGCTATATTTGGTCGGAAGTCTTAGACGCAGATGCTTTTGCTGCATTCAAAGAAAAAGGCTTATATGATCAAGCGACTGCCGCTTCATTCCGTTCAAACATTCTTGAAAAAGGTGGAACAGGAAATCCTGCAGAGATGTACCGCAAGTTCCGTGGCGCTGATCCGAATCCAGTTCACTTAATGGTGAAAAGAGGATTGAATTAATCTTTTGAAGTCAAAGGTTTGAAATATTAGTGCGTTTCGCCTATTGTTTCAATTTGAGCATATATGAAAGGGGCTATAATATAGCCCCTTTTTCTATGATTATTTTATCGTGAATATGCTAGCATAAACTGAAGAACAAATAGGTGCTTTCTTGAAGTGATTTTAAATTCACCCAGCTTCGTTTTGTAAGGAATAGATGCAACCTCAGTCTTATATCCAAATTTCGATCGATAGGTCTCGTGTTAAATACCCGCCGAGTTAAACTGTAATTCGTATAGTTTTCTATAGTGACCATCAAGCTCAAGCAGTTCATGATGACTTCCCATTTCCATGATTTCGCCTTTATCCAGCACGATAATTTTATCGGCTTTTTGAATGGTAGACAAGCGATGCGCGATAACAATCGAAGTTCTTCCATCCATCATGGTATCGATTGCATGTTGAATCATCATTTCCGTTTCTGTATCGATTGAAGATGTCGCTTCATCGAGGATTAGAATTTTAGGGTCATGCACTAACGCACGAATAAAAGATATTAGTTGCGCTTGCCCTGCCGAGAGCGTCGAACCACGTTCCTGTACTTGATATTCAAATTTGCCCGGAAGGCGCATAATAAAGTCGTACGCTCCAACTTTTTTGGATGCATCGATGATACTATCCATCGAAATATTCGGATTGTTTAATCGAATATTATTCGATACTGTATCTGAGAATAGGAAAACATCTTGAAGTACTGTCGCTATGGTTTGTCGCAAGTACGTCAAGTCGTATTTGCGGATATCAACCCCATCCAATAATATTTCGCCTTTCTGAATTTCATAAAAACGGCTCAGTATATTGATTACAGATGATTTACCAGCCCCTGTTGCTCCTACAAGGGCGAGTGTTTCTCCTGGTTTGACCGAAAAACTCACATCCTTTAATACCCATTTTTCATCGTTGTAGGCAAACCAAACGTTTTTGAATTCGATAGCACCAGCAACATGTTCTGGTTTATAATCACCCTGGTTTGGAGTAAATTCATCTGTGTCTAGCACATCAAAAATGCGCTCCGCAGAAACCATCCCCATTTGCAGGGTGTTGAATTTATCAATTAGTTCTCGAATAGGGCGGAAAATCATGTTGATGTACATTATAAACGCGACCACAACACCTGGAGAAATAACATCTGCTAAGATTTGTTTTGATCCGTACCATACGAGTAAACCCGTAGCAACTGCGATAATAATCTCTAATACAGGGAAAAATATAGAGAAATACCAGTTTGCGCGAATATGAGCATTTCGGTGTTCCTTATTAATTTCTTTAAATTTCCGCATTTCCTGCTCTTCCCGCGCAAAATATTGAATGACGGCCATTCCAGTAATATGTTCTTGAAGAAAGGTGTTTAGATTAGAAACCCATAATCGTACACTTTGGAACGCAGACTTCATTGCCTCCTTAAAAATATAGGTCGCTGCAATCATCAAAGGCATTGGAACTAAAATTACGAGCGTCAATTTCCAATCCGTATAGAACATGACACCGAGGATGACGATTAATTGCAAGAGATCGCCAATAATCTGTATAAGTCCTTCGGAAAAGATATTTGCTATAGTTTCTAAGTCAGAGATTGTTCGAGTAATTAACCGTCCAATAGGCGTGTTATCGAAAAATTTAAGGCGTAGATTGGTGATATGGTTAAAAACTTGGATCCTTATATCTCGGATTACAGACTGCCCTAGGCTGTTTGTCATTAATGTGTGAAAATATCGGATGAGCGTCTGCGCAACCAATAATGCTAACATTAGTAACAACATTTGCGTAAGTCCTTTACCCGATCCGGATAAGATATAATGATCTAAGGTATATTCAATCAATAGCGGCAATGCTGGTGCTACAGCGGCCAGTAAGATGGTCAGGATGACTGAAACCCAGAAAATAGTACGGTATGGGCGGATGTATTTGGCTAAACGTCCAAGTAACTTACTATCATATGCTTTTCCGGAGATTGATTCTTTTTCCAAGTTGATGTAATTAATCTATATAAGGATACAAAACTTTTGTTAAATATAAGCCACAGGCCGGAACTGAGCTGCCTGCCATAGACCGGCTTCGACTTGCGATGACCGATTTTACATGGTCTACTGGCTTTTTGCCCATCCCGACTTCCATTAGCGTGCCGACGATTGCTCGCACCATGTTGCGAAGAAAACGATCGGCTGTAATATGGAAGACAAGATGATTGTTTGTTGCTTGCCATTCAGCATGGGTAATATGACAGATATTAGTAAATACCTGCGTGTTAGACTTGCTAAAACAGCTAAAGTCCTGTCTTCCTAACAAGTCTTTTGCAGCGATATTCATCTTTTCGATGTTTGGGAAGTCGCGCAACAACCAAGACTGATGATGTAGGAAAGGGTCTTTGACGAAATGAACGTGATACTCATAACTTCGTGAA
>JBEBRI010000119.1:0-11714 GCA_040394915.1 Sphingobacterium sp.
CAATGGTCTATCGTTTACCGAATTTACCTATCAATTAATTCAAGGTTATGATTTCTATTATCTATGGAAACATCACAATTGTAAAATTCAAATGGGTGGCTCCGATCAATGGGGAAACATTGTTACTGGAAGTGAAATGATCCGTCGTCAGGATCAAGGAACAGCCTTTGCATTGACCACACAATTAATCAAAAAAGCAGACGGTCAGAAATTCGGAAAAACAGAGTCCGGAGCGGTATGGTTGGATGCGAAAAAGACTTCTCCGTATAAGTTCTATCAGTTCTGGTTGAACACTTCGGATGATGACGCTAAGAATTGGATTAAAATCTTCACGTTGCTTCCGAAAGAAGAAATCGATGCGATTATTGCCGAACATGAGACTGCCCCACACCTACGTGTAGTTCAAAAGGCATTAGCGAAAGATATCACAATCAGAACGCACTCTGCGAAGGATTATGAAACCGCAGTAAAGACTTCCGAGTTCTTATTCGGAAACGGATCATTAGATTTCCTTGCCGATTTAGAACACGATGCAGTATTAGAAGTTTTTGATGGAGTACCTCAATTCAACTTATCGAAAGAGAAGTTGGCAGCCGGTATCAACGTTCTAGACTTATTAGCAGTTGATACGGCAGTATTCCCATCCAAAGGTGAAGCGCGTAAAATGCTACAAGGAGGAGGCGTTTCTCTAAACAGAGAAAAACTAACCGATATTGAACAAACAATCAATACCGCAAACTTGATTCACGATAAGTACTTGATTATCCAACGCGGAAAGAAAAACTATTATTTAGTTACTGTTGGATAAACAGCATCCTAAAAATAAGAAGGGCCAATCGATGATTGGCCCTTCTTATTTTTAACGTTCATTGTGCTTAATTACCTTGACTTCATAGTCAACCTCTTGCAGTTCAGCTTGCTTGCTAACGATTCTAGGTACTAAAAACACGGTATAAACTGCTCGATCTTCAGGGACAAAGGAAATCCCGACAAAAGAGATATCCGCTTTATTGGAGAATTGAAAACGTAGTTCGCTCGAATTGAATTCATGGAAATCGCTCACCTCGTTTACGGCTAAAGTTCGATCGCCTAAGGTACTCGATTGTCCTTTAAGGATCTTTAAGTCTTTGCTCAAATTGTTTCCGAAATTCGCGAAGCGAACCTTCACTTTTCCCGCTGAAGGTATAATTAGATGGTCCTCGACGACCTTCATCCCAATCTTATCACGTCCATAGAAGAATAAGGAATATACTTTACTGGCAGCGAATTGTTGCCCTGCACGAAATATCTCCGTATTCTTCTCTCGATTAAATAGGGATATACTACGCTCGCCAGGAAACACACTTTTATGCCTAACAAAACTTCCTAAATCAAAATATTCGCTGGTGTTCAGAACCTTATCATCGACTTTAAAATCTAGCCCAAGGCTCCCGTAAATAGCATTATAGGCAGCAGCACCAGAAAATGTCGTAGGGTTTTCTTGGGGCCTAACGGACAGATCATCTTTTTGACAGCTCATAAAAAATAGCGCGCTGAAAAAAACGGCATATATATGTTTGAGGCTTCTCAGAATATTCATAGCAACAAAAAACAATTATTATTTATCCTTACTAACGAGTTTGGAAAGCTTATTGCTACAAGGATAGATAAATCAAATCAATCAAAGCGAACAATTCTCTCATTTTTTTTTAAGTTTGTAGAAGAAAAATAGCGTCATTTACATGGCTAAATTAAATACATTTAAAAACGGTAGTGGATCGACAGGGACAAAGAAGGCTAAGAATACTACTTTATCCTACCAAAAAAGAAGCACACGCAAATCATTCGACCAAATTAACTTTTCTGAGGGTCAACGTAAAGCGTTGAAAATCCTAGGATTATTTCTGTTGTTATTAGCCGGACTTTTCGCAGTGGCCTTTATTTCATATTTATTCACTTGGAAAGCAGATCAGAGTTACATTGCAGCGACCAATGGTGGCTGGAGTACGCTCTTGAACACTGCGGAGGAACTACAGGATGAAAACACAGAGATTCCCCTTGTCGAGAACAAGCTAGGCAAGTTCGGAGCCTTACTTGCCAACCAATTTATCTATGAATGGTTTGGTGCCGCATCTTTCCTTTTTATCGTCGTACTTTTCGTAATCGGCTATAAATTCCTGTATAAAAAATCAATCCTTCCGGTATGGAAAACCTTACTGTATTGTGCAGTATCTATACTTTTTCTTTCGGTAACTTTTGGTTTCATTCAAGACTTTATCTATGATACGCCACATATTCTCGAAGGTAAATTTGGCTTTTGGACAAATCAAATCCTCAAGTCGCAAATTGGTGTTGTCGGAACCGCAGGACTCCTCATCTTTATCCTATTAACCGCGCTAGTCTTAGTTTACAATCTAGACTTGAAACTATCGTTCCAAGGAAACAATGCTCTGGAAGACGATGAAGACGAAGAGGATGAAGAATTGATCGATGAGCAATTCGTCAGCCACAGCAACACCTTGAATAAACCGAAAGCCAACGAGGTCGCAACTCATACCTATACGCACCCTGTTGAAGAGGTCGAGCCACGACCTCGTCCTGTGCAAAAAGAAGAAGTAGAAGAACCCGAAGACTTAACTATTTCGCTTCCTTTATCGGTTAACACGGTGAAGTCTGCGCCAGTAACTACGCCAGAAAAGACGGATGAAATTGCATTCAGTATCGAAGAGCCTGATTTTGAGGAGGCGGATGAAGAGTCGGTTGTGAGTCCAAACTTAACCGTTGCCAAGGTAGTGGAAGAGAAACCGATCTCCGCAAATGATCTAGTAGAGAAATTCGGCGAATACGACCCAAAACTTGATTTATCCGGCTATCGATATCCTACGCTCGATTTATTAAAAGATTATGGCACCGGAAAAATCACCATCAATCAGCAAGAGTTAGAGGCCAACAAAAACAAAATTGTTGAGACCTTAAGAAATTATAGTATTGAAATCGAACATATCAAAGCGACGATCGGTCCTACAGTCACGCTTTATGAAATTATCCCAAAACCGGGAGTTCGTATTTCTAAAATCAAAAACTTGGAAGATGATATCGCCTTAAGCTTAGCCGCTTTGGGAATTCGTATTATCGCGCCAATGCCAGGAAAAGGAACAATTGGTATTGAGGTTCCAAATAGCAGTCCTGAGATGGTGTCTATGCGTTCAATACTCGCTACAGAGAAATTTCAAAAGACAGATATGGATTTACCTATTGCGCTAGGTAAAACTATTTCCAATGAGGTTTATATTGCCGATTTGGCAAAAATGCCACACTTACTGGTGGCTGGGGCAACCGGACAGGGTAAATCAGTCGGTATCAATGCAATTTTAACATCTCTACTGTTTAAAAAGCACCCCGCTGAATTAAAATTCGTGTTAGTCGATCCCAAGAAAGTCGAACTTTCGCTATTCAAGAAAATAGAAAGACATTTTTTAGCGAAGCTTCCAAACGAGGATGATGCGATTATTACCGACACCAAGAAAGTGATCAACACTTTAAATTCATTGTGTATTGAAATGGATCAACGTTATGATTTGTTAAAAAATGCACAAGTAAGGAATTTAAAGGAATATAATGCAAAATTTATCAATCGCCGATTAAACCCTGAGGAGGGTCATCGATTCTTACCATTTATAGTTCTTGTTATTGATGAGTTTGCCGATTTGATGATGACGGCAGGTAAAGAGGTAGAAACACCGATTGCTCGATTAGCACAGTTAGCACGTGCGGTAGGAATTCACTTGGTCATTGCGACGCAAAGACCGTCTGTGAACATTATTACTGGTACGATTAAAGCGAACTTCCCAGCACGTCTAGCCTTCCGCGTTTTGTCGAAAATCGATTCACGCACCATTCTAGATAGTGGCGGTGCAGATCAATTGATTGGACGTGGAGATATGCTATTAGCAACCGGATCAGACTTAATCCGTATCCAATGTGCGTTTGTGGATACGCCAGAGGTTGATGAAGTTTCTGAATTTATCGGATCGCAACGCGGATATCCTTCAGCACATTACCTACCGGAATATATTGATCCGAACGGTGACAGTGAGGGGATTCCAGACTTCGACCCTTCTGATCGCGATCAGCTGTTCGAAGAAGCTGCACGATTAATCGTTATGCATCAACAAGGATCAACATCTTTAATACAGCGGAAATTAAAATTAGGTTACAACCGCGCTGGACGAATTATTGATCAATTGGAAGCTGCAGGTATTGTAGGTCCATTTGAAGGAAGTAAAGCACGGGAGGTGCTTTATCCCGATGATTATTCGTTAGAACAATTTTTGGAAACATTAAGAAAAGAGAATTAAAGATGATGAGAGTTGTTTATTTATTATTGGCATTGTTCTCGATGAGTAGTGCCGTTGCACAGGATCGCTATGCAAAATCCCTTTTGGATGAAGTGTCCAAAAAATACGATAGCTATAAAACTATTCAGTCAAACTTCACGTTTAAAGCGGTACAAGCCAAAGGCGAAAGCTACACCGACAAAGGCGAGATGTTTTTAAACAAGCCGGCGCAGCAATATAAAATCGTGTTGCCAGCGCAAGAATTGATATCTGATGGCAAATCAACCTGGTCTGTTTTGAAAGAAGATAAAGAAGTTCAAGTGTCAGATGCTGATCATAGTAATGAGTCTATAGGTCCAAACAACATCTTCACGTTCTATAAAACTGGCTTTAAATACATCAGTATGGATGATGAAAACGTAGCGAGCGCTGGAAAATTAAAGGTAGTCGAGTTGTCTCCAATCGACACCAAAAGAAACTACTTTAAGATTAAACTGCGGGTAAATAAGAATAATCACATCCACGATGTTACCATTTTTGATAAATCCGGATCACGTTATACCTATACGATTAATACCTTGTATGTTAATAATCCAATTGCTCCTCAAATGTTTCAATTCCAAAAAGTAAACTATCCAGGATTCGAAGTCGTTGACTTGCGATAGCTATACTAGTCTAGACACAAGATATCACATGAGCTCCTGCAAAGGGGCTCATTTTTTTTACAGTAAACAATAGACTTCTGTACAAGTTCTTCGAAGCTCCTTCGTACTTCAACCCTTTGCGAGAAAACAACCTTGGATTCTAACCTGGCGGATCAGCATGATACACTTGACGCGATTAAAAAAGGGTATTGAACAAACGTCAATACCCTTTCAGACTTTCGTCCACTATGTGTTAAAGGTTAATTATTTGCTATTCGAACGAATGATGCCAAGCTCTAAACCACGGAGCTCCGCCAATCCTCTCAAACGACCAATCGCCGAATACCCGGGATTGGTGACCTTATTCAAATCATCTAACATTTGATGGCCATGATCTGGGCGGAATGGAATTGCCTGCTTTCTCTTTTGATTCTCTGCAACTAAGGCTTCCATCACTTTAAACATATCGACATCACCGTCTAAATGATCGGCTTCATAGAAGCTGCCAATCGCATCCCGTTTTACGTTTCGCAGGTGAACAAAATTTACTCGATGTTTCACTAAATCGAAGATTGCCGGAAGATCGTTCTTGGGTCCGGCCCCCAGTGAACCTGTACAAAAGCAGATGCCATTAAATGCCTTCGATTGCGCGGTTATAATATAATTTAAGTCTTCGGCATTACTCACAATACGAGGTAAACCCAATATCGGATAAGGCGGATCGTCCGGGTGGATCGTCATTAAGACACCGTTCTCTTCACACACCTCTGCAATGCTGTTTAAGAAGTAGAGAAGATTTTTACGTAAGCCATCAAAACCGATTTCAGCATAGACCGAAATACTGTTTTGCAGTGAATCTAACGTAATATCGCTCTCTCCGGGGATACCCATCAGAACGACTCTCTCCAATTCCCTTAACGCATCTTGATCCAAGCTTTGAAATTTACTTTCCGCTTGTTCTTGAACATTGCTTGGATAATCATTTTTAGCATCCTGACGCTTTAATATATAAATATCGAAGATAGCCAGATCAATCCAATCGAAATACAGGGCCTTAGAACCGTCTTTCATGGTTAAGTCTAGCTGCGTGCGCGTCCAATCTAATACCGGCATAAAGTTATAGCATACGGTCTTGATACCACAAGAGGCTAGATTTTTCAGGGATTGCTTATAACGCTCAAGATACTCATCTCTGTTGGGCGCGCCCGTTTTGATCGCCTCATGAACAGGTACGCTTTCGACAACCGACCAGGTTAACCCTGCTTCTTCGATAATTCGTTTTCTTTCTTTAATATCTTCTAACGGCCAAACTTCGCCATGCGCTATATGATGTAGCGCTGAAACAACACCGGTTGCTCCAGCTTGTTTAACGTCTTGTAAGGACACCGAATCATTCGGGCCATACCATCTCCATGTTTGTTCTAAAAATTGCATACCGATCTTTATATTATACGCCACACCAAGAATTAAATCCACCGTCAACAAATACGGTCTCTCCGGAGACGAATGCTGAGGCCTCACTAAGTAGATAGACCAAGGTTCCTTCTAATTCGCTGGGGTCGCCTAAACGTTGGTAAGGTGTACCATTGATGAACTTCTGTGCTCTCGGGCTATAAGTACCATCAGGGTTAGTTAATAATGTTCTATTTTGTTCTGTCAAAAATACCCCAGGGGCAATTGCATTGACCCGTACTTTATCCCCATACCGAAGTGCTAATTCCGTTGACATCCATTTCGTAAATCCATCGATTCCGTGTTTTGCAACGGTGTATCCCAGTACGCGAGTTAATGGACGGCTAGCGGCAAGGGAAGAAATATTGATAATGGCCCCTACGCCTTTTTCTGCAATCACTTGTCCTAAAATCATCGTGGGAATGATCGTACCATACAAGTTAAGTTCAATGGCTTTGATTGTATCCTGAATCTTATTATCGAATATATTTTGATCATCTCCGATCGTTGCGCCGGGTATATTTCCCCCTACGGCATTAATCAATCCGTCAATTGTTCCAAATGCCTTTAGGATTGATGCTTTCGCTTCGTGTACAGATTGCTCATTCATCACGTCAGCAATTACCCCTATAGCTTCTGCTCCTAATGATTTTGCTTGTTCCACTCGTTCGTCGATCTTCTCCTGATTACGCCCGATGATACATACTTTGGCGCCGGCTTCAGCAACCGCGCGGACAAACGATTTACCCAAGATGCCGGTGCCACCGGTTATAACAATTACCTTATCTTTCAGAGAAAATTTATCTAGAATACTCATAGTTTATGGTCTGATTAATTCTTTCAATGATAAACAATTTATCGATAAATTCTACGCATTTTGAAGACATTTATTACGTAATCGTTTGCGAAGATATTCCTTGAGAAGCGATTTAAAACCACTATATTGCATTATTTAATAACCTATGCCACACGTTTTATCATTTGGAGAAATACTAATCAGACAACAGAGTGTTGGAGATAGTTTCTTTGGGCGTCAAGAAAACTTATTGAGGATTTATCCCGGAGGATCTGAAGCAAATGTTGCTTGTTCATTAGGAGAGATGGGTACAGCCGTGCAGTATGCAAGTGCCTTCCCTGCAAATAAGCTTAGCGAGGAAATTTTAGCTGTCTTAAATCAGCATCAGGTGGATACCTCAAAATGCCTCCAGGTTGGGGATCGGATTGGTTCTTATTTCTTGTTGTCAGCGAATGGATTGACAAAAGGAGAAGTCATATACGATCGGAAATACTCTAGCTTTTCTCAATTACAAGCAGCGGATTTCGATTTTGATCAGTTATTCAGGGATGTGGATTGGTTACATTGGACAGCGCTCACGCCCGCTTTGAATCAAGAAATGGCAGATCTTATGCGCTTGGTTCTGCAAGAAGCAAAAAACCGTGAAATTTATATTTCAGTTGACTTGAATTATAGAAACCGCCTTTGGCAATACGGAAAGTCCCCATTGGAAATCATGCCTGAACTATTGAGCTATTGCCATGTCATCATGGGTAATATCTGGGCTGCGAACAGCATGGTAGGAATTGCAGTGCCGGAAACTTTAGGCCGGCACACATCGAAATCTGATTTAGTAGAAGCGGCGAACAGCTCGGCTGCGGCATTGTTCGCAAAATTCCCGCAAGTGGAACATATTGCGAATACGTTTCGCTTTATGGATAATCCATCCCATAATTTATTTTTTGGCACCTACCATTCAAAAACAGAAAATACCGTATCGACAACCTACGAAACGAATGATATTGTTGATCGTATTGGTTCAGGTGATGCATTTATGGCGGGACTCATTCATGCGCTACGCAAGACCAGGGATGCTCAAGCAATTATTAATATCGCAACCGGGGCGGGTTATGAGAAATTATTCGTTGAGGGCGATTTTGGAAATGGAAAATATTAAGAAGATGCAAATCGATCAAATCATAGAGAAAATTAAAGCTCATCCGGTTATACCGGTATTTTACCATGATGATGTTGAAGTCTGTAAACAGGTGGTAAAGGCTTGTTACGACGGCGGGATCCGTGTTTTTGAATTTGTTAATCGGGGAAAGAATGCACAAGTAAATTTCCAGGCTTTGGTAGAGTATAAAAAGCTTGCTATGCCCGAATTGACTTTGGGAATTGGCACAATCCTCAGTTCGGAAGCTGCCGAAAGCTTTCTGGCAATGGGTGCAGCGTTTTTAGTGAGCCCAATCTTTGTTGCTGAACTTGCGGAAACAGCCCAGAAAAGTAACTGTCTTTGGATTCCAGGCTGTATGACGCCTACCGAAATTGCCAATGCGATGTTTGCCGGTTGTGGCTTCGTCAAGCTATTCCCTGGCGAAACACTTGGTCCATCGTTTTTAAAAGGAATTAAACCTTTGTTCCCGACTATGAAGTTTATGCCGACGGGTGGTGTGGATGTCGAGGAGCATAATATCAAAAATTGGTTCGCCGCAGGCGTTACTTCGGTGGGTATGGGCTCCAAATTGTTTAAACAACAAGACGGACACTATAACCTGCAAGAAATAAGTGAAAATTGCAGTAAAGTTTTAGGCTGGGCTAAAGCCTAAAAACCTTACAAGGAGACTTCGGAAATAGAATGATGAGCCATGATTCTATTTTCGAAACTTCGTATATTCCCCTTATCGATTAGGACCTCGAGAACGAGTACCAAACCTTCCTTGTTCAACGTCTGATTCTTGATCTTCAATTGCTTGGTCAACGGACGAATATCTTCTATAAAATCTTCTTTTCCTGATAATTGATGACTATCAAATTTAACGGTTACCACCTTTACCAAATTCCTTAATACATACCGATTTAGAATCGGTCCAGAAATAATAATCGAGAAACAAGCTCCCAAGAATATAATTGCGGTGATAAACATGCCAAAACCAATTGCCATTCCTACCGCTGCAGACATCCAGATAATACTCGCAGTCGTTAAGCCATTAACATTAACACCGTCCTTAAAAATCACTCCAGCGCCCAGAAATCCAATCCCTGAAACTACATAGGAGGCAATTCGCGTGGCATCTTCCGACTCCCCTGATCCTAGCTTCATCGACAGAATAGAAAATAAGGTACTGCCCAGACAAATAATCGATATGGTTTTAAATCCCGCCGATTTATCTTTCCACTCCCGTTCAAATCCTAATAAAACTCCTGCTCCAAGCGATAAAAGCGCTTTGAACAAATCATTCCAGTCAAAAATAAATTGATCTGTAATCATCTCCATATTCATAAAATCTGTAAACTCCTTCTGCTTTAAATCAAATCTACTTAACATTAAATACATATTAAACACATATTGTTCAATAAAATTGATAAATATTGTGTTTTAACAAGCAAAAAAATGGTCTGGACTCCAACGGAATCCAGACCATTTTATATCCATGCCTAAAAGGCAGGTTGACCTTAATAACTAGTCTTCTTCTTTAGAAGCTAATAACTGATCGTATTCTTCACGAGAACCAACAATGATATTGCTGTACTTACGTAAACCAGTACCTGAAGGAATCAAGTGACCCACAATTACGTTTTCTTTCAAGCCTAACAAGTTATCGCGTTTACCTGCGATCGCCGCCTCATTCAATACTTTTGTAGTTTCCTGGAAGGAAGCTGCAGAGATGAATGATTTAGTACCTAGGGACGCTCTAGTAATACCTTGTAGTAATGGACTTGAAGTAGCCGGAATAGCATCGCGTACTTCCACTAACTTCATGTCTTGACGTCTTAATATCGAGTTTTCTTCACGTAATTTACGTAATGTAACAATCTGGCCTGGACGTAAAGTAGTCGAATCACCCGCTTCAACAACGACTTTTTTGTCGTACAATGAATCGTTTTCTTCCATGAAATCCCATTTATTTACGGCTTCTTTCTCTAAGAAACGAGTATCTCCTGGATCCTCGATATTCACTTTCTGCATCATTTGGTGAACGATTGTTTCAAAGTGTTTATCGTTGATTTTTACCCCTTGTAGGCGGTAAACCTCTTGGATACCATTTACAATGTATTCTTGTACTGCCGCAGGACCCTTGATTGATAAGATATCTGAAGGAGAAATCTGACCGTCAGATAAAGGCATACCTGCTTTAATAAAGTCGTTATCTTGTACTAAGATGTGCTTAGAAAGTGGAACCAAGTATTTTTTCACTTGACCGTCACGAGATTCAATTGAAATCTCACGGTTACCACGCTTAACACCACCCAATGAAACTACACCATCAATTTCAGTCACAACAGCAGGGTTGGAAGGATTACGAGCCTCGAATAACTCTGTTACACGAGGAAGACCACCCGTAATATCTCGGGTCTTACCTGTCGAACGAGGAATCTTAACTAATACCGCACCTTCTTTAACTTTCTGTCCATCTGAAACCGATACGTGTGCACCTACTGGAATATTGTAAGAACGAATAATTTCGCCTTTGTTATCCAATACCTTAATAGTCGGGTTTTTCGTTTTATCACGAGTTTCGATAATTACTTTCTCTTTGTGACCTGTTTGTTCATCAGATTCTTCACGGAAAGTAACGCCTTCGATAATCGCATCAAATTCAACCTTACCTGCAAATTCCGAGATAATCACCGCATTATAAGGATCCCAATCAACTAGTTTAGTACCTTTTTCTACTTTATCTCCTTCTTTTACATATAAATTTGAACCGTAAGGGATGATCTGTTGGTAAAGAACTTTATTATCATCATTAACAACTTTGATCTCACCGGAACGACCTAACACTACTTGGTAAGGACCATCTTCACCTTCTTTTTCAACCGTTCGAACGTTTTCAAATTCGATACGTCCGTCATATCTAGCGATCACAGAAGATTCAGCAGCGATGTTCGACGCCGTACCACCGACGTGGAACGTACGAAGTGTTAACTGTGTACCTGGCTCACCGATAGATTGCGCTGCAATTACACCGACAGCTTCACCTAATTGAACACGTTTACCAGATGCTAAGTTACGTCCGTAACAACAAGCACATACACCGCGTTTTGATTCACATGTTAATACCGAACGAATTTCAACGCCTTCAATACCTGCATTTTCGATAGCTTCAGCAATTTCTTCTGTGATATCTTCATTTGCAGCAACGATCAATTCATTTGTAACTGGATCAATAACATCATTTAATGGTGTACGACCTAAAATACGATCATATAATGGTTCAACGATATCATCGTTATCCTTTAATGCTGTCGTGTAGATACCACGTAAACCGTTACAATCTTGTTCTACAACAATCATATCTTGAG
>JBEBRI010000120.1:0-11682 GCA_040394915.1 Sphingobacterium sp.
GAGTATGACGGTACTTGACGTTATGGCTCAACGCTACCGAATAGGCTCTGACAAGAATCCCTATTACTACTACAGCAATTACAGCTATAATGAGAAGCAAGTTCAAGATGGACTTGCTGCCATTTGGACAGACATGTATGTTACGATCGGTAATATCAATGATTTTATAAAAATCCTTCCCACTGTAAACAATGGTTTAACCCAAGAGCAAAAAGATCAATACATCGGAGAAGCCATTGGTATACGTGCATTTTTGCATTTCGATTTATTACGCATGTTCGGTAATTATTACGACGAAACCACAAAAACGGAAGAAGCTATCCCCTATTATCGTACTTTATCTACGGATATTCAGCCTTTTTCCAGCGCTGAAATGGTTATCAGCTACATCTTAGAAGATATTGCCGAGGCTGAAAGGTTAATGGCCAAAGACCCCATCATTGGGAAAACAGGTCTTGACAATTTAAATAATAATCGCTTTAATCTCTATGCTGCCAAAGCATTGAAAGCTCGTGTCTATCAATGGGCGAACGAAAAAGGAAAAGCCTATCAAGCTGCCAAAGAAGTGATCGCGCTGCAAGATGCCTTTCCATGGGTAAAACATGCGGACATAACGATCTCCGGTAAAGACACCGATAGAAAGTTCTTTTCAGAGAATATCTTCTCCGTTTTTAATCCAGACTTATACGATATACAGCTCAATACATTTGATGGAAATTTATTGGAGGGAGATTTACTCGCGACAGGCTCCTCAAATGCGATCAGCAAAGTCTATGAGAACAACGAGAGCGACTATCGCTATACCTATTTGTGGCCTTATGCAACAGCCGGAATCGGTTACCGGACATATATCAAATATGTGGATTTGGTTAACAAAGACAATTTAAGTCGCTATATGATCCCATTGATTCGGATTTCCGAAATGTATTACATTGCTGCTGAATGTGCCGAAAACCCTACAGAAGGTTTAACGTATTTAAATACGGTTCGTCAGCACCGAAATATTATTACGGATATCACAAATCCTTCGAATTTAAAGAATGAACTCACTAAAGAGTACCGCAAGGAATTCTATGGTGAGGGGCAACTGTGGTATTACTACAAGCGTAGCAAAATTACAAGCATCATGAGTATGACTGCAAATGGAAGTAATACGACCATTTCTTTAACCAATTATAAATTACCGATTCCACAAGTTGAGTTAAACGGACGTTAAAACAAGCAATATGAAATATTTACCTATCTATATTTTATTCACCTTGATCTTTCTATCTGCCTGTAAGGAAGAAGGCTTGATGACTTACAGCGCTGAAGACAGCGGATCCAGTCTGTATTTTACAGAAAAGATAAATCGCACTTCAAAAGACACCTTAATGAAAGTGATTTCCCTAGGAAGAACCCCAGAGGATATTAAGGACAGCATCATCTTCATTCCTGTCAGTATTATTGGGTCAGTAGCCAATCAAGATCGGCCAATCCATATCGAAATCCCGGATTCATCATCGATGAAAGAAGGTTTACACTTTGATTTTATCAATCAGCCTATGATTAGAGCAAATCATGTCATCGATACAATTTATCTCAAACTTCATCGAACGCCTGATTTGCTAAAAAATCGGGTTTATCTCAAATTGGATCTCAAGTCGAACGAATACTTTGATACACGGATTCCAACTAAGATAAATAGCAAAGTAGAGCAAGATATTATTAGCTACTCTTTGTCCTATGATGACATGTTTCCAATACCACATTTATGGACGACTTCGACAAGCAAACCAACCTTCATTGGCTTTTTTGGAGAATATTCTAGAAGAAAAGTTGAATTACTTCTCGAGGTGTTGAAGATCGACCCTGAAATGCTTTACAATCCAGATAGAATGCCCAAAATATCACAAATAGTGAATTGGTCAAGCTATATGAAGTATTGGCTGAATAAACAAAAAGCAGAAGGCAATACTCAATTTGATGAAAACAATAAAGAAATTACGATGGGGCCATCCGCTTAATCTAAAAACGTTATGAAAAACACTATATATATCCTTATATTTTCATTAATTACACTTTTTTCTAGTTGTAATAAAGATTTGGGGCACTATGATTACGTTGATGTTGACTCTTTGCAATTGATAAATCTCCCCGAAACCTTGGAAATCAAAGTTGGCGATTCGTTGAAATTTTCACCAACCTTGCAATCTTCCCTAAACCCAGTTGACGAATCGGTATTGGCATTCGAATGGGTGATTTTTGACCGTTCGAACCCAAACTCCAATGAGAAGAAAAAAATCTTATCAAAAACGCGCGACTTAGACCTGGTTCCACTTCTTGTCGCGGGGATTTATCCCGGTTATTTAACCATTAACAACAAGGAAACAGGAAACATCTGGACCTATGCCTTCACTTTAAATATTACTGGCGCATTTGGGAAATATGGATGGTTTATCTTAAGCGATACGGATGGGCAAGCGCGTCTAGATTTTGTACAAGACGACCCAAAAAATTGGCATTCCTACCCGATAATATATCGAGATGTAAACAAGCTAATTCCTAATGCGGTGGACGGCTCTCCCTTAGAATTTGTGGGTAAACCGCGCTCATTAGCGAGTATATCTAATCAGGATGTCGTAGCGACATTGGCTAAAAATTACTTATATATCAATACTGATATTAATACCTACAAAATCAATGTTTCGGATGGCATGTTATATAATACAACGACGTATAATTTCCTGAATGAAACCGCTGCCGGCTCACCGAAATCTGCGGATAAAGTGTTCGGAATTGCTGCCGGAAAATCGTTTGCGATCAAAGACAATAACATCTATTCGCTGTACTATGTCATGCAAAAATATTACAATGTTCCTATCAATAGTACGCTAACCGGCGAGACTTATCGAATTTCAGACATGGTTGCCATGCCGATGGGAAATACCAACGGTAATATGATGACGTTCGATTTGGACAATCGACGGTTGATGAAGCTCAACTTGCAAAGTGCGAATGCCGTCCCGCTTACTTCTGAAGGACAGGCTGCTGACGTTTCTGATTTGAAGAAAGATTTAGTTTGGTTAGGTCAAACCTCCGCATTCGGAGGACAGGCAATTGCTATTTTGAAAGACGAAAACAAATACTTTTTACTCAGAATGACGTTCACTGACGGTGCTGGGTTTTCAGTAAGCTCGATGAAAGATATTACAGATACGTTCACCGATATTTCCAATGCAAAACACTTCGCAGTTGATAACTTATATGGTTATGTGTTCTACGCGACGGATAATAAAGTATATCAATATGATATAGATGCTAACCTCCTTAAGGTTGCAAAAGATTTAACAGGCAGAAAAATAACATTACTCAAATTTGCCACATTCTCTAGCAGCTTAACAATTGGAAGCCCTGGCTTTAATAACCAGCTTCCACGCTTAGAGCCTGCTGCCTACAGTTTGATTATCGGTTCTCATGATGCAAACTCTCCCGATACATCAGGCAAAGTGGAGTTCTGGCGCGTCAATGGATTAATGGGCGCATTGACAGAATCTTTCAAACCGTTTGAAGGTATGGGTAAAGTTGTCGACGTTGTCTATTCCGATGTTTATTAATAACCATAATCTGGAAGTATCCGTACTTCCAGATTCTATTCTCAAAAAAATGCCGTCTATAAAATCCGCTTTTAAAATGATGCTATGCATCAGTGTTTTAATCTCGAACATCAATATTTATGCGCAGGATCAATTAAAAGTCCTTCAAAATGCTTTTGATAGAAAGGATACGGCTGTACTTACGCATACGCTTTCGGACCGCTTTGCTATAGCGGGATTTACAGATCAATCGGCAAAGTTCTGCCTTCAACAAATTTTAAATAGACACCCTGTTACTCAAATTGAAGCGATAGAAAAAGACAGTAAAAGGCTGATCGTACTATTCAAAGACGACAAGGGTAAAATAGACAGCTCTAAGATCCAATTAGACGAGAACGGAAGGATTAAGCAGGTAGAGCTATTCGATCGTCTATACGGCGTAAAAAGAGCTCAAAATCCAAAGCTTATCGCGAAGATTCCTTTTGAAAATAAAAATGGATCTATCCTATTAAAATTAACCATCAATGGCCATCAGAAGCCATTGAAACTATTATTTGACACTGGTGCGGACGGTATGGCTTTAAACGAAAGTATTGCGAGTGACCTCGGATTATTAGCAAATAAGACAAATAATGCGTCAGTCGTTGGAGGTACCCAGCAAATTAAAGTCTCAGAGGGCAATTTCGTTGAGATTGCTGACTTGAAATTGGAAAACATGTCTATCGCTATCTTTCCAAATAGAACAGATGAATCTAGCGACGGAATTTTTGGCAACGCTATTTTAAGGCGGTATATTACCCAAATAGACTATGACAAGAGCGAAATATCGCTTTACGAATTTGGAGACTTCCAATACCCTGAAGATGGTAAGTTGGTACCAATAACATTTCCTTCTGGTGTCATCCATTTAAAGGCAAGCTTATCTATCGTTGGTGAAACAGCCGTTCCTAGTGATTTTATTTTTGATACGGGTGCAGGATACTCCCTAATAGGGTTCAGACCTTATGTGAAGAAACATAAATTATTGGTTTCTGGTTTCAAATCTGAAGTTTCCTCAACTACGAGCAGTCTAGGCATCGTCACACCGACCTTTACCGGCTATGCACAAACACTGCGGTTAGGACCTCTTGATGCAATCTCAAATTTTCCCATCAGCCTAATGGGTGGAAGCGCTGCAAATAAAAACTGGAACCCTGGAGCAGATGGTTCGATTGGTGTTCGCACTATCAGTCGCTACAACCACATCATCAATTTAGTCGATGGAGAGATTTATATGAGTCCGAATAAACTCGACAAATACCCTCAAGATTTTCTAATACAGAACTATCTATTCGGCTGGAATAATAGCGGACAACTAATATTGCTTGATCAAATTGGAACTCCCGATAGTGATAAGAAAGGGAAAATTGTTCGCGCAATTAACGGCGATTTAAGCGAAAAGATTGCAAAAAACGAAAAACTAATTACCAAGTACAAAAGCACAAAAGATAAGACGGTGCAAATCACTTTCGAAGATCAATCAAACTTGACGATTGATTAATTATTAAATGTTAAAACAAAGAAAAAACTTCATGAAAAAGACCATTTCACTACTGGCGTACCTCTTTCTATGTACGTTGGTATTTGCCCAAATAAAGCCTGCAAATATTACTGGCACAGTTGAAAAAAACGACATTAAGCGTGTATCTCTATTTAAAGTATTAAACGGCCGTCTTGTCGAAGTTGCGATGAGTATACCTGATGAGGCAGGACGCTTCGGCTTTCGTTTTACTCCCGAGTACGAGGGTTTCTATATGCTTGGAAGCGGGACGAATGTACGATTACAAGGAAATTTCAAATTTTACTTTCGAGGAAATGAAGACCTTGTCCTAAAATTAGGAAGAGAGCGCTATGAACTTGTTCGATGCAATAGCAAAGAGATCAAGGCCCTTAACGCATGGGATATTGCAAGTGCAGATATATATTTGAAATCATCGAGATTAGGCGGACAAAGTACTTACGTAGACTTCTTTCCTCAAGTTGAAGAGATGTCCAAAAACTTAGCTAATTTGAAGAAAGACCCTAAAACCGGAAATAAGGTGTTCGACAAACTATTTGCAACGATTGTTGATTATGACTTTGCGTATTATGCGATCGGATATAACTTCCTTCCTAGATCGGCGCATCCGGATGAAGATGAATTTACGCCATATTACCAAAACTTCAATCCAAACGACTACATGAACGATTTCTTGCTCCAATTACCTTATGGCGATCGTTTTTTGAACAATTTAATTTTGTTAAAAAATAAAGGAAAAAACATGAGCGACGAGGCGGCCCTGATTGCAAGTATTCCTTCAGATATCTTGAAGGGACAGTTTATTGTATCAAAAATGGAGAGAAGTCGTTCAATGGAAGACTTACTGTCAACGAAGGAGACCTATAAGCAATATATTACGCTTCCAGAGCAACAAAACCGGGTTGCTGTGATGGAATCTAAGCTAGCAGAATCTAAAACAGGTGCCGCTGCAGTTAGCTTTACGTTTCCTAATATCGCCGGAAAAACTATTGGATTAAAAGATTTAAGAGGCAAAGTCATCCTAATTGATATGTGGGCAACTTGGTGCGGACCATGTCGCGCAGAAGAGCCACACTGGGAAAAATTAAATGAACTATTCGCAGGCAAAGATGTGGCTTTCGTTGGGATATCCGTAGATAAAGAGAAAGATAAATGGGAAGCTTATGTGAAAGAAAAAAATCTTAAAGGAATTCAACTTCATGCAGGTCCTGGCAATATATTGTCATCAGCTTACAAAATTGATGGAATTCCAAGATATATTTTAGTTGATAAACGAGGTAATTTGATCACTGCCGATAGTCCGAGACCTTCAGACCCTAAACTTAGAGAGATTCTTGAGCGAGAACTTGCCAAGTAAAAAAGGAAGGCTGTTTATGTTAGAGTGCCCCAAAAAATTAGATACTTTCTGGGGGCACTCTATGTTGACAGCCTTCCTTTTTTATTCCTAAAAGAACTTCGAGAATAGACCTGGTTTCTTCCAACTGTTCTTATATTCCTTTGCTAAACTGCTGTGGTCATCAAATGACAACACGTAATTTAATGTTTTATGCGCTTCCTTTAAATCGCCAGCCTGATATTGCGCATGCGCCTTCGCTAAGTATACTTCCTCGGATAGTTCGTCGTAAGCCCAACCTTCTTGATCATAAATGGCTTGAAACTGATCAACGTATTGATCAACTAAGCTTCTATTGTTTAATTTATCTTGAAGTTGGATCCCATAGCTTAGCCATAAAGAATATTCGGTAGGCTCCAACGCTAAGCCAACAAATTGATTGTATTCCTCAAACATGGCGGCTCCTTCTCTATACTGCTCTAATAGGAAGTGGCTCTTCACAATCATGTATATCGTTTTTGCTTTGTCGAAATCATTTAATAGAAATGATCGCTTGTTCTCCATATAAAGTCGCGCTGTCTTATTCACTTCTTTATAGTTCTTTGCTTCATTATGGATTTGCATCAAGTTGTACTGCGGGTTCGCCTCATCAGGAAAACGCTTGGCTAAATCAGTATAATAGGCAAGTCGAACGTCCTCCGATTCTTCGGCATAAACATTATAAAGCACCCCCTCAACTAAGTTTTTAGCATATTCAAAGTCTCTGAAATCATAGTCTGAAATATCAGGATTATCATTATAATGCCCGTAAATCTCAAACAACAGTTCTTCGGCTTCTGCTTTAATATCTTCCGATAATCCTAATTTATCATGTACAACGATTTGCGAAGCTCTATGCTGAATATAGTTGTAATAGTAAACCATATCCTCGTTATACACGCTAAAAAAATTATGAATAGCTACGTTAGCTCCTTCATAGTCCTCTCCTTTCATCAGCGAATCAACTAACGTATGATGTAACTCCGGAAACTCAGAGTATTGAAGACCTTCTTGGGCAATTTCGGCAGACTCTGCATACCGACTAAAAGCGGCTAGGGCAATCGCATAGTTGTTGCAGCACATGGCCATATTGTGTCTATCTCCCAAGGTATCGCTCTCGAACGCTGCTTGATCAAAGTAGCGATGAAATGCATCATAGGACTGTTTGTACAAGGCCAGCTCAATCACCCGAAACTCTAATTTTGTCTCATCAGCAACGTTGAGCTCGTTAATAAAGTTAGCGATGTTAACAGCCTCATTATATAAGTCTCGAGGTTTATCCGGAAATGAAGGGATTGAGGTAACAATCATTTGATGCGCTAGAAATATAGATTCCACCATTCGTCTCCAACTACAAGCGTTGAGTTGTAATCTGTTCGCATTTTCCAACAAATCAATTGCTTGTAGACAATCTCCCTGTTCGTATAAATAGGTTCCCGCAAAATGAAAACTCGCGTAATCATTCGGATTACTCTTCATCAAAGCGCCGGCATGTTTAAAGTAGAAATCATCTTCTTTTCCTAGCAAATTCGCATAATTACGTTCTATAATTAGTTGATAATACAAAACGTCAGGGTTGCTATAAGACTGATTGATTAAGCCCTCGAAGCGATGATACCATTTAACAAGGCCTTCTTGAATATGAGTCGCCGTGTTGTCTCCTTCGATTAACTTCATCATAATCTTCAGCGATAGATCAATCGCCTGATTTTCATAAGCGATTTCCGCTAAATCCAAATAACTCTGCTCATTGGAGCTCACATAACGCTCAATCTGTTCAGCGATAAGTTTGACTAGATCAGCGCCACTCGAGAGTTTGGTATAGTCTAGAACATAAATCTTCTTCAACCAGAAATAAGAGACGTTTTTATCCAGTAAATCTCTATTGTCCATGAACTCCTTTTTGAAGTAAGCAATTCCCCGATCAATTGTATCGAGGAGAAGTTCATTTTCTCCTAAAGACTCATAAATTTTCACTAAAAAATCGAAGCCATAAACTGCGGATTCAGATTGATCAATCAATCGCTTGGCGTAGGAAACAAACTCATCTCGATTGTCAGTCGTAATATGTTTCTGAGGTCTTCCTATCTGCCAAAGAACATACTCATTACCCAATGTATAACTTAAGATATTATAAAGTGCTTTATTGTTATGAGGATCAATGGCTAAAATTCGTTGCAAATATGGAATAACGTACGCTTGAATAGAAGTATAGGTCTCTTCATGTCCCTCGCGGTAAGCTAAATCATGATGAGCTACCGCCATTAGAAATAAGGTATCAAGGTCTTTCGGATCTTCTACCAGCAATCGCTCGCCTTCCTTTATACACTCTTCAATCTCATTTGCATAAAATAATTGTTCTAATTCTTCGTAGTTCATGTTTATATCGCGATAGGGTAAAATATACAGTAAAAAGACAAGCTCAAAATATAGCGTCTTTGCCTTTATAACGGCAAATTACAAAACTTCTTGCCATCTTGTTCTGGTAGTTTTCAGGGATATTTATTAATCAGCAACATACGTTCATTATTTATTTACAACAAGTGATGTTTAATCTTTTCAAGGTTTAATGTGACGAACCTTTCATTATTGCAAAACCTTCGATTCATCCGCATTTTGTTTTGCGGTAAGATATTTTACACCTCATAATCTATTCCTATCTTTATTGAAAAAGAGACTATAAATTCATTGAAGACTGCGTTTGCCTATGAATACAAGAGAAGAAATTATTCGAAATTATATTGATGGTTACAATCGTTTCGACATCCCTAAAATGCTTAGAGATTTTGCTGACGATATCGTATTTGAAAATATTCAGAATCATGTCACAACCGACTCTCTCGAAGGTATTGATGCGTTTCGAGAACAAGCAGAAATGGCAAAAGAGTATTTTTCTGAACGAAAACAGACGATTATTGCTTTTCATCATCATATCGATTATACCGAGATTGAAATCGATTATGAAGCAACGCTTGCGTTCGACTTTCCGGGCAGTTTAAAGAAAGGGGATAAAATTCAGTTGAAAGGCAAGTCAATCTTTACGTTTTCCGACGCTAATAAAATTCAGAAACTCTTAGACATCAGTTAGTCGTACAACAGCATTTTAATAGAAATCAGTATTCAAAAGCAAAGGAGCCATTTTGTCGTAATGGCTCCTTTGCGTATCTTTCATGAATAAGTTGTGATTAAAAAGCGTCTACAACAGCACTTACAAACTCAATTTCTTCAGCTGTTAGTTTTAGATCGATAGCCTTCGCATTTGAAATCGCTTGCTCAGCATTTCTCGCCCCCGCAAGTGCTACAGTAATACCAGGACGTTCGATTGTCCAACGTAAAACAAGCTGACTCAATGTCGCATTCTTATCATCAGCAAGGGGTTTGATTCGTTCCAATAAAATATTAGCCTTTTCAATAAAATCAGGCTGGAAATGCGGTAAACTAGCTCGATGGTCCCCTTCTTGGAAACTGTATCCCGCATGTATTTTTCCGGTTAATAAACCTCGTTCTAGTGGACTATAGGCTAACACAGACTTTTCATGATGAATACAGTAAGGTACCGTTTCGTCTTCAACCGAACGATTAACCATGCTAAATGGAATTTGATTAGAAACAATAGAGATCGTTTTTTCTGCTTCTTCCATTTGACTAACATTATAATTGCATACGCCAACGTGAAGTACCTTGCCTTGTTCAACTAATCTCGAAACGGCTTCAAAAGTTTCATCAATTGCTGTTGTTACATCTGGCCAGTGGATTTGATACAAATCAATATAATCAGTACCCAAGCGTTTCAAACTTTGCTCACACTCGTAAATCACAGACTCTTTGCCTGCATATTTATAGATTTCGATCGGATCGCCATTGTTATTCTTGCTATGAAAGGCAAAATCGCCCTTATCTAAATCCCATCGCATGCCAAATTTTGTTAAGATCTGAACCTTATCTCTAGATAATCCACGAATCGCCTCGCCGACGATTTCTTCCGAGGTTCCTTGTCCATAGATCGGTGCAGTATCAATCGAGGTTACACCCAAATCATATGCCGCTTGAATCGCCGCAATCGCATCATTCCTATCGGTAGACCCCCACATCCAGCCTCCGGCAGCCCAGGCACCAAAGGTAATCGCCGACACGTTTAAATCACTGTTTCCTAATTTTCTATATTCCATAAGATTCTATATTATATAAATCATTATTAATCCGTATCCGAAACGTCTTATTCGTCATGCTTCAAATCCACATACTTCTTTTCAAAATATACTGTCTTTTGTTCAGCAGTACTGATATATCTCGCTTGCACAAAATTTCCTCTAGTTTTCACGTAATGAAGGCTACCGTCTTCGAGGTCTGCAGTTCCGTAATAGTTACCTAATGGTAATTGTATTTTACTCTCAACATCCTTCGTAAACACACTAAAAAGTATTAGGTGCTTTGACTTGAGACTTGGCGCGCTGTAACCTACTATCCTGTAATCACATCGAATTCGAGCAACTAGCAACATTTCATCATCATCTGAAACTATAAATTTGTTACAATTCTCCTCCATTTGAACTTCATTAGCTTTCAAAGAATGATCAGCCTCTTGCGCTTTAAGATCGTTGATATAAAGCAAGAACATCAGGAAAATAGGAAATGAGGAAAGCAGATTTTTCATTTTAAAATCAATTACAAGGTGTATACAATAATTTCAAAGAAGCTGCCAAGGTGTTAAACGTTCAATATACAGCTTTGTGTCTAAACAAATTTATCTATAAATCATTGCCTATCCAAACAAATCATTTGTCTTCATTTAAACATACATTTTAAACGAATAGTTTAGAAAAACTATATTTACAACTATAAAATCAAATCGAATTGAAGGATGAAAACAGTATTACTAAGTATTTCAACAGCAATCTTTCTAGTTACATCTTGTAACAATATCCAGAAAGAAAATCAACAAAAGCAATCCGATAGTATAGCAACAAACCCGCTTCCACATACTGACAAGGAGCCTATTCCTTATATTCTAGCAAAGAATTACTTTGTTAAGAATACCGTCGGAGAAGAAAAAAACGGAGTACATAAGCTAGAATCACAAGCTGATTTTGACAGTCTTTTTTCTGCTGCGGCAACGATGGGAAAAGACGGGATGCCGACAGCAATTGATTTTGATAAACAATACGTAATCGCGATTA
>JBEBRI010000121.1:0-11513 GCA_040394915.1 Sphingobacterium sp.
GATATTTCTTTCATAACGATTCTTTTTATGTATCGCTATTTCAGGACGAGACAATATTTCGAAATAAAAAAGGGTTGCGATTCGCTCGCAACCCTTTCTTCATTTTCATCGTCGTCTATTCTGTTACCGATAAATCTATCGGCTTCATACGTTTAAATTTCTTGTAGCGCAAAATCTCATCGGCTAATTTCGATATGGCAAAGCCAACAATGGAGGCATCATCTAACCATCCCAATACAGGAATTAGGTCAGGAATCGCGTCTAAGGGGGAAACAACATAGATGATCGTCGCAACAACGACAGACATATTCCACTTATTCATCTTGTATTTTCCCGAGAAGGTATCTTTGATCATATCAATCAAAAGACCAAAATCACTACTCTTCTCTCCCAAATGCTGCGCTTTATCCTCCGCCAAATCAATCTCCTCGTTGGTAAGCTTGCGATTCTTGAAAGTGTTAAATAACAGAAGTGCTCTGTTAAAATAGTTTTTCTTCATTTGTTCTTTCGTCATTTCTCTATAAGACAGTGTTTAATCTAAACGGTTTAATTTAAGCAAAAATTATTGCAAGAGTCTAAATAGCGGTCCTTCGAATTTTTTTTTAAAAAAAAATAATATTTATACAATATTTGAAATAGGAGTGCGTTATAATAGAACCAATAAGGTTATTTTTAAGATAGCAGCGATGCTAACAAAAAAAAGAAATAACTTTATAAATGAGGGGTTATACGCAAGTATAACCCCTTTATGTTTTTCCAAATAAGCCTTGATGCTCCATTGTTTAAAGCAATTTCATAGCTCAACCCAATATTTCCGAATTTTAACGAATAAGGTAAGCCTAAGGTAGGGCTTAAGTAGGCTAAAGCTCCATAGCAACTCCTACAAACCTTACTGATTTGCGACTAGATTATCATCGGAAATTAACCTAATTTTTCATGTAAGGATTCTTGGTCTAGTCCTTTTTCGAATTTCGCTACAACAAGAGTTGCTGCAGCATTTCCTATCAGATTCGTAATGGCTCGGGCTTCACTCATAAATCGATCGATGCCCAATATAATTCCAACGGCTTCTACGGGAATGTGTCCCACGACCGGCAATGTCGCTGCGAGCGTCACAAATCCACTTCCTGTGACTCCTGCAGCTCCTTTTGAAGTAAGCAATAATACCAATAACAGCGTAATTTCCTGCTCTAAGCTTAAATGCATATTCAATGCTTGAGAGATAAATACCGCCGCCATGGTTAAATATATACAGGTTCCATCCAGATTGAAGGAGTAACCCGTCGGAATGACTAAGCCGACAATCGGTTTGGAACATCCGGCGTCTTCCATTTTCTTCATAATCCCCGGCAATGCCGACTCCGAAGAGGAGGTACCAAGTACAATCAGAATCTCTTCTTTTATGTATTTGATAAACTTAAAAATGTTGACTTTCACGTAGAAATGAAGAACGGCGCCGATTATAAAAATGATAAAAATAACACAGGTAAGGTAGAAACTAATCATCAGCATCCCTAATGAGGATAAGGCTTCCACGCCATATTTACCAATCGTAAATCCCATGGCGCCCATGGCGCCAATTGGTGCCAAGTACATAATAATCTTGATAACGGCAAAAAGCCCTTTTAGAAAAGAATTTAAGACGTTGAGCACGGGTTCTGAGGCTTTATCGCCGATCTTGGTAAGCCCCACACCAAACAAGACAGCAAACAATAATACCTGTAGTAAATTGTCGGAGGCGACTGCGGCCACCACATTATCCGGAATTATCCCAATAATGAAATCCATCATGGTTTTATGTTCCTTCGATTTGCTCACATATTCCGCAACAGCGGATGGATCAAGTTCGGCAGGATTGATGTTCATGCCTGTTCCAGGTTGTATCCAATTCACGAAAACCAAGCCTATAATTAAGGCAATTGTCGTCATGATCTCAAAGTAAATAATAGCGGTTAAGCCTATTTTCCCAACTTTCTTGACATCTTGCATGCCTGCAATCCCAATGACAATCGAACTAAAGATTAAAGGCGCGATTACCATTTTGATGAGTTTGATAAATCCATCACCCAGGGGTTTCATTTGCACCGCAAAGTCGGGATATACGATGCCGATAAGAATACCAATGAGAATAGCTAGAATAACTTGCACGTACAGGCTCGAGAAAATCTTCTTCATAAATAGCTTTTGTGGCTTATAATGTTAGGTTTTTAGAATCTACAAAAGTCTAAATTAAGGGAAAAAGCGCTACTACTGCAAATTATTTGCATTTAGTTTTCAATCAGGATGGTACAGCAGCGTGAGGGGGTTACGCAGTACTATTGGTCAGAAAGCGTTAGTTTATCGATAAACTTGTTAAGGGACTCCCCTAGCAAATAATTCCAGCCGCTCTCAAATCTCGATTGACTGAACTGTTCGCCGGCATCGCTAAAGTTTTCCAAGCCTTCGTGTGTAAGATGTAAGGTCGTTGCTCCGCCTCGCGGAATTAAACGCCAGGTGATAATCGATGTTCCTTTGCTTTGTTTGGGGTGGCGCCAAGTGAATTTAAAAAGCTCATTGGGGATCACATCCACAACTTGACAGAGATGAAGCGAGTCTTCACGTTTGTTATGTCGGTAGAATTCAAACTCTCCACCAACCTCCATTGTGAAGTTAGGGATCTCAAAGAACCACTCTTTCATATATTGTTTATTGGTGATTGCCTGCCATAAATCAGTTAGGGCGATTGGATAAGTACGTTCAATGTGAATAGTTTGCTGGCGCATAGAGACCTCCTTTGTGTTGTCTTAAATATAAGCAATAGAATCGATTAGTTTATTAAGAGAAAGTTAATGTCTTGTAAAAAAATGCACATATACTTTTCGGTATCCTCGACGTTTTCTTTGGTGATTGATTTGTAAAAAACTACGTATCTTTGTTAGTAATGAATGTAAACAACTTACTTGAACGCGCATTGAATTTTGAATTCCTTTCTAAAGAAGAGGGTGTTTATTTATATCATCATGCGCCTACTGCCGATCTTGCTTTTGTTGCAAATGAACTTCGAAAGATTCAAGTTCCTTCAGGCAAAGTGACCTGGCAAATCGATCGTAATGTAAACACGACCAATGTTTGCATCGCGAACTGTAAATTTTGTAACTTCTTTCGTAGACCCGGACACGATGAGAGCTATATCACCGATATAGAAACCTATAAACAAAAGATTGAAGAAACATTCAAATATGGTGGCGATCAATTGTTATTGCAAGGTGGACATCACCCGGATTTAGGATTGTCATTCTACACGAATCTGTTTAAGCAGTTAAAAGAGCTATATCCAACCTTGAAGTTGCACTCGCTAGGACCACCTGAGATTGCGCACGTATCAAAATTAGAGAACATGAGTCATATCGATGTGCTGACAGCGATGAAAGAGGCAGGCTTAGATTCGCTTCCTGGTGCTGGAGCCGAGATCCTAAACGATCGTGTTCGTCGTTTGATATCTAAGGGTAAGTGTGGTGGGCAGGAATGGCTGGATGTGATGCGTGCGGCACACAAAATCAATCTTCCGACCTCCGCAACGATGATGTTTGGCCATATCGAAACCATCGAAGAGCGCTTTGAGCATTTAGTTTGGATTCGCGAAGTACAAGCCGAAAAACCTGCAGATCACTATGGCTTTATCGCGTTTATTCCTTGGCCTTTCCAAGATGATGGGACCTTATTAAAACGTCTGCGCGGTATTACAAATAACGTTACTTCCGACGAATATGTTCGCATGATTGCATTAAGCCGCATTATGCTTCCAAACGTAAAAAACATTCAGGCATCCTGGTTGACGGTCGGAAAACAAACGGCACAGTTATGTTTACATGCGGGTGCAAATGACTTTGGTTCGATCATGATTGAAGAGAACGTGGTTTCTGCAGCGGGTGCTCCACATCGATTTACGTCGAAATCTATTCAAGATGCGATTATAGAGGCGGGCTTTGAACCGCAATTGCGTACACAGACCTACACGTATCGGGACCTGCCAACGCAAATGGAAGAACAAGTGATTAACTATTAATAGCTGCACATTGAAAGATATTCTATTAAATATTGAAGCCATTATTTTTGCATCCGCCGAAGGTATCAGTACTCATGACATACGTTTAGTACTCCAAGAGGCAATGGCAATAGAGATTAATAAGCAAGAGGTCGAAGACTTTATCGAGAAAATTAAGCTTAAATATCTGGCTGATGATCAAGTTTTCGAACTTCATAATATTAACGAACAATATCAGTTTTTAACGAAAGCGATTTATCATGATTCAATAAATCAGCTGCAGTTACACAAAGAAAAAAGGAAGTTGTCCCAAGCGGGATTGGAGACGTTAGCGATTATCGCTTATCGTCAACCGATTACCAAATTGGAGGTCGAGCAAATTCGTGGGGTGAACTGTGATTACACAATTCAACGCTTGCTTGACAAGGGAATGATCAGTATTGTCGGCAAAGCGGATAGCATTGGTAAACCGCTCCTTTATGCGACCAGTTTTGAGTTTATGCAGCATTTTGGATTGCGAAGTACAAAAGAGCTTCCTCAACTGAAAGACATTGTGGCTGAGGAGAATAGCATTGGTGAAATTGTTGAATAAAATTTGTAAATGTTAAAGATTATACAGTTGGAAATAATTTCAAAAAAATATTTTTGAATTGAATTTTCTTCTATAATTTTACGATACAAAAGATAGAAAGTACAATATCATAATTAAGAAAATGGCGACAATGCAAGTATTTGAAAATGATGTAATGGTTGAAGAAAGAGTATTAAACTTCAACGGTCCAGATGATGATTCTGATGATTTCGATACCGATGGGGACGATTTCGAATTGGATGATATCGATGCAATCGGTGGAGGATACGACGACTTCGACGACGAGGATGACGATTTTTAATCTCTAATAAACATCTGGTTTAGATGTTAGACATTAGACATTAGACATTAGATGTTAGTAGTTAGTAGTTAGTAGTTAGTATTTAGATGTTTGGCGTACGATTTTCGACGAAAAACAAAATAAGCATTATTTGAATATTGATGCGAAATTTGATTATCACTTTCAACAAGTAAATAAAAAGGCGCTAAATTACAATACCCCCAAAAAGACACTTTTTGGGGGTATTTTTATTTCTAGAATCTAATTTTAACACCTAAAATCGAAGGTCTCAAATCTAACCTCTAATGTCTAATATCTAATGTCTAATGTCTAATATCTAATGTCTAACATCTAATGTCTAATATCTAATGTGTAATATCTAATGTCTAATGTGTAATATCTAATGTCTAATGTCTAATGTCTAAAATCTAATGTCTAATATCTCACACTTACCATCTATCGCTCTAGCGACAATGAATACGGCAAATCGCCCTTACTGACGCCTCTTTGTTTATTAGGTTCTGCTCCCATCTCAAAGCTTAGGTTTGCCCCTTTGAGAAGTTCGCTATGCTTGATATAGTTTTTGCTATAGTGCTTATTATTAAATTTCAGGTTTTGGATATAACGGTTCATATCGGAGTTATTTTTCGTTTCAATCCGCACTTTTTTGCCATTATTCAAGCTGATCGTCACCTTATCAAATATGGGTGATCCCAGTACGTACTCATCTGTTGCAGGCGTTACGGGATAGAATCCCATTGCCGTGAATACATACCATGCCGATGTTTGTCCATTATCCTCGTCGCCACAATAGCCGTCTGGGTTTGGCGAATACATCCTATTCATGGTTTCACGAAGCCAATATTGCGTTTTCCAGGGCGCTCCAACATGGTTATATAGGTAAATCATGTGTTGAATAGGTTGATTTCCGTGTGCATACTGACCCATATTGGCAATTTGCATTTCTCTAATTTCATGAATTGGAAATCCATAATAAGAATCGTCAAATACAGGAGGAAGACTAAAGACGGAATCAAGCTTTATTTCCATCGCTGCGTGTCCTCCCATCAATTTAGCGAGTCCCTCAATATCTTGAAATACCGACCAGCTATAATGCCAGCTATTTCCTTCGGTAAAGGCATCTCCCCATTTAAATGGATTAAAAGGTTTTGACCAAGAACCATCTTTATTCTTCCCACGCATCAGACCAGTTGATGGATCAAATAGCTTCTGATAGTTAAAAGCCCGCTTTTTATAGAACTCTTGCTCTTCTTTTGGTTTATTTAATGATTTTGCCAATTGAAAAATTGTAAAATCGTCGTAAGCGTACTCTAGGGAACGTGCGGCATTCTCGTGAATTTTCACATCATAGGGAACATAACCCAATTCATTGTAGAAGTTGGCCCCTGCGCGGCCTACGGCGGTCATAGGACCGGCATTATTCGCGCCCTTCTTCACCGCTTCATACAGCGTTTCAATGTCCTTAGTTTTTACTCCTTTTATCCACGCGTCAGCAACAATGGATGCAGAATTGTTACCAACCATAATATTTCGATAGCCAGGGCTCGCCCACTCCGGAAGCCAACCGCCTTCACGATAAGCATTTGCTAAGCCTTCTTGAATCTGCTCATTAACCTCCGGATACATCAAGTTCAAAAAAGGAAACAAGCAGCGGAAAGTATCCCAAAAGCCCGTATCTGTAAACATATATCCTGGCAGTACTTTTCCATTGTAGGGAGAATAATGCACAACTTGCCCATTAGCATCAATCTCATAAAACATCCGTGGGAATAGTAATGAACGGTATAAAGCCGAATAGAAGGTACGGATTTGATCAATACTGCCTCCTTCGACTTGTATCTTGGCCAGCTCCGAATTCCAGCGTTCTTCTCCTTTTTTGACTTGTTGGTCAAAGGTAATACCTTCCAACTCCTTCAAATTAAGCTCTGCCTGTTGAGGGCTAATAAAAGAAGATGCCACTTTCACCAAGACTTGCTCTCCGGCTTTTGCGGTTTGAAATCCCACTAATGCACCGACATGGTCGGCTTGCACTTTAAGTCTCCCGTCGACAAGTAGGGAATCGGAGAATGTCGATAGGTTCGAAAAAGCGCGATCAAACTGTAACACAAAGTAGTTTTTAAAGTTCTCAGGAACTCCACCACTGTTTTTGGTGCTGTACCCAATAATTTTCTGCTCCTGCGGAATCACCTCCACATACGAACCTTTATCGAATGCATCGATCAGCACGAAAGCCTCGTTGGTTTTCGGAAAGGTAAAACGGAAATATGAGGCGCGCTCCGTGGGTGTCACTTCGATTTTACTGTCGTAATCGGCAAGATAAACCGAATAGTAATGTGGCTTGGCGACTTCTGCTTTATGCGAGAAATAGCTGGCTCGTTTATCTTGATCGAACGTCTTATTGCCCACCATGGCCATAATGGAAAATTGACCGTAGTCATTCATCCAGGGCGAAGGTTGGTGGGTTTGCTTAATTCCTCGAATCTTTTCGGCGGTATAGCTGTACATCCAACCATCGCCCATCTTTCCCGTTTGGGGACTCCAGAAGTTCATTCCCCAGGGTAATGCCACAGCAGGATAGGTATTCCCACTCGAGAGAAAATAAGTAGATTGCGTACCAACCAGGGTACTAACCATTTCAATTGGGCGTTCCACTTTACCGATTTTCTGCGCATAGGAACACAAAACGGATAGACCCAGTATAAACGTTGAAGCAAGAAATTTTAATCGCATAGGCTTTATCGGATTAATTAGTTGCTTAAATATAAAAAATATTATTGGATTACAAGCAGCTAAAAGTATTTAGCCATTAAATGTAAGCACAATCTTTCCGTAGTGTTCGGGGCTTTCCATCTGCTTATGGGCAGCGACAGCATCGTTGAAATCGTATACCTTGCTCAGTTGTACTTTAAAAATTCCGCTCTCGATTAATGGAATGACCTGCGCTTGAATCTCTTTCGCCAGGGATGCTTTAAAGGAAATGTCTCGTGCTCGAAGTGTTGAGCCCGTCAAATTTATTCGCTTCTGCATAAGCTTTAATAAATTCAACTCCACCTTCGCTCCTTTCATTGCGTTGATATAAACCAATCGCCCCTCTGGATTCAATAGTTTAATGTTTTTATTGAAATAATCTCCACCGATGGCATCTAAGATAACATCCATTCCAATAGGTTGGAGTGCTTCAGCAAAATCCACGTCTTTATAGACAATCGCTCTTATGGCCCCTAGCTCTTCTGTAAGCGTCTTTTTCTCACTTGTCCCCACAGTAGTATAAACCTTTGCGCCGAAGGCGTGAGCAAGCTGTATTGCCGTTGTACCGATTCCACTTGCGCCTGCATGAACCAGAAAGTTTTCTCCTTTGGTTAGTTTTCCGCGTTGAAAGACATTATGCCAAACCGTAAATACCGTTTCAGGGATTGCGGCGGCTTCTTCGAAGCTTATATTCGCCGGTTTCCGCAAACAAATATCCTCATGTACTGCAACGTATTCAGCATAACCTCCGCCTGCTACCAATGCCATGACTTCCGCTCCTATTTTAAATTTTGACGCTTTGGATCCCAGTTGCTCAACAGTTCCGGAAACCTCTAATCCTGCAATATCAGCAGCTACACCCTCCGGAGCGGGATAATTCCCTTTGCGCTGGAATATGTCAGGACGATTGATTCCCGCCGCTCTAACCCGAATAAGAACTTCATATTCCTCGGGAATAGGATTCTCGCGTTCCGCAATTTTCAAAACTTCTGGACCGCCAAATGCACTTATTATTACAGTTTTCATTATTTTTTCTTTGGATAGGATTGCAATCTGACATTTAACGTCATCATAAAGTAGCGTCCTAATCGATTATTCCGAGATTCAAAAACATCATTACCTGCATACTCCGTCAACACGCCTACATTCTTATTCTGATCCAATAAGTCGAAACATTGGATACGTAACAACGCCAATTTATTCTTCATAAAGGTATACTCTAGGTAGGTGTTTATAATCGTTGGATTTACATCACTTAACTCACTTACGTACCCTTTGTAGAATCGCTGCGACATCTCTGCGCCGAGCACAATATTATTATTAATATAGCCTTTACTGCCTAAGCTTAAAAGGAAGGAATGTGCGGCGATCTTGTTTTCATAAGGCAGCTCATAAATAGCACGGTTCAGAAAATAGTTGGAATTAAAGACAGATTCAAAGTACTCGTTCCAATTGTATCTAAACTGCAAACTTTGGTTATAAAGCAATTGCTTTGTCGTACTTTTCCGGGTATCAACAAAGGATAAATTATTATAGTACTCAACGTCTCCATTTAGATCGAGTTGGAAATTATCGTTGATTAATGGTGTGTTAAAGAAGTAGTTCCATCGTATATCATAATATCCGCTTGTATTCTCAAATGATGTTTCTTGGATGGTTGACTCTTTGGAAACCGATGTTTTTGAGCTCACAATTTTATTGCTGATAAAGGTATATGCTAAACTGGTTTCAAAATTCTGCACCCGAGAAGGCACAAACTTCTTAAAACTCGTCGATATTTTATTGTAGAATTCTGCCTTCAAGGCCGGATTACCTACGATAATATTTCTGGAGTTTGAATTATCGCGAACGGGAGAAATATGCAAGAAATTTGGCTGATTATTCTTTCCCAGATAGGCGAATTGAAGCTCCATAGCATCGCCTATCTTATATCGTACATTCGTTGTCGGAATAAGATTTACGTTATTATATTGATAGGAAGCCGAATCTCCTTTAACCTTTCCATCTAAGCTTAGTGGTTGAACCGAGAATCCGACATTTACTCGAAATTTATTATTCGGTTCATACTGATAATTTAATCCTGTTTTGAAACTAGAATACCTATAGGCATAATCCACACCTAAGGAATCGATAATTTCAAATGGCTCTTTCCTAACCATTCGCCGCGCTTCAATGTCAGTAATATCAATATCATAGGAAACTTCGAGGAGGCTATGCTTATAAAAAGGTTCTACATACGAAATTGACGACTTAATGCTATTCAAATCGTTACGAGCATCAACAATTTGCTCTTGTTGAAACATACTAATGGAAGGATTGATACTGGTTGTATCGTAGACCACATAGCGCTCTCGCACCCGCTCATCCTTACCTAAGGTTTGAAAATTAAATCGAAAATCACCTACAAGCTTCCTTCCTGGTTTTTTGAAGTTTTTAGAATAAAATGCGAGCAGCTCCGCCGTAGGCGTCGAGTTAACCGAACTATCTTGTTGCTCCCCACTCTCGCTAACGCGGTAATTTAGACGCGTCGTAAGACGATTATTATCAACAAAAGTTCTATTATACGTCAATGTAGGCGTAATTCTAATAATATCTTGATTTTTCAGTTTGGAGTTTATTTCGACGAATAGCTTATGATAGTTGTCCAAGGTTTTGGTGCTGTAATCTTCTTTCTTATGAATTTTGAAGTTACTAAAGGAAGAGGTTAATAGCGAATTACCCTCAGTCAAGTTGTTTCTGCTTTGATAGGTATAACCGCCTGAAATTTGAATATCTTTGCCCCAGCTGTCCGAAAAACTAATACCCAAGGATCCAAGTTTATTCAAGCCGTCGGATTGATCGGAATAATCGCCAAATTCTCCTAAGGAACTAACTCTACCACCTGCACCATTAGGTGAACCAAACGCAAATAAACTGTTGTTTGTATTATTAAGGGATCCAACAATGGATACCTCTTGCCCATCATTGAATTTATTGACGCCAATACTCCCAATATACCGTTCGCGCGTACCGGCACCTAATGTAGCTTGTCCGAAAGTTATTTTCTTCTTATTGTCTTCTAGAATAATGTTGATAATCTTTTCCGGTTCATTATTTTTGATTCCTTTCGCTGTAGATAGGGAACCATAATCATTAATAACTTCGATTTGCTTAACGAATTCTGCAGGTAGATTTCGCGTTGCGGTAAGCACATCTCCGCCAAAGAACTTACGTCCATCCACTTGAACACTAGTAATCATCTGTCCATTGTAGAAAGGAGTTCCATCACGTAGAATTTGGAAGCCAGGCAAATTCTTTAACGCCTCCTCTAATAGGGAGCGTGCCGGGAAAGAGAATGCCTTCATATTAAATTGAACAGTATCCCCTTTATTGACGACGGGGATATATTTCAATACCCTAACCTCTGGAATTATATTCGCCTGGGGATGTAATGTGATTTTTGGTGCAAAAATTTGATTAATGAATTTATTTGTAGGAAAGGTTTTCTTCACGATTTGATGCCCAAGCATACTATAGGTCACACTTATATGTTCTCCTTTAATATTGTCAATTCGGTAAAAACCATTAGCATTTGTCATGACTGCAACCGTATCGTCTGTACTACTCAAACGTACCGATACACCTTTCAATCCCATTCCAATAGTGTCCACCACGAGCCCCTCGATGCTTCTTGTTCGCTCTTGGGCGAGAAGATTCGGAGAGAATGAAAGGCAGACCAAGGCAATGGTCAAAATATAATGAAGGTTATACACTTAAGACAGTTCCTAAAGAGAAATTTATATCCATTAATTCACAACAAATGAAATTTAACATTAAAACGTAGGAACTTAAAATTTTTGTATAAAAAA
>JBEBRI010000122.1:0-11431 GCA_040394915.1 Sphingobacterium sp.
TGAAACCAAACGATCTATTTATGGTTGTGGAAAGTCGCGTAAACGAGAAGAACCTAGAAATTGAGCTAAAAAAGATAGGATATGTGCGTACTCAATGGGTTGCTTATAATGAAGGATCCGGCGCTGGACGAAGTGCAGCCTCTTCTTTCTATAGAATAGCTACGCCTAAACTTGACAAGGGGATGTTGTTGGAGGAAGCCAAGGATTCCGATCATAAATGGACTATGGGATTTAGCTATAATCATGACTCAACATCTATTATGGGAGGCTATTACATGAATTTTGAAAAACTAACCAGTTCTCTTCCAGGATTTAGTTACACGATTGATGCCGGTGTAAATCCTAGCCTATACTCGAAAACAGTGGAATTGGATGGTACGGTAGTTCCAGGATATTTCAAAGGCTGGGCATTCAATACCGGCTTGTCTTTACGTCAAAGCTTTACATATAATTGGGTGGGATTAACCCCTGTTGCAGGGACATATCTGTCGTTCGTTGGACTAAATGACGGTACTGTCGTGAATTCCGAAGGGACCTTGTTAAACTCTAGCGAGATGTCGAGCTTATATGGCGCTAATTTAGGAATAACCTTAGGCTTGCTTGGAGGGGCAGATTTGACAATCAATTTAAACCATTACATCCAATTGAGGGCTGGTATTCGATATAATGCCGATTTCTCACCGTTATTTTTCGATTTGAATAATTTTGGATCAAGTAGCACGGATACCTCAGGATCGGTTTGGAATGAAACCACGGGAACCTATGAATCAACCAGTTCAAGCAGTTCAAAGACTTTTGAGTATACACCAAAATTTGGTAACAGATATTACACTGTAGGCATTCGTTTATTTAATCTATAGCCATGAAAAGGATTTCTGTTTTATATAGTATTGTCATTTCTATCGCGCTAATCTCCAGTTGCTTTAATTCTAAAAGTATCGTTAGACCAGCAGCGAGTGCTGAGAAACTAGAGGTACGGAAAACACATGAAGGTAGCGATGGGTTTGTCTATTTCGTCGCATTCGGGAAAGGCGCTAATAAGAAAGAATGCTTGTCCAATGCGAAGTATCTGTTGTTAAAAGAGGTCATTTATAAAGGAATTGACCAAGGTACAACTATGCGTCCTTTGGTGACTTCAGGAGAGTTTGCAAATGAATTTAGAGAGAACGAAAACCGCTATTTATCTAGGCTATTGGAAGATGAAACCCTGATGAAACAGGATAATACTGTGCTAGAAAAAATTGCTACAAATGAAGAGAAGAGAAAATCCTTATATCAAATGTCATTTCAAATAGGAATATCGCCCTCTCAATTAAAAGAAAGCCTACAACGACTTAAATAATAAAAAAATGAATTTTAAATACTTCCTTGCGCTGATTGGCTTATGCATCAGTACGTTGGCAATAGGCCAGAAAAAAGATAAAAATGATCTCTTGGAAGATCAGTATGAGGTACAATTTGTTAGAACAGGGGTGGAGGGCACCACCTTATTTAAAGTGTTCTCCTATGGGAAAAATGAAAAACAATGCTTAGAAAATGCAAAAAGAAATGCAATTAAAGCCGTTATTTTCAATGGGATTCCAGGTTCTGATCTTCAAAAGCCACTGGCTTCAGATCCCAACGCTTCGGAAGTGCATAAAGATTATTTTCAATCATTTTTTCAAGAAAATGGAAAATATCAACAGTATGTAAGTCTTTCGACCGATGGTTCTATCAATGCGAATGATCGATTGCGGGTGGGGAAGCTTTTGAAAATTGGCTTTATTGTATCTGTTCAAAAGGCTTCCCTACGGAAGGAGCTGGAACAAGCTGGAGTGGTTAAATCATTAAGTCACGGATTTTAATTTGAGATTATGAGAACCTTATATATTTCTTTGCTCTTTTTATTTCTCGTTTTAGATGGTGCTGCCCAAGCAAAGAAACCTACTATTATGGTAGTTCCTTCTCGCCAATGGTGCTTCAGCAAGGGGTATTTTCAAGAAGTAGACAACTTTGGGACACTCGAAAAGGTGCCAGATTACCGGGAGGCATTAGATGATAACCCTGATTTATTGTTGGTAATTTCGAAAATAAACAATCTGTTTTCTGATCGTGGATTTCCATTAAAAGACCTGAGCCAAATGCTTTCTTCGATCAGTAGATCGAATGCGGAAGATATGGCTTTAAGTCTTGATCGGGAAGCGAGCGGAAAGGGTGCCATTGCTGAATCCCTATTTGATAAAGTTCGAAATACGGCGAAAGCTGATATATTAATCGAGCTTCAATGGACGGTCAATACAGCAGGCCCGCGTCGATCAATTACCTATATTATGCGAGGATTGGATGCTTATTCCGATAAACAAGTTGCGGGCGCTGAAGGCACTGGATCTCCTTCTGTGTCGGCAGAAACAGCGGTACTCTTAGAAGAGGCGGTATTGCAACATATTGATAATTTCAATGCTCGACTTACTGCACATTTTGAGGATTTATTTGTAAATGGACGAGAAATAAAAGTTGAGTTTAGAAAGGATAGCAATTGGCAATATGATTTCGAAAGTGAGTTTAATGGTGATGAACTATCTTTTGCAATTGAGGACTGGGTAGCTGCAAATACTGTTAAAAATAGATTTTCTACCGACGAAGCGACGGATACTAAATTGGTGTTTAATCAGGTGAGAATTGGCATGTTTGATGAAAATCAACGAGCTATGGATGCTCGAGCCTATGGAAGAAATATTCAACGATTTCTCAAGTCTAAATTCAATATTGAATCAAAGATTGTCACTAAAGGATTGGGGTATGTTCAAATGATTTGTGGTCAAAAATAATCAAGATGAAAGCGACTATTTATATGATGGCATTTATCGCGTGTTGCTTCGCCTGTTTGCAACCGCTGAAGGCCCAAGATGAAATAAAATTTACGCCTGTATTTAGATCCTCTGATGTGACGGCGGCTTCCGCGAGCATTAACGTGCTCAAAAATAAGTTTAAGAATCAAACCATTAGAGAAGGCTATTTTTCAAAGAATGTAACTCGATTTTTGGTGATTATAAATCCTAATAAATTAGATGTTCAAACCTTAGCGGATAAGCAAGTCATCAAATTTAACTTGCAATTTGAAATTTATGACCTGCTCGCTGATCAAATTTTCCATAGCTTTTCAACTATTTTGGGAGGAGTTGGTAAAACGGAAGCTCAAGCTTTCGCGGTTGCCGTAGATCGGTTAAACCTCGCCAATAAAAATTATGATGTAGAATTTAAAGCAGCTATTAAGAAGATTAATGACTATTATGCTCAAAATTGCAATCAGATATTAACTAGGGCCGAAAGCTTGCTGAATGCCGGTGAATATACACAAGCATTTGCTCAAATAGACTTAATTCCGAATATTCAGGATGGGGGATGCATTGACCGCTATAATAGCATCTTTGCTCGTTTTTGGAAAATCTATAATACCCACTATTGTGAAAATCAAATCAGTAAAGCCAACTTAATATGGTCCACGAATCCTACGATAGAAGGGGCACAGGAAGCCGGGCGATTTTTACAAGGAATCGATTTAAATGGTAATTGTAAAGACAGCTTTCAACAATTAGCAACGGGAATTCGTGAAAAGCTAATTAATAATCAATTCGATGAAAAAGAATGGAGACGTATGGTGCTATCGGGCATTGTTGAGATTGAGAAAAATAAATTAGAAGCTATTCGTGATATTACTTCATCCTATTATAATAGTCTGGCAGGGGATACCTACCTAATAATTCCCTGATTTTATTAGTGATTTCATACTCAAATTTTTATAGTAAAAGTCAGCATCCTTCATTGGATAGCTGACTTTTCTTTTTAAGTTTCTTCAAGGTGTTTACTTTATAATACTTCGTGTTTTGTTCGAAAGATAGCCCGAAAAAATTGGTCAATTCTCGAAGCATTCTCGAAGGAATCTCGAAGGGTGTGTATCAAAAGTACAGTATTCTCTATTTTTTTTAAAAGAGGGTTTTATTCATTTAGACGGAGGAGTGCATGACATTAATATCTTAGTAGAAGCAAGTATATTTTTATTGGGCATATCTTGGTCAGACATTCTATCTGTTTCTTTAAACTCGGGGATTCTTGAGCGGGTACTAAAGCCAATAAGAAATTATAACGATGAACGTAATTTTAGGCGTTACAGTAAATTGGAAGGAAATATTTAGTAGACGAAATGAGTAATTAGAATAAAGGGGCTCAACGCTTATTCTATTTAAATAAATCTATGATAGTTTTTAGAGGTAGAAACATTCGATTTGACGTTTTCAATGGCACAAATCCAAGTTTAGCATAGAATTTTGTGGCAATGTCATTAATTGGATCGACAACGACAGCATGATTTCCAACAAGTGCGCTTATTTTCACGATTCGTTTTAACGCATCGATAAGTAATGCTTGCCCTAGTTTGTTTCTTTGGTAATCTTTATGAACTGCTAAACGACCTATTATGACAACAGGTATTTCTGAATACTTTAAAGACTTTGCTAAATCTTCTGGAATGTCTGAAAGGTTTATGCTATTCGAAGAAAGCGTATAATAGCCAATTACATCATTGCCTTTATCAGCAATAACATAACAAACAGCTAATCGCTTTTTGATGTCTTGATTTGCATATAGTTTTAGGTAATTATCTAATTCATCAATCCCACAAGAGAAGTTTTTGCGGTTATGATTTTTTTCTAAAACTGTCGAAATCATTAGGATTTGATGAATTTAATAAGTCATTGTAATTATCTAATGCTGATTTTAAAGCTTTATTTGGAGTAGGAGGATTAAGTAAAGTTTCTACAAATAGCACCTTATCATCCATTGACTTAAGAAGTTTAGTTTCCTCTTCAATGATTCTCTTAGCTTCATTTTTAGCCAATGAAACAATAAACTCAGAAATTGACTTAAATCCACTTATTTCAGCAGCATATTTTATAAGGTCTTTGTTTTCCTTGCTAATACGGATATCAATGCGATCGTTTACTGATGTTGCCATGATAATAAATACTAATTAATACAAATGTACGTAAATGTTCCGTACATATTAAATGTGTAAATGTTATTATAGCCCCCTAATAAAAAAACAAAAGCCTGTAAGTTGATTACTTACAGGCTTTTTTGTGCGCCCACCTGGGCTCGAACCAGGGACCAAAAGATTATGAGTCTTCTACTCTAACCGACTGAGCTATAGGCGCGGTTATTTATTGTCAAAAATATAGAACATTAATTCCGCTTTTGACGATGCAATTATCGATATTTGAGACGAGAAAACAAAATTTTTGTATGCAAAATATTAAAAATGTTATCCTAGATTATGGGAATGTGATCTTTATGATCGACTTTAATAAAGTACGCGAATCCTTTAGTGCATTGGGTATCACCAATGTGGATGATTTTTTTGGACATAAAGGGCAAGATGGACTTTTTGATGATTTTGATAAAGGCGAAATCACGGCGGCAGAGTTTAGAAAAGGCGTGAGGGAGAAAGCAAACCGCCCCGACTTAACGGATCAACAAATTGATGATGCATGGAACTCTTTACTTATTGGTGTTCCTCCGGGTAAACATGAGATACTAGAAGAACTGAAGAAACACAAGCGTATGTTTCTGCTAAGTAATAATAATGAGCTCCACTATGCTTACTGTATGCAGCATATTAAAGATACATATGGTGTTGAAAACAATGAGCAGTTTTTCGAGAAGACCTATTATTCTCATCTTGCAGGTTTGAGAAAGCCAGACCTGGCAATTTTCGAATTGGTATTGAAAGAAAATAATCTGATTCCAGAGGAAACGTTGTTTATTGATGATAGTCCGCAGCACCTAGAAGGAGCAAAGCAATTGGGGATTCATACTGCATTATGTACCCCAGAGCATCCATTGGAGGCAATCGTTGCTGAATATAAACTAGTCGAAAATTAATTTGCGGGAGTGCATTGTTTTCATTACTTTTGCACACCAAGAATTTTACGACGAAAGGAGGTATATAAAAGCTATGATTATTGTAAATGTTAAAGAAGGTGAATCTTTAGATAGAGCGTTAAAACGTTTCAAGAAGAAATTCGAGAAGACTGGTGTTTTAAGAGAACTACGTTCTCGTCAGGCTTACGAGAAGAAATCTGTAGCTCGTCGTATCCAAGTTAAGAAAGCTGTCTATAAGCAATCTTTAAATCAAGATATCGCGTAATTTAGCGGCGCCTTAAAAACGCCAATATAAGATATAAGCCCCATTACATTGCGTGATGGGGCTTTTCTTTTTTGGTTCTTCTCGAGAATCACATGTATACACTAAAACCAGTCTTTCACTATCGATATTAGGGAAAAGTTGAAAACTGTGATTGAAATCATAACAAGATCTCTAGGATTCCGTAAATTTCAGTCTGTTTCAAATAGAATATATTTGATATGCAGCAATCCTATCAAAAGTATGATTGTTATCTCCTAGAAAATCGATAAAAAAGAACAGTATTGTATGAGTACCTATAATATTCCTAATCAACTACAAGGCCTGTCAGACGAAGAGGTTCAGAGTTCAAGAGAAAAATATGGATCGAACAAGATCGAAGTGACACATCGAGGTGCTTTCGAAATACTGTTGGATATCTTGAAAGAACCCATGTTGATCTTGCTTTTTGCCATTTCCATCATCTACGTTATTGTCGGTGACTACGCCGAGGCACTCTTTATGTTTGTTGCCATTGTCGCCGTTTCTGCCATTTCATTTTATCAAGACAATCGCAGTAAAAAGGCGTTAGAAGAGCTTGAGAAGTTAAACGAGCCTCTAAGTACGGTGATTCGTGGCGGAAAGATTGTCAAACTTCCGACCCATGAGATCGTTGTAGGTGATCTATGTATTACGGAAGAAGGGAAAATGATTAATGCTGATGGTCGTATAGTTCATAGTAATGACTTTTCTGTCAATGAAGCTTCCTTAACAGGGGAGAGTTTCTCTGTCTTTAAGAACCCGGAGAAAGGAAATAATCAAATTTACAGTGGGACGATCACAGTGTCCGGGTTGGCGGTCTTTGAAGTGGAGCATATTGGCAAGCAAACAAAGATTGGACAAATCGGCGATTCGATAATGACGATTAAGGAGGAGAGCTCGCCTTTGCAAATCCAGATACGACAATTTGTAAAATGGATGGCTATTGCCGGAATCATCATTTTTATGATGGTCTGGGGATATAGCTATCTACAATCAGGTAATCTACTGTCTAGTTTGTTAAATGGGTTAACGATGGCTATGTCTGTGTTGCCGGAAGAGATCCCTGTAGCCTTTACAACCTTTATGGCATTAGGAGCATGGAAGCTCATGCGTGACGGGATCATAATCAAGCGAAGCAGCATTGTAGAGACACTCGGAAGTACTACCGTAATTTGTACCGATAAGACAGGTACGATTACAGAGAATACCATGCATTTAAAGAAGCTCTACGATTATCAGTCTGATAAGACCTTTGACGAAGAGGCATTTCAAGATACTGCGCTATCGACCTTGATCAATTACGCTATGTGGAGCAGTGAGCCCGTACCATTTGATCCGATGGAGAAAACGCTACATCAGGTATATGTAAACACGCAACAAGTAGATCAACGAAAGGATTATGAGCTATTTCATGAGTATCCCTTAGAAGGGAAGCCGCCTATGATGACGCATCTCTTTCAAGACATCAATAAGGATCGTATTGTAGCTGCAAAGGGAGCTCCTGAGGCGATACTTGCCGTTTCTAATTTATCAGATATTGAAAAAGAGAAGGTTAGGGGACTGATATCGGCATTTGGGAAAGAGGGTTACCGTGTGTTGGGAGTTGCTAAATCTACCTTCGAAGGTGATAATTTTCCGCTTAAACAGCAAGATTTCGAATTTGAATTCCTAGGACTTGTTGTTTTCTACGATCCGCCCAAAAAAGGGATTAAAGAGGTTTTTAAGCATATCTACGAAGCTGGAATTAAAGTTAAGGTCATAACTGGCGACAACGCCGATACAACGGGGAGTATTGCTAAACAAGCTGGTATTATAAATACAGAAGTTGGAATCAACGGAAATGACTTAGCTGCCTTTACAGAAGAGCAATTGATCGCTGTTGCTGATAAGACAGTCTTATTCACACGTATGTTTCCAGATGCAAAACTTGCTGTAGTCAACGCACTAAAGAAAAACGGCGAAGTTGTTGCGATGCTGGGGGATGGCGTGAATGATGGACCTGCTCTCAAGGCTGCACATATTGGTGTAGCTATGGGAACCAAAGGGACGGAGATTGCAAAGGCCGCAGCCGCCTTAGTGATTACCAATGATGACTTAGATAAGCTCGTCGTTGCAATTGCTGCAGGGCGCCGTATTTATACCAATATCAAGAAAGCTATTCAATATATCATATCGATACATATCCCGATTATCCTAACGGTTTCGCTGCCTTTATTCTTGGGCTGGATATTTCCGAATATATTTACACCAGTCCACGTCATATTCATGGAACTCGTGATGGGGCCAACCTGTTCTATCGTCTATGAAAATGAGCCCATGGAAAAAAATACTATGCAACAGGCTCCGCGTAAATTGACTGATACTTTTCTCAATTTGCGAGAGTTGACCATTAGTATTATTCAAGGGCTTGTCATTACGATCGGCGTGTTGTTTTCCTATCAGTGGATTGTTCAGCAGGGCGGAAGCGAAGAACAAACGAGAGCCATGGTGTTTACCACTTTGATTTTCTCCAACGTCTTACTCAGCCTAGTCAATCGATCTTTCTACTTTAGCATATTTGAAAGCTTTAATAATAAAAACAAATTGTTCCCGCTAGTCATTGGGCTGACCTTATTATTGTTGTTTGCTATTCTTTTTATAGCTCCTATTGCAAACTTCTTCAAACTAACAAGTTTGAATATGACAGAGCTTGCTATGTCGGGCTTGATTGCATTACTTTCTGTGCTTTGGTTTGAGATCTACAAATGGTTCAGAAGGAAGAGATCTAAAGATTAGGATCTTACAGAAGATAACGAATCTCAAGATGATTGAGCTTTTTTTATAACAGAAGATTTTTGCTTTCGCTATTCAAGATCGAGAATTGTAATCATTATCTCATTTATTAGTTTATTGGTAATGCAACATAGTAGCATTAAATTAAAATATCTATCTTTAGTATTGATAAGACATCGGTATTGATCTCTCAGTTGAGACATTCAATCCTTTATTGCTGTCTTATATAGAGCTGTTTACATATTGCAGTATCTTGAACATATAAGTACGATGCTATGGAAAATTTAGGTAAATATGATGTCATCATCATCGGTGGGAGCTATGCGGGGCTTTCGGCAGGAATGGCGCTTGGTCGATCCTTGCGTAAAGTGCTAATAATTGATAGCGGTAGTCCCTGTAATCAGCAAACGCCACACTCGCATAACTTCATAACGCAGGATGGTCAAAAACCTAGTGTGATAGCAAGTATTGCTAAGGAACAAGTGCTACAATATCCAACTGTTGAGTTTATTAATGCTTTTGCAACAAACGGTATTCGAAATGGAAATGGTTTTGTAATTCAGACAGATCGAGGAGAACGGTTCGAATCTGACAAGCTACTGTTTGCTACAGGTATTAAAGATATTATGCCAGCGATAGGTGGCTTTGCTGAAGCATGGGCGAAATCAATTGTCCACTGCCCCTATTGCCATGGGTATGAAATTAGAAATAAGAAGACCGGTATTCTATTAAATGGGGCAAAAGCTTTCCATATGGCATCCTTGCTGAATAATTTAACCGATCAAATTACTATTTTGACTGCAGGTGAACCTGATTTTACACAAGAGCAGCTTGCAAAATTCAAAAAGCATAATATAGCTATCGTTGAAAAGAAAGTAAAGGAGATTGAACAGCAGGATGGACAGATTGCTCAGGTGTTGTTTGAAGATAATAGTCGGTTAGCGCTAGATGCGCTCTACGCGGGTCTCCCTTTTGAGCAGCATTCTGAAATACCTAAACAACTTGGCTGTGAAACCACGGAAGAGGGGTACATCAAAGTGGATGGCTTTCAGAGAACAACAGTAGATGGCATTTTTGCATGTGGAGACAACAGTTCAATGATGCGGTCGGTGTCAAATGCTGTAGCGACGGGAGGGGTAGCAGGAGCTATGCTGAACAAGGAATTGGTAGATGATCGTTTTTAACAAACCTTGTCGTGGTTTTCTTTATGAAATTCAAAAAAGAGGGTAATGGCAAGCCTAATGCTGCCATTACCCTAAGATATTAAGGATTTTGATCTGCCTCTGTAAGCGAAGAGTGCCATATAGACTTAGGACGATACTTTAGAAACTTGTTACAACGGCTTTCAAGCCCTCTCTGTTAAAAATCCAGAGGTGGGAGTGAGTTACCGCTGGTACACAAAGCCCGATGGTAACTCAATTATAGGAGAAACGCATAATTACGTTACCCCAAGGTTGAAGAAAGATCAGACTTATTATGTTTCCGCTATATATCAAGGGCAAGAATCAGCGCGTACCGCCATTCATGTCGCGGTATTAAAGCCGATTATTATCAAGGAAAAAGTAAAGGTGAATGATAAATATGGCGACTTAGTACTTACGGTTCAGGGAAAATTGGATAAGCGATACAATTACCTATGGTTTGATGAAAGCGGCAAACGGTTAATGAACAAGGGCGGTCGAATTTCTAGTTCCATGCGGACAGACGATAATAAAGGAGAGTTACGCTTAGATGCTAATTTTGCAGGTACTAAGGTGTTTCTACAAAAAGTAGACGTAGAAACCACTTGTGTTAGTGAGCTTAAGGAAATCAAGATTAAGTAATCCTCGGAAAAGCCTCAATATGCTTGTATTAAAGAGTTTAACCGTTCGAGAACTCCATAATTATTAATGTGAGAACTTGCGACCTGCATAGCATTATTTATAGATTTGAGAAAAACACAGGATATACGGTTTTCCGTATTTCTTTGTGATGCTAATTGAATAAGTTTGATCCGAGTCTTGAATAGGAAAAGGAACTTCCTAAAAGCAATTTCAATGCTAAAAACTATATTACTAGCATGAGGCTGAAAGAGATTTTTTAAATGTTAAGTTAATAATATTATGGCATTGAAACCAGGACCAAAAAGAATTGCAACTTCCACAGGTAAACCTGATCGTCGTCAACATGACAATAAAAATACGTCAGGGAATACACCGACACTCAAGCCTTCGAAAAGTAGCAAGAAGTAACGTACGGCTTTTGAGATAAAATAATTTTTCTTTCTAATGTGGTAAGTAGGTAAGGAGAGTCTCGACTCGAACTTATCTACTTTCATTATTTAAAGCGAATATAAACATCGTAGTGTTCACTCTGTCTAATTTATCGAAAAACTAGAAGTCAATAATGGATCATACCGAAAGTTTGGGGGGGTAAAGATTTTTAAGCATACAATTTCATCACTCTGTATAGGAAGAATGT
>JBEBRI010000123.1:0-11414 GCA_040394915.1 Sphingobacterium sp.
GAAGTATCCTGGGAGAGCTTAATAAATAAAAAGGGAACGACCTGGAAAAAACTAAGCGCTGAGGAGCAGGCGGCTGTTCAAGACGCAGCCTCAGCGAATCAAGCGTTATTATCCAATAATAGTATGATTAAACGTCCTTTAATTGAATCACCCAATGGGATTTTATTAGGATTCAACGAGGACGAATATCAAACGAAACTATAAATCTATGAAGAGAATATTTTTTAAATGGGCAATTGCCGGTTTATTGGTTAGTTTTATTAGCCAGCAAGAATTGCAAGCTCAGAAAAAAGAAAGTCGATACGACTATAAAGAAGCCTTTAGTCCTACATTTTACACCAATACCGGTACGCCTTATCGTTCTGCTTCGGGTAAGCCTGGACATCAATACTGGCAAAATGCCGCTAGCTACGATATCAAGGTTGCATTGAACGACCAAACACGGGAAGTAAAAGGATCCGTAAAAATCACTTACACGAACAATAGCCCTGACCAATTAGAATTTATTTGGCTACAACTAGAACAGAATTTATTTAATCAGTCTTCGACAGGACAGGCCACTGTTCCATTAAGTAATAGCCGCTATGGGGAGGCCGCTTCGGACTTTAATGGCGGATATAGTCTTACGAAGGTGGTAGACAAAAATGGAATTGCATTAAAGAATAGCATAAACGATACGCGTATGCGTATTGATTTACCAACCCCGTTGGCAGCGAACGGTGGTCAGACTGAATTCAATATTGATTTTTCTTACATCGTTCCCGAATATGGGGCGGATCGCACAGGGGTACTTCCAACTGAAAATGGCGACATCTTTGCGATCGCCCAATGGTATCCTAAAGTTGCTGTCTATGATGATGTACTCGGATGGAATAGCCTACCCTATACAGGTCCAGGAGAATTCTATATGGAATATGGAAATTTCAATGTAGAAGTTACTGCACCTGCCAACCATATCGTCGTTTTAGGTGGAGAGTTATTAAATCCAGAAGAAGTCTGGACAAAAGATCAACTAGACCGTTATAAAAAGGCAAAAGAAAGTGATAAAACAGTAATAATCCGCTCAGAATCGGAGGTTAGGAACAGCAATTCTAGGCCCCAGCAGAAAACCCTTACCTGGAAATATCGATTAGAGAACGCGCGCGACGTGGCATGGGCTTCTTCCAAGGCGTTTATTATTGACGGTGCGAAAATCAACTTGCCGAGCGGCAAAAAAGCACTCGCGCTTTCCGCCTATCCAAAGGAGAGCAATGGTGGAAATGCTTGGGAAAGATCGACAGAATATACTAAAGCGTCAATTGAATATTATTCGAAGAAATGGATGGAATATCCCTACCCGGTGGCAATTAATGTTGCATCTAATGTTGGGGGAATGGAATATCCGGCAATCGTCTTTTGTGGTCATAGAGCCAAGGCTGCAAGTCTGTGGGGCGTGACGGACCATGAATTTGGCCATATTTGGTTTCCTATGATTGTCGGCTCTAACGAACGCTTATATGCTTGGATGGATGAAGGTTTTAACACCTTTATCAATGGGCTATCCACGGAAGCCTTTAACAAGGGTGAGTACAACCGTGAATTAGGCAACCGTAATGCCATGACTAGGGCGATCATGAACCCTGGTTTAGAACCGGTGATGACTTCTCCACAAGGTATGAAAGAGCGAAATATCGGCATCTTGGCCTATTACAAGCCAGGTTTTGCTCTGCGCATCTTGCGCGACGAAGTGCTTGGTGCGGAGCGATTCGACAATGCCTTCAAGAAATATGTGGAATACTGGGCATACAAGCACCCAACGCCATATAATTTTTTCCGTACCATAGAAAACGAAACTGGTGAAAACTTAAATTGGTTCTGGCGCGGATGGTTTCTAAATAATTGGCAGTTAGATCAAGCGATTGATGATGTTAACTATCCGGATTTAGACCCGGCCAAAGGTGCGATTATAAGCATCAGTAATCTGGATAAAATGGCAATGCCTGTTGTCATTGAAGCAACAACTGCCAGCGGCAAGAAAATTCGAAAAAAATTACCGGTTGAGATTTGGGAAAGAAACCAATCATGGCGATTTTTGTTGAACTCCACAGAAAAACTAGTTTCGGTAAAAATTGATCCGGACGAAGTGTACCCCGATAGCAATCCTGAAAATAATACCTGGAAATCAAAATAGAAATGAAGAACATCAAAATTATAGCCTTTCTCGCCCTGATTCTATTAGGTAATATCGGCATCGTCGCTGCGCAGCAGATTAAAGGTCTTGTATTCGATCTAGAAAACAGTCAGCGCCTTTCGGAGGTCGTGATCGAAAATATGAGCAATAGTAAATCGACGAAGACCGCAGCGGACGGCAGTTTCACAATTGATGGTAAGAAAAACGACTATTTAGTGCTCAAAGCTAAAGGTTATGAACGCGACACCGCGTTTATCTACCAAGATGGAATTTCAAGAATCTACCTCGTTCGCGATAAAAGTATAATCCGTATTGATGAAGTTACGGTGACCCGTATGACCGATAGTCGATTAAATACCGAGATTGAGCGTGCCAAGAATAACAGTCAAGCAGTCGAGACTAGCAAAACGCGTGGCGGATTACGTGTTTCCCCCTCGCGCTTATTTGGTAGGGAAGCGAAGATTGCTCGAAACAGCATCAAAATTCTAGAACTTGAGAAAGAACAACGTCTTGTTGATCGTACTTTTACCAACGAGCTTATCCTCTCGTTAATTTCGCTCCCAAGCGATCAACTGGCCTTATTTAAAGATAAATACAGGCCGACTTACGCGTTCATTAAAGCTGCTCGCAAAGAAGATTTGACAGCCTATATTCTCGATTCTTATGCGAAGTTCAAAAAACAATAGGATGACATTCCTGGCAAACTAAACTAGCATTAAACTGTTTTATAAATGCCTTGGACGATTTGATGTTCAAGGCATTTTCACTTTAAATATCATATATATGAAAGTCGCATTAATCGGAGCAACAGGATTTGTAGGATCTCATATTCTCCAAGAATTGATCAATAGAAATTATGAAGTAACAGCGATTGCAAGAAATGTTGAGCAAATAAAGGATAAACCACACGTATTGGCTGTACAGACTGATGTGAATGATGAAGGCAGACTAGCCAGTGCATTGCGAGGAAACGATGTTGTTATTTCAGCGTACAATGCAGGTTGGGAAAATCCAGCGATTTACGACGATTTCCTAACGGGCGGGCGCCATATTCTGGCCGCGGTGAAAGATGCCGGAATAAAACGGTTAATCATCATCGGTGGAGCTGGCAGTCTCAAACTAGACGATGAATCACGAATTGTGGACAGTTCAGATTTTCCGGAAGCCATTAAACCAGGCGCGTTAGCTGCCGCCGATTATTTGGAAGTGGTGAAGCGCGAAGAGGAACTCGATTGGACATTTTTTAGTCCTGCAATCGAAATGAATCCCACAAACTCAGGCACACGTAAAGGGGAATACCGAACCGCCATTGATCACCCTGTATTTGACCATGATGGTAAAAGTGTGCTATCCGTGGAAGATGTCGCTGTAGCGATCGTCGATGAATTGGAGAACAACAAATTTATCAAACAACATTTTACGGCTGCTTATTAATTTAAGTAGCCAGTAATTTACTGATTTTGAGGTAGCCAACTTCTAACGAATCCTCAAAGCTATCTTCTGCAATCCGAAAAACCAGCTGATACTTCTCTTTAAAGGTAGCAGGCAGCATGTCTTCTATTGGATAAATATCATCGACATCAATTCCATATTTATCATCGATATGGGAGGATTCATGATGCTTGTAAAATGTTGATTCTTTCGCCACTTTGCTCGCTTCAGCTAGATCCTGTGCAAGGACCAAAGTTTTATAATGATATTCCTCCATATCGTTTGGCTTATAGCCTCCCAAATTGACAAAATACAAATTAACCTCCTGAGAAACCGTGTCTGCACGCTTTTCGATGACATCCACTTGAAAATTTCCAACGCGCGTTACCTTACGCCAAGAATCAATATGCATTCGATCCACCAACTCCGGCCAAAATTCATGCATTTGTGGAACCAAATCTTTCAATTCGTTCGCTATACCAAAAAATACATCATGTTGCTCCGTGAATCGACCTGCTGGCTTTCCGCCAAGTACTAGCATAAATAAGTTCATAACCAAAATAAGTTTAGTCTAACGCTCTTCATTGTCTTCTGATTAAATTTATATCTTTTATCGGAAAAGACATCATTCTCAAGCAACTTTCTTTTAGAGGGCCGGTTAAGTCAAAATGACAAAGGAGCAAGCCGAAGCCTGCCCCAATGTACTAACCCTATATTGAATAAAAATAATGAACTATGGTTTCCATCCCCCTCCCAACGCTTTATAAACATTGACCACCGCGCTCAACTGTTGTTTCTTTGTTTCAAGCAACTCCAGCTTAGCCTCCAACACCTCCCGTTGGGTCGTCAACACTTCCAAATAATCTGCACGAGCAGACTTGAATAAATCATTCGACACTTCAATCGACTTATTTAATGCATCCACTTCTTGGCTTTTATATTGAAAGCCCTTCTCTAAATTATCGATATTAGACAACTGTGTCGACACCTCCGTATATGCATTCAGGATAGCGCGCTCATAATTATAGACCGCTTGTAGCTGTCTAGCATTTGATGCGTTAAATTCGGCGGTTATCGCATTCTTGTTCAATAAAGGAGCTGTTAAATCTCCCGCCAAATTGAATAATAAGGATTCCGGCAATTTAAACAAGTAGGAAGGTTTAAACGCTTGCAAGCCTACCCCTGCCGACAATCCAATCGAAGGATAAAACTCTTTCCGTGCGACTTGCACATCTAATTTGGCGGCAGTCAGTTCGTGCTCTGCCTGCATGATATCGGGACGGTTCCCTAACAATTGACTTGGAAATCCTGCTTTTACCGCTGCAGGCACCAGATGAATGAAATTGTCCGGATCGCGCGCAATTTGTTGCGGGTAACGCCCTAGCAAAAAATTAATCCGATTCTCGGTTTCCTTAATCTGTTGTAATGTCGAAAACTCCATGCCTTTAGTCTTGGCCACCTCCGCTGTGAATTTCTGAACCGCTAATTCCGTAACCTTCGCAGATTCCTTTTGTATTTTGACGACTTCTAACGCATTTTCTTGCAGCTTAATATTCTGCCGTATAATATCCAGTTGATTATCTAATGCGAGTAGCTCAAAGTAAGAATTGGCAACTTCCGCTATCAAACTACTTAATACAAAATTTTTGCCTTCTACCGACGCTAAGTAACGATTTACTGCAGCTTGTTCGGCGTCTTTAAGCTTCTTCCACACGTCGATTTCCCAATTCGCATAAGCGCCAATATTCAAGTCGCCAAGGGGATCAGGCATTTCGTGACCTGGAGTTATCTCCGTGCTCGCATCGCCGGCACCTTGCGAAGTATAACGTCCAACCTTTTCTATTCCGCCTCCAGCACGAATATCGACCTTAGGTTTTAAAGCCCCTTTTCGCAATAAAATATCACTTTTAGCAATTTCCAGCTCCTGCAAGGTAATGCGTAACTCCTGATTATTTTTTAATGCCGTATCTAGTAATGACACCAGATTGGGATCGTTAAAAAATGTACGCCAACTCAAATTCCCGATATTTGTACTGTCGGCAGAAGAGAAAGTGTTCTGCGCGGTAAACGAAGCGGGTGTTTGTTTATTTTCTTTCAACTGCGTTGCTTGCGGAACTTTGCAAGAGCCCAGTAGAAGGGCTAGGCTAGCGATAGCAGCCCAGTCCTTGATGTTATTCTTCTTAATTCTCATTGATTTCTTCGGTTAAAGGCCCCTCTTCTTCATGTTTGATCAGCTTTCGCTTAAACGCGATCGTACCAAAAATGAAATACAATCCTGGAATGATCAGCACGCCAAACACAGTTCCAAATAACATCCCCCCAGCGGCCGCTGTACCAATCGTTCTATTTCCGATTGCTCCCGGCCCCGTCGCCAATACCAGAGGTATTAAACCTGCAATAAAGGCAAAAGAAGTCATCAAAATTGGACGGAAACGAACCCTAGCACCTTCCATGGCGGATGCCAACACAGTCATTCCTTCGGCATGCTTCTGGGCGGCAAATTCCACAATCAATACCGCATTCTTACCTAGCAAACCAATCAGCATGACTAGCGCAACCTGCGCATAGATATTATTCTCTAGATGCAATAGCAACAGCAATAAGTAGGCTCCAAAGATCCCCACTGGTAACGATAAGATAACCGAAAATGGGAGAATAAAGCTTTCATATTGCGCGGCCAAGATTAAATAAACAAAGCCTAAACAGATTAAGAAAATATACATCGCTTCATTCCCTCTGGACACCTCGTCTTTCGATATCCCGGCCCAATCTATGCCATATCCTTTTGGCAACGATTTCGCAGCCACTTCATTGATAACTCGAATCGCTTCCTGTATCCTTGTGCTGGGGATCCCGATATCTCCGAAGCCATATACATATTGTGTCGCGTGATTTCCGATAGCCCATACACGCGTTCCATACGCATAAAGGCTGAAAATGGAACCATCTCTTCTTTATCGTTCTTCACATATAGCTTTAATATATCCTCTGGTAAAGCACGATACTGCGGTAAAGCTTGAACCATCACTTTATATTGACGTCCATATTTAATGAAGTTGGTTTCATAATTACTACCGACAAGGGTAGAAAGTGTGTTCATCGCGTTATCGATCGAAACGCCTTTCTGTTGGGCAATATCATTATCAATCTTGAGCATGTACTGTGGGAATGATGCACTATAGAACGTAAATACCGATGCTAATTCAGGGCGCTTACTCAATTCCTTCACAAAATCCTTACTTACCGTTTCCATCTTCTGGAAGTCATTATTTCCTGTTTTATCCAATAAGCGCAATTCAAAACCTCCCGCAGCACCATAGCCGGGAACAGCAGGCGGACCAAAGAACTCAATCGTTGCTCCTGGGATATGCTTAGCCACTTCTTCCAACTGCTCGATAATCTCATGTGCTGACTCCTTCCGATCAGACCAATCTTTCAAATTAATTAAACATGTACCCGTATTTGCACCCGTTCCTTCTGTTAATATTTCATATCCAGCCAAAGATGATACAGAAGAAACCCCATCAATATGCTCCGATTCAGCCTGCAACTTGCGGGCAACCGCATTTGTGCGCTCTAAAGTAGATCCCGGCGGAGTCTGAATAATAGCGTAGATCATCCCCTGATCCTCGTTGGGAATAAAACCCGAAGGCACACTATTGTTTATAAAGTAAATACCTATACAGAAACCAGTCAAGATCAGAAAGGTTAAGCCGCGCTTGGTCACGATCTTTTGTAAGATACCGACATAGCGATTCGACATTTTATCGAATCCGCGATTGAAAGAATCCAAGAACTTGTCGACGATGGATTTCTTCTTCGGTTTGCCATGATTATTCTTCAATAAAATAGCACATAGGGCTGGTGTCAAAGTCAGCGCGACAATACCCGAAAGGATAATGGAAGTTGCCATCGTAATGGAGAATTGCCTATAGAAAATCCCAACCGGCCCGGACATAAATGCGACAGGAATAAACACCGCAGCCATCAAGAAAGTAATAGCGATAATTGCGCCTGCGATTTCTCCCATGGCTTTCTTGGTTGCCTTATAGGCAGAAATATGTTGCTCTTCCATCTTCTTATGGACGGCCTCGATGACGACAATGGCATCATCAACGACCACCCCAATAGCCAGCACCAGTGCAAACAGGGTGATCAAGTTGATGGTGATTCCAAAGAATTGCATAAACATAAAAGAACCTACCAGGGATACCGGTACCGCCATGGCTGGAATCAAGGTGGACCGGAAATCCCCTAAGAATAGGAAAACAACAATGGCAACTAGAATAAATGCTTCAACGAGCGTATGTATTACTTTCTCGATAGATGCATCTAAAAACTTCGAAACATCATAACTAATCTCATATTTCAGCCCTTTAGGGAATGAACCTTTAAGCTCTTCCATTTTGGCTTTTACGTCTTTGATCACTTGAGAAGCATTACTTCCATAGGACTGCTTCAAGACAATTGCCGCAGAAGGCTTACCATCCAAGGTCGAATAGATATCGTACATCGCTGATCCAAAGTGTACATCGGCAACATCTTTAAGCCTCAATAACTCACCGTTGGGGCTCGCACGCAGCACGATATTTCCATATTCAGCCTCCGTGGTGAAACGGCCTGAATATTTAAGAACATATTCGAATGATTGCGATTTTATACCCGAGGATTCCCCAGCACGACCTGGAGAAGCTTCTAAGCTTTGTTCCTCAAGTGCTTTCATCACTTCTTCGGCAGAAATCTTGTATGCAGTCATACGATCGGGCTTCAACCAAATACGCATCGCATATTCCCGATTACCCAAAATATCAGCAACACCAACCCCGTTCACACGTTTCAATTCAGGCAAGATATTTATATCGGCGTAATTATACATGAAATTCCCACCTAGGCTCTCCTCTTCAGAATAAAGGTTGATATACATCAACATATTGGATTCCTCTCGCGTGATCTTCACCCCTTCTCGAACAACAATCGGCGGAAGCTTATTCACCACCGAGGCTACTCTATTTTGTACGTTGAGGGATGCCTGATTCGGATCTGTCCCTAAGTTGAAAACCACTTGAATACTAGCCTCCCCGTCATTCCCTGCATCCGAAGTCATGTATTTCATGCCAGGCACACCGTTAATGGCACGTTCAAGCGGAATAATAACCGACTTAATCATTAACTCACCATTAGCACCCGGATATTCGGCTGTAATCGTAACTTTTGGCGGCGAAATGGAAGGAAATTGCGTTACAGGAAGCTGCGTCATCGCAAGAACCCCTAAAAACACGATAATAAGCGAAATAACAATCGATAGTACCGGTCTATTTATAAATCTATTAAACATATACCTTACTCCTTTGCTTAATTATTCGGTTTTCAACTTCAGATTAGAAATTGCGTCGCGTGGATTCACTCGGCTATAACTAATTTTATCATCATCGTTCACTTTCTGAATGCCTTCCAACAAAAATTGGTCATTGGCCGAAAGCCCGGATGATACGATATACAAATCCTGCAAGGAAGAACCTACTTTGATTTGCTTAGAGGCAACTTTACCCTGTTTATCTACGAGATAAACATATTTCTTATCCTGCAATTCATAGGTTGCCTTTTGCGGGATTATAATTGCGTTCTTCATCGGAACGGTCATTAAAACTTTACCGGTTTGCCCATTCCTAAGCAATCTATTTGGATTGGGGAAACGCGCCCGGAAGGCAATATTACCGGTTTCGTTATCAAACTCCCCCTCGATTGTTTCCACTATCCCTTTAGCACTTAATGGTTGATTATTTGCTAACAATAAGGATACGTGGTTATCACCGCGGTCGGCAACTTGTTGTTGATAATCTAAATACTCGGGTTCCGAAACATTGAAATAAGCAAACATCTGACTGTTATCCGACAGGCTGGTTAAAAGCTCTCCTTCGTCAACCAGACTTCCCAATTTCAATGGGATACGGTCAATGGTCCCGTCAAACGGCGCGCGCACTTCTGTAAACGAAAGATGCAATTTGGCAATGGCCGATTCTGCTTTTGCTTTTTCTAGTTTGGCTTTTGACATCGCTAATTCGTTTGGCGAAACAATATTCTTATCCGCTAGATTGCGGGTATTTTCCATCTCGATCGACGCTAAATCAACTTCGGCCATCGCTTTCCGGTATTCCGCCTGGTACATCCTTGGCATAATCCGGAAAAGCAATTGCCCTTTGTGAACCGTTTGTCCTTCATCGACATAAATTTGCTCTAGATAGCCCTTTTCTAAAGCTCGAATTTCAATGTTGCGTACCGATTTAATTTGAGAAACATACTCCTTTGTAAAACAGGTATCCATTAACATGGCGGAGGTTACTGTAAACTTCTCTTCTTCTTTGTGTTCCTCTTTTTTGTGAGAACACGCAACTTGACCTAAACATGCAGCCAAGCTCATGAGCACTAATACTCTTTTCATTTCTAAAACAATATAGGGGGTAAACTAATTTTGATTTTCAAAAGCCTAAAAGACCTTTAAAGGAAAGGGATTCCCGTACTGAATTTTTATGATGTAGAAGTCAGGATACAGCAAGCGCATATCATTCCCATTCCAGCATAAAAAATTGCAGATAAAACGGAAATAACAACGCTTAAATTAAAAGCGCGCGTTTGGTAAGATAAAGTGGGGTTTTGTAAGAAAGATGGTAGGATAACGGAGGGAGTTCTTCCGCTTTTCGACCTACCTGAATAAAGACAAAAGTGAAACATACCAATGTTGCAAATAAAGCCATCTGCAGCTGAAAATCATTGGCGCTTTGAAGGTCTTCACTCTCATTGGTGTACAGCAGGTGTCCGTCGACTGTGTTATGCCCATTGGTCTTCGACGAGCTGATCACTTGTTGTATACAAGAATTTGATTTCACTTTTAAGTCCTGCACATTATGTTGTTGCATAAAGCTGATTGCAGGACGATACGAGTTAGTCATTAGCTCATGACTATTTCCGCTCCGAATAAGGAGGAAGAAAAAGAAAAGGATAAATGTGACTATGGCTCTCATATCGAGGTCAAATATACTGCGCGATTGAATAGCTTAAATGGCTTTAACACTTTTTAACAAAAAAAATACGTATTTCTCGATTTTCGGACAATTGATGTTAAGTTGTGCAGATCTGCTCTCCGCAATAAATCAAGAAGTTAGCGCATAAACTTGCCTTACAAATTAACTTCAAGCGGACAAACCCAGCTGCTTAAATCATTCTAGATCCCTTTCACTTCCCTTTCAAATCCCTTACACATCCCTACAATCACCGATCCGCGAGGGCTCTGAAACGACCTTGAAACGTTATCACAATAATCATGTACTGTACCTTATTCGATCGATACAATCCCTTGAAAAATAGCAGGAAATTTTAACGAGGATAAACTGGCCGTTCTAAAAAGAGAAAGGGACGCAATCTGGCAATTGCATCCCTAACTATTAACCAATTATAAACTTAAATTATGAGACAGCAAATATAGAAATATTTCTACAACTGTTCAAATAATTTTGCATGTTTTTGCATGTTTTATTTATCTATCGACTTCACCAAGCACAATATCGATTGAACCTAAAATGGCGATCAAGTCAGCAATCAAGACACCTTTTCCCAATTCAGGCAAGACTGAAAGGTTATTAAAGCTTGGTCCTCTTGCTTTTACGCGCCTTGGAATATCTGTTTTCTCTGCTGTTACGAAATAGAATCCGAGTTCGCCTTTGGGGTTTTCTGCGCGAACATAATAATCTTGCGCTTTTAGGTTGACTTTCTTCGGAACCAGTGCCCGCGGGTCGAATTCTGTGGTCCGTTTAAAGTC
>JBEBRI010000124.1:0-11361 GCA_040394915.1 Sphingobacterium sp.
CGTTAATTTTTTGTTTTGTGTCAAGTATTTTTTCATTTATGGCTTCCTTATCGACCGCCGAGTCATCCAAGGTTTTGGCAACCGCTAAAGCTTTCACTTTCTCTTCCAGCTGTTTAACTTTATCAGAACTCGTATCAAACGCCACTTGCAAAGATTGCACCTCTAACTTGAGTAAATCGTTTTCTTCTTGCAAGGCTTCACACAATTGAATTAAATTTTTCGTTTTCTCAACGATAATATTCATTTGGGAAGATAATGACGCCATATATTTTCGCAATTTTTATGAAGATTAACGCACCGTTGCGCCAACCTCTTTATCAAAGTTAACAATTAATTTTTGAATTACGCCATCAATTTGTTTATCGGTTAGCGTTTTTTCCTCGTCCAATAAAACGAAACTTAAAGCGTATGATTTTTTGCCTGAAGGGAGCTTATCACCTTTATACACATCAAAAATACCAACCTCTTTTAACAATTTTTTCTCCGTCTTCAGCGCGATTAATCGCAACTGCTCAAAGGTTACAGATTCGTCGAGTAATAATGCTAAATCTCTACGAACAGATGGGAATTTGGAAACTTCTTTATAGGTAATTTTGTTCTTTTTGATCACCTTCAGCAATAAATCCCAATCAAACTGTGCAAAGTACACCAGGCCCTCTACATCTGCTTTCTTCAAGTTCGTTTTAGAAACAGCACCAAAAGATACAAGCGCTTTCTCACCTTTGCGATAGGTCAATCCATAGTCGAAATAGCTTCCCTCATAGTCTTCTATGCGAATACCTTCGATTTTTAAACGTTTTACAATTGAATCTACTGCAGATTTAATATTGTAGAAACTTACGGATTCCGCTTTGGTGTTCCATTGCTCGGGTTCTTCATTACCAGCAATCGCCAGGGAGAATAATTGTTTTTCAGCATACCAGTCGCCATCCGTGTTATACGACTTACCTAACTCAAACAATTTCAAATCACCATTTTTGCGCTTTTGGTTATACCCAATTGCAGTCAACGAAGAAAACAATAAGTTTTGGCGCATACTGTCCAAATCGCTACTTAATGGATTTAAGAGCTTCACTGCCGTTTCTGGATTTTCTAAATAATCCGCCTTGGTCAACGAATTGGATAAAATTTCCCGATAACCATTGCTAATTAATAAATCAGCAATTTGGTTTAAAACGACTTCTCGATCCGGCTTCTCCGACGTATTTAACGAAGCTTTGATTTGCGTGTTTAATTCAATGTTATTATAGCCATAAATACGCAATACTTCCTCTACGACATCGATTTCCCGAGTCACATCAACTTTGTAAGGCGGCACGATCAGGTCAAATCCTTCGGCCGTTTCGTTCTGAATGCCAATACCCAAATTCACGATTATATCGCGAATTGTTTCGTTAGGTATCGCTTTTCCAATTACGCGTTGAATATTACGATAACTAACCGCAAATTCAAAAGGCTTAATAGGCTCAGGATAAACATCAACAATCGTCGATGAAACTTGCCCACCAGCAACCTCCGCGATTAATTTTGCAGCCTTTTTTAAGGCTAAAACGGTAATATCCGGGTTAACACCACGCTCAAATCGGAAAGAGGAATCCGTTTTTAAACCATGTCTTTTGGATGTTTTTCGAACCGTAACCGGGTTGAAGTAGGCCGATTCAAGGAAAATAGAAGTGGTCGTATCCGACACGCCTGAATTTGCGCCCCCGAATATACCCGCTAAACACATGGGCTTTTCAGCATCTGCGATCACTAAATCTTCCGCAGACAATGTACGCTCAACAGCATCCAAAGTCACGATCAACTCTCCTGCTTTCGCCTTACGTACGATAATTTTATCGCCCGCAATTTTATCGGCATCGAAGGCATGTAAAGGTTGACCTAAATCGTGTAGAATATAGTTCGTAACGTCGACAATATTATTAATTGAACGAATTCCGATGGCAGTTAATTTATTTCTCAACCATTCTGGAGACTCACCTACTTTAATTCCGGTGATATTGACACCAGCATATCGAGGTGCATCTTCGCTTGAAAGCACTTCCACGGACGTTCCTGCATTTGAACTTTCAGTCAAACCTGCTACATCAATCTCATTTACTGGGATTTTGAAATATGCTGCTAAATCACGCGCAACACCCAGGTGCGAAGCTGCATCAGCACGGTTTGGCGTAAGTCCGATTTCGTAAGCATAATCGTCTTCCATATTGAAATACGATTTGACTAAAGAACCAACAACGGCGTTTTCAGAAAGCTCAACAATACCCGCATGCGAACTGCCTAGCCCAATTTCATCCTCACCACACAACATCCCTTCCGAAACTTCTCCACGAATTTTTGATTTAGTGATTTTAAATGGCTCTCCGTTAGTTGGGTGACAAGTTGCACCTACCGGAGCAACAATAACTTTTAATCCCTTTCTAACATTTGGCGCCCCACAAACAATGTGTAAAGGCTCCCCAATTCCGACGTTAACCGTCGTGACCTTCAGTTTATCAGCGTTCGGATGTTGCTCGCAAGTCAACACCTCACCTACTAGCAATCCTTCTAAACCTCCAGGAATACTTTGATCTACCTCTAATGATTCGACTTCCAAACCAATATCAGTAAGTATCAACGATAACTCTTCAGGGCTTTTATCTATATGAATAAAATTTTTTAACCAATTATATGAAATTCTCATTATATCGTGTTTTCAAAACACAAAGATAGGACTTTGTGATGAAATGTTAGGCTAAAATCACCATAATCTTATAGGCAATAAGCCATTTCGTAAGGATTTTTAACTAGGATTTTGCTTTGCCTTATTGGACCTTAATTCGACAGCGCTGCGTTCAGTTGACAAAGACGTTCCAAATGTTGATATCCAAGACCGTAGTAGGCTTTTAGTCGAGCTAGCTTATCAAGGATAATACGCTGTTGTTCCGTATTTATCATCTTTTTTTCCGCTACTATCATGACATTTTTCGGCGTATGTTGATCGGATATGAACTGCATCACTTTCGTCTCGTATCCATAATAGTTCAGAATCAATGCTCTGATACTATCGGTGAGCATTTCGGCATGACGTTCCAAGAAAATGCCATATTGCGTCATAAAGTCCAACTCATTTTTAGCCTTCACGCGTTCCAACTCTCGTCGAACTTGTTTGTGGCAGCAGGGCGCAACAACGATCAACGACGCTTCATCCTGAATGCCTTTAAATATCGCATCATCTGTCGCCGTATCACATGCATGCAGCGCTATTAATACATCAATCTTCTGGTTTGCCTGGTAATTTTCGATTGTACCCTCCTCAAAATGCAGCTGCTGGAATTCCGCTCGTTCAGCAATACGATTACACAATTCTACCAGATCCTGTCGAAACTCGACGCCAACAACGGAAACATCTCTTTTTAAGGTAGATTGCAAGTAGTCATATAACGCGAAGGTTAAATATCCTTTCCCTGCTCCCATATCTACAATTCGAAGCGGCTGGTCATTCGGAAGATTACTCAACGAACTACTCAAAATCTCAATGTAATGGTTGATTTGCTTCCACTTATCTTGGGCATTTTTATAAACTTGCCCCGCACTATCTGTCAATTTTAAATCGTGTAGATAGGATTTCGAAGCGTCTTGAATCTTTCGTTCTTTTTGTTTATCGTGATTAAGGTTCAGCTTTTTGGTTTCCGACAAAACTTTCTTATGACCGCTCCACTCTGCTTTTTTGTTCATCTGCATCTCCAGCTGTTCGTCGATTGTCTGCAAGACTACAGAGCGAAAGCCCTTAAAATGAACCGCCTCAACCAATACCTCAAAACCTTCTCGAAGGCTGAAATTCTTTGTTATATCTCTAGTTTCGTAGCGATAAACGAAAGACATCTTTAATTCTCGCTTGATCTCGACTAATTTCACGTATAAATTTTTCAACCCGATTTCTTGACCTCTATACTGACTCAATGTCAATTTGACGAGCTTGCGGTCTTTAATACTCTCTTTTAGAAGTTCAATGAAATCCTGATAAATAGCCATGTTCTAAGAATTTGAAACAAAGATAGGAATCATCAAGCTAAAACGTAACTTTGTATATGCAAAACCCAATTGTAAAGGCCGTCTTTTTTGATATTGACGGAACATTAATTAGCTTCAAGACCCACCAAGTTCCAGACTCCACAGTAGAAGCGATCAGCGAATTGCAAAGTAAAGGGATTAAGACAATTTTATCGACGGGTCGATCGATCAATAGTATTGACCACGTCAAATTTTTGGACTTTGATGGCTTTATAACCTTCAACGGTGGATACTGTCTAACAAAGGATAGGGAAGTGCTTTATCGGCAAGCAATCGACAGTCAAGATATTCAGTCGGTGATGGATTACGCCAAAGCGAAGCCACTCAGCTTCTCCTTTATGTCGGAACATGAAATTACCATCCACGATGTTACCCCAGAGATTGCAGGAATGTACGCACATTTGAATTTGCCTGTTCCTAAACTTGTCGACATGGACTTAGTTGATACCAGCAGCATTTTACAAACCAATATATTCCTTGGCCCAGAGGAGGAAGAAGAATTTATGAGACAAGTCATGCCGAATTCCTTAGCGTCTCGATGGACTCCCCTATTTGCCGATGTTAATCCTAAAGGTTTAAGTAAGAAAGTCGGTATTGATATCTTCTGCAAACACTTTGGCATTGACGTCAGCCATACGATGGCTTTTGGGGATGGTGGGAATGATATTAGTATGTTGAAACACGTAGAACATGGAATTGCAATGGGAAATGCCAATCCCGAGGTCAAGGCAATTGCGAATTATACGACGGATGAGGTTGATGACAATGGAATCTGGAACGCATTAAAGAAATATGGGCTGATTTAGCTAGGAAGCGCAAGGAGATGGAGCAATATCGATGAGTTTGTCTGTGCTCCTTTTTATGGCATCGTTAAGGTTTGTTGGAGGATCATCGTGCAAGACGATGGTTCGAATTATTTTAACGAAAAAGGGGCCGATTTAAATCCGCCCCTTTCATATTTTTATGCTACAATATCTTCTTTAGCAACAAGATAACGTTCGGCCTCTAACGCAGCCATACATCCGGTTCCTGCTGCTGTAATCGCTTGACGGAAAACATGATCTTGAACGTCGCCACACGCGAATACACCAGGAATATTAGTCGCGGTGCTATCTGGTTTTGTGATTAAATAACCTGTTTCATCCATATCCAATACGCCCTGGAACAACTCAGTATTTGGCTTGTGCCCAATGGCCACAAAAAATCCTGTGATGTCCAAATCTCTAAGTGATTTAGTCTGATTGTTGATCACGCGCAATCCAGTCACCACTTGACCATCCCCAAGAATTTCTTGCGCTTCAGAATTGTACAATACTTCAATATTTGGCGTATTCATCACCCGATGAACCATCGCCTTAGAAGCACGGAACTCATCGCGACGGACAAGCATATAGACCTTTTTACATAACTTAGCCAAGTAAGTCGCTTCTTCCGCTGCCGTATCTCCCGCTCCTACAATAGCGACGTCTTGGTTTTTAAAGAAAAATCCATCACAAACCGCACATGCAGAAACCCCGAAACCATTATATTTTTGTTCTGAATCTAGACCTAACCATTTTGCTGTTGCACCGGTCGCAATAATAACGGTATCAGCAGTTACGGTTTTAATGCCATCAATCTCCACTTTATGGATACCTCCGTCGGCAGAAAAATCGACTTTTGTTGCGTATCCGAAACGTACGTCAGTGCCAAAACGTTCGGCTTGCGCACGTAAATCCTCCATCATGATTGGCCCCGTAATACCTTTTGGATATCCAGGAAAATTGTCAACTTCTGTTGTTTGCGTTAGCTGTCCACCCGGTACCATGCCTGTATAAACGACAGGTTTTAGATCCGCGCGAGCAGCATAAATTGCTGCAGTATAACCAGCAGGGCCTGAACCAATAATCAAGCAACCTACGTGTTCTACTTCTTGTTCTGTTTTATTCATAATCTTTATTTATATCTGCTATTTCTTAAATTTCCCTTGCAATTGCTGCAACATATCCGAGGTAATAGGCTTGGGCTCTTCACGCTTTACGACACGCTTGGGTTCGGACTTGTCTGCAATTGCTGCAGTCTTTACGGTCTTTTTGGTGTTTTTATAATTCGTCCAAATCTCTTCTAATACTTTCTTTGTATATAGCGGGAAATCGCCATTCTGCATCCACGCATAATAACTCGGTTCTACATCAAAAACGTCGGTCACTTTCTTCCCCTTGTGCTTCCCAAAATTAATGGATGGATCTCCATCTTCATCAAATACGATTCGGCCAGCGAAGTCGACCGGCTTACTCAAATTTGTGAACGCATGCAAAGCTTGCACATCATTCACCACGGGCTGAGTTACACGACCATGCTTATCTTCAAAATCCGCACCTTCATATTTGCTCAGCTGAGCTTTCAACACATCGTAGGTCGCACGAACATCCGCTTCTGCATTATGCGCATTATCCAGCGTTTGTCCACAATAGAACTTATACGCCGCTTTTAATGTCCGCTGTTCCATTTGATGAAATATATTCTGCACGTCTACAAAAGCGCGTCCTGCTAAGCTAAACGGAACGCCCGCCCGCAAAAACTCTTCCATCAACATCGGTACATCGAACTTATTCGAATTATAACCCGCCAGATCTGAATCGCCGATAAATTCAGCAATCTCCGCAGCGCGCTCTCGAAAGGTTGGCGCATCTTTTACATCCTCATCATATATACCATGAAACATGGATGATTCCGCAGGAATTGGCATCTCCGGATTAATGCGCAATGTAAGTGACTCTTCCTTTCCTCCCGGAGATACTTTCAAAATGGATACCTCAACGATTTTATCCAATGAAACATTGACTCCCGTTGTTTCCAAGTCAAAAAAGGCCAACGGGCGCTTTAAATTCAATTCCATGCGCTTTCTAGATTTATGTTTTTTGCTAACGCTACAAAAGTACAAAAACTATTCTATTAGAATTAGATTCGTTTGCTTTTACTAAATTAATTCAATGTAAAATTTTTACTTACGAAACTTAACAATTAGATTTGCAAGCAAATGAAAACGCTGCTATTATATCTACTTATTCCCATTATGCTTTTGCAAAGCAATATGACTTTGTTGATATCAGCCTCATTCTATTACAACCAAAATTACATCGAGAAATACCTCTGTATTCAACGCGACATGGAAAACAACTCCTGTCATGGTCAATGTTATCTTGCGAAGAAATTAAAAGCGCAACAGGAGCAAGAGCAGCAAAGCTTCAAAATGAATTTACATGAGGCCTGCGCCCTACAGATATTCACTTTCTCATTCCAATTACCAACTCATGGTGAACTAAGTTCGGCGGACTATGCCCTATTCAAGTCGCGCTTGAATCCCAAAGACTTTCCGATAGGACTGCTTCGTCCTCCCCTCGTATAACTGACCATTTTTTTTATTGAAGTTATTGCGCTTTTGCAATGACCTGTTCAGCTTATTTAAAAAAATTCAGTTAACAAAACACGATGAAAATTAAACACTTCATGCTTAGCCTTTTGGCTATCGCTACGCTATTATCTTGCACTAAAGACGATATCACTTACGAAAACAATAAATCAGGACAACTAAAAATCAAATTCGACCACATCGTTGGCGGAAAATCATTGGTATTGAACGACTATAATTACAGCAATAATAGCGGAGAACAATTTAATGTGGAACTTTTAAAATATTTTATCAGTAATATTAAGCTCTCCAATGATAAAGGCGACGTTTATACGGTTCCAAAAAAAGAATCTTACTTTCTGATAGACGCCGAAAACACCTCCTCTTTACAACCCAAAATACAAGTACCAGAAGGAAAATATACGAAACTAGAATTCGTATTAGGTCTCGACAGCCTAACCAATACACTACCTGTAGAAGAGCGTACGGGGGTGTTAGACATCGCCAAAAACGGGATGTACTGGAGCTGGAATAGCGGCTATATTTTCTTCAAGATGGAAGGTAGCTCGTCAGCCTCAACAGCAGCAGATAAAAAATTCCGCTATCATATCGGTCTGTTTGGAGGCTATGACAAACCGACAAAAAATAATATCAAAACTATTCAAGTTGATTTAAGTCCAGCAGGTGCGGCAGAAGTTAAAGAAAATCTGAGCAGCGACATCCACCTGATGGTCGACCTATCCAAAGTATTCGACGGAAAAAATAAAATCAGTATTGCGACGAACAACACCGTGATGGTTTCAGGACCAAACGATAAAATTGCTGAAAACTATAGCGAGATGTTTCGACACGATCATACACACAACTTCCAAAAGATAAGTAATGAATAAATCCTTTTGGCTGGTTGTCGTCGCTATCATCACCATCCTATTCGCCTGCCAAAAGGCAGACGATTTGGTTGAGGAGTATCTTATTTCATTTACGAAACCGAAGCATTTCCCGGAGCCGCACTATAACTTCCCAGGAAATCCGATCAGTAAAGAGCGATTTGAGCTGGGCAAGAAGTTATTTTATGACCCGATTTTATCTCGAGATAATACCATTTCTTGTGCTAGTTGTCATATTCCAGAGAACGCCTTTACGCATCACGGACATGATGTTAGTCATGGAATTGATGATCGTTTAGGTATTCGAAATAGTATGACGTTGACCAATTTAGCTTGGTCTAAATCTTTCTTTTGGGATGGCGGCGTATTCGACCTCGACTTATTTTCGGTTGCGCCAATTGAGAATGTTGTGGAAATGGACGAAAAACTGCCCAATGTTATAAAAAAGTTGAATAGCTCTAATACCTATCCTTTGCTGTTTGAGAAAGCTTTCGGAACACGGGAAATCCAAAGCAGCCACTTACTAAAAGCGCTGTCGCAGTTTATGCTGTTGCTCGTATCTGACCAATCGAAATATGATCAGGTGATGCGATCTGAAGCGACCTTTACGGCTGAAGAGCAAGCTGGCTATCAACTATTCCAGTCGAAATGCAATGCATGCCATCAAGAGCCCTTATTCACGGACGGAAGCTTTCGTGATAATGGAATCGGTCGGAATCCAGCGAACGATGAAGGACGATTTGAAATCTCCCAGCTGGACAATGACAAGCTTAAGTTTAAAGTGCCTACGTTGAGGAATCTCGCGTTTACACAACCGTATATGCATGATGGACGTTTTAGAACGCTGGAATCGGTGATCAATCATTATCGTCGGGAGGTGCAACAAACACCGAATTTAGATCCTTTATTACGTCAAGAAATGGGGATAAAGCTATCCGACCTCGAAGTCAAACAACTTGTAGCGTTCTTAAATACCCTCAACGATGAAACATTTATTAAAAACCCTTTATTCCGTGAATAATATGAAGAAACTTTTAATTGTATTGATACTGTTAATCTCGATAAAAAGTAGCCAGGCTTGCGATATCTGTGGCTGTGGCGTTGGAGGTTATTATATTGGATTGTTGCCGGACTTCAGTAAGCGATTTATTGGAATTCGTTATCAATTTAATCAAATTACAACACAATTGGATATACATGGCAATCGCACAGCTTTGACAACCGATGAAAAATACCAAACCATGGAATTATGGGGCGCTTGGAATATTGGTCAGCGATGGCGAGTATTAGCGCTGGTTCCCTATAATTTCAACGAGAAATACACCGCTGGAAGTGACATTTTACGAAAGAAAAATGGAATCGGTGATATCACATTAAATGGATATTACAAATTGTATGAAGGTTCAAAAAGTGCAAGCAATAATAAATTAATTGTTCAGTCATTATGGTTAGCACTAGGTGTGAAATTACCTACAGGATCGTATGATGCATTTGAACAGCAGAATGCAATGGCAACAAATCCGAATATTTTCCAGCTGGGAACGGGAAGTATTGACTTCATTCCGAGTTTAATGTACGATATCCGGATTCAAGATTTCGGTATCAATATGAATGCAAGTTATAAGTTGAATACGGAGAATAAAGATGATTATCAGTACGGAAACAAAATTGCAGGTAATGCCAGCGCTTATTATAAGATTGCCTTGGGTCCGAATAGTCGTATTGCTCCCAATGTCGGGTTATCTTTTGAGAAACAAGGAAAAGATCACAGTATGGGTTTTAAAGTCGATGAAACCGGCGGACATTTATTAAACGCTTCTCTGGGCTTAGAAGCCAATTTCAATAGAATCTCTGTTGGAGCATCATTCCAAACGCCGATCCATCAAGATCTTGGCCGTGGGCGAATCGATGCAGGAAATAGAATGTTGACTCACCTGTCCTACTCATTTTAAAGAGCGATAGTAGAAGAATAAAAAAAGCAGCTCAATGAGCTGCTTTTTCTTTATTGTACAATCTAGGATAATTAACCTAGAACTTCTTTCAATTTAGTAACTTGATGATCCACTAATTTCTGCAATGGACCGGAAGCCATCATCTTCATCATCATATTCAACTCTGCCTCGATTAAAAACGTTGCTGTCGTTGTTGTTTCAGATGTCGGTTCTACTTTCCAACGAAGGGTAATCGCAAAGGGTGCTTCTTCCGAAGGCACACTCACCAATTCTTTGTTCTCTATGCGTTGGCTAATACGTAAAGCTAATTTCGCCATATTTTTAATGGTAAAGCTAGCTTCGTCTGCCGTTGATACCCAATTATAAATATTATCGGGCATCAATTGCTCATGATTATTTAAATCCGAAAGGAAGGTGTAGACTTCCTCAACTGGTTTATTAATAAGCGTAGAATTCTGTATTACTGTCATAGCTTAAATTTCAGGGCTCCAATTTGCTGGATCTTGGCGCCATTTCTCTAATAATTCGATATCAGATTCCATGATATAGCTATTTGACGCGGCTACGCGAACAAGCGCATCATAATTACATAAACTATGGAATGTACATTTTGCCTCTTCAAAGTTCTTACGAGCCTCGTCGAAACCATAGGTAAAGATGGAAACTAAGCCAACCACATTACAACCTGCTTCGCGCAACGCTTTAACTGCAATTAAACTACTCTTTCCGGTAGAAACTAAATCTTCAATCACAACAACGCGTTGTCCACTACTAATCTCTCCTTCGATCATATTCTGACGACCATGATCTTTCGCACTGCTACGAACGTATGAGAACGGTAAACCTAAGTCTTGAGCTACTAAAACGCCTTGTGGAATACCCGCGGTCGCTACGCCAGAGATCATATCTACCGATCCAAACTCTTCTTGGATCAACTGAGATAGCTTTTGTCTGATGTACGTGCGGATCGAGGGATGGGATAAAGCTATACGGTTATCACAATAGATTGGAGACTTCCATCCTGACGCCCATGTAAAAGGACTTTTAGGTTGTAATTTTATTGCTTTAATTTGCAATA
>JBEBRI010000125.1:0-11165 GCA_040394915.1 Sphingobacterium sp.
CTCTGGGATGTCTGTTGAGATTTTATCAATGAATACTTCTCGATTGTGCGCGCAGTAGTGAATCTTGTTATCTGCTTTATTATTGTATAATTTGACGATACTCAACTTAAATTGATTGCCACGGATTAGTAGTGGCTTTGGCGTAACTTGACCATTAGTAAAAAGCTGAAATAAATCATTCACAACAATCTGATTGCCTAAGTCATTTATCAGAATACGGGGGCAATTAACTTCCAAAAAATAGATGAAAGTATGCTCAATAATCTTAAGGGCTATGTCTTCGGTTTTAGAGTTACACCATTTTCGATAATCCTCTTTAAGTCCTTTTAGTTTGACAATGGTATACCTCTCTGAGCTTCCATTAACGTGTTCTTTAATATGATTCTCGATCCCTTTCCTTGTAGGCTCAAAGGAAAATTTTCGGAAATGCCATTTGTCATTCTCTCTAAATCTACTTTCAATCTCCGCTTTTCTAAATGCTCTTAACCAAGAAAATCGTCCAATTCCTTTTCCGCCTTTCTTATAGGTGGAATGAGCATAATTGAAAGACTCATAATTTTCTTCATTGAATCCTATGCCATTGTCCTTGATGGTAAAATCGACTATATCGGGTAGTTTTTCTTGGCCATCCAGCTGAAGCCCTGTTTGATTTGAGCGAGTAATATCGATTTCAATTATTCCCGGTTTTGTGGCACTATCTTCTTCAATTGCCTGAATGGAATTGACGATTGCCTCAAACAACGGAAGAAGCGTATTGCTGTACGCCAGTTTCTTTTCGTTTATTTTGCCTTTTACGTCTGTCTGCATATAATTTAGCAATTTGTAATTTTAGCGGCATTGAAGTTGAACGTTTTCAGATTGCGATATAATAATGATTCAGGCAAACTAAAAGCTTAATATAGGTTTTTGTTTTGATTTTTCCCACTCTTTTATTCCATGATATAAACCGGTTTGCTCAAAAAAACGTGCTTCATAAGCTAAGCCCAGCTCCTTGGAAATTTGATAGTGAGAAACTGCTCTCGAATTCATATTAGACAGATGCCTTTTTAATGAGAGTGCAATAATATGTACTATGTCATGGCCGTTGCATAAATGACTCAAGTCACAATCTGTAATAAATTTCTTTAGTTCATCTTCTATTTCTACTTTCTTTACGGTAATTTGAGCTTTACCGTTACTGAAATTTAGCACTGTTTGAATAAGAGTTCCGTAATCAGAGAAAGTTAAATCGGATACGGATATGAATTTGTTGTAATCAAGGTGATTGCCATCTGGAGTCTGTGGTTTAAATATTAAACCGTATTTTTTTTGTTTATTTAGCCATTTCAGGTAACCGATGTGTTTGCATACTTGAAATAAGTGATTTCTAAAAGAATCATAATTTCCGTAATGTTGATCAAATTTGTCTGCCTGGATATAATGATTCATTACATTGTTAAGGGCTTCAGATTTAATAAGCATAATTTCTAAATCATGATAGTCCGTTTGAATAATATTTTCCTCTTCAATATCTTCTTTGTCTAGAAGTCTAAAATCAGAATCTATAACGCCCAATGCACAATCAAATCCCCTCTCTTTCAGTTTACCTAATGTTTCTATTACGTTGTCACATCCGATTGCAACTTCTATTCTGCATAATTGTTTGTCAATGAATTTGTTGAAAACTAAAAAATCGGTCTCTCCTTCAACAACTAAAAAAGTCTTAAAGGAATTAGATTTAAGCATGATGGCATTTGCGATTCTATCGGGATTTATGAATTCTTTCATTATTGCCCCCATTTAGGTTTACTGTTAAAGACCATTTATTGTTGATAATATCCGGAGAATGAGTCGCTATGATGGCTGAAAAGCTATTTAGTTTAATAACTTCTTGTAAATCATCTATAAAATGGTTCTGCCACTTAATGTGGAGTGAAATTTCAGGTTCGTCGATTAAAAGAAGGGAACTGGGCAATGTGTCGAACAACAACTGGTAGAAGAGTACCAATTCATGTTGTTCTCCGGACGACAGGCCTGAGAGTGGTATTTCTTTTTCAGTGATAGTAGATTTAAATACGAAGCCGTTCGTTTTGCTAATTGAGAGCGTCTTATACAGAAATCTTTTGTTTATTATATCTATCAGAATTTCCAATTTTTTGGCAAGATCGTCGTAGATTTCAAGCTTTTTATTGCTGTCGTTAATATATACCTGAAGGACGATATTTAACAAATCATTATTTTTTTGTCCTCCTTCGATCGTATTATTAAGAGGATGGAATTGCTCTTCCTCAGTATCAATTAGTCCAACCTTATTAAGTAACTCTCGGCGTTTGGATAAATGATTTAAGCCCAGCTTGATTTCTTCATCGGAAATTTTATTTTTTTTCGTTATTTCTTCAACAACCCTATTGGGATAATTCTTGTCAAGGTTTGATGCTAAATCAGTTGCGGCTACGGTTTTATTTTTAATTTTTTCCGCTAATTCTTGAGCATATTTGATTACCGAATTTTTGTATTCGCTTTCACCCTCTTTACTTTTGTAAAGAAGCCGTTGGGTTTCAATCAACATAGCCTCGAATAAATCCGATTTGTTAGTTAGCCAATCCGGAATTTTGGTGTATAGTTCTTTGATAATACCTTCAGGAAGGTAATCTTTAAATTTCGTTATTATTTCTCTTGTAGAATATACTTCTCCAAACTTATGATCTACCCACTTTTCTCTGCCTACCCTTTCTATATAGTGTCGACTATTTCTGTTTATAAAATACTCTAATTCGGACGAATGTCTATCGAAGTCGATATAATTTATACTGCGTTTCGGATATTTATGGTAATAGCTCCGCCTGTGAAATTGAGAAATGGGGAGTTTGAATTCGTTTTTGTTCTTTTTTGGATCGGACGTTTTCCTGTATCTAAATATTAAGTTACTTTCCTCTTCATCTATTTCTTTTAATATGGTTATCACCTCCTTTTCATTAAAGAACAGTCTAAATTCTCGATAAGGAAAAGAAAATAAATCATTATAGTTCTTGTCAAAAAATGCCTTTACCATTTTTAGAATAATAGTCTTCCCAAGGCCGTTTTCTCCCAATATTAAAGTGATATTTTCTTCTTTTAGGTTAATGGTATGGTCAAATACATCGTAAAGACCAAAGACTTGTATTTTAGTGATCACTATATTTACGTGTTTTAGTTTTAAATAGTTAAATTATTGGGTAAATGTAAATTATTGCCTATTCATCCTATACAACTTCTTCCTACCCCTTTTCTTGTCCGTATCTTCTACTTTTATCCTTAAGCTCGCCTTTTTTAAACAAGTCCGTGATTCTAGAGGATTTGACTTGGTCCTTTAAGTCTTCCAGCAGCAACTCCTAAATGGGGAGTCGAGTACATTCACTCTGCTTCAGGTTTATCAATGGACTCTACTTCCACCGCCTCCACATTTTTCCCTTTGGAGGGTGAGCCGTCTTTCTTCTTCCTAGGGGTAACTTTCAACGTTAGCCTAATCATATCGTGTTCCGGCGTGGGAAAATCAAAAAGTTTCGACATCGACTTGAATTTAAAGGCTTTTGCCAAAAGTGTCAAATGGCGGATACCGTATTTGTGTCGTTGGATGAATGATTCTACATTACCTACAAAACTTAGCGTTACCCCCATTTTCTTGCTTAAATCCTGTTGGCTCCATCCTTTGGCTTCTCGCAGTTTCTTAATATGAAGAGTAAATAGATAATCCAAGTGGGACATTTCTTTGAATACAATCTTTTCGACAGCCATTATTTTTATTTTTTTAAACCAACATGTTGGTTTATTGATAACTATTCATTACGTTTGCATTGTTAACTAATTCAAATAGTTGCGTATGGTATTACTGCATAGAACAATGAGATAGAAGCGGGTCTTATCAGCCCAAAAATATTGTCCACTCCCTTCGCGGGAGCGAACAAACGAAGTCGCTCGTTTGATGAAAAGACCAAGCCATCCGTGCGAGTTGACCGTAGGTTCGTCCGACATTGCCAGAAATAGGTATCTTTGCGATGCCATCTGGCAGGACGTCCCCTACGTGATGCTTTCGGACGGACGTCGTTACCTTTCGGGGTAATGGCGGGGTTGGCTTGGTCGCTATTCCCTTCAGACGAAAGTGTAGGGGGCGTTTCTTTTTGTTTCCTATCCTATCAGTACTTCGTTTTCAACACCAAAAATTATGAAAACGATTATCACTAAACCATTCAGGCGTCCGTATCGCAGCTCGTTTGCGACAGAAATCGCAATTTGCGATATCAAAGGGGTAAGCTTCCGATCCCTTAAAAATCTATATAAGAACGTCAAGCGAGGCCCTGTGTAGGCCAATCGAAAAATACCGCAGTCCACGGAAGCGCGTAGGAGGGAGGTACATCAAAAAGGCCTACCCCCAAAAGCACGGCCATAAAAAAGCCCACTTCCTTGGCTGCTACCGACCCCAATGCTGAATGGAAAAACCCGTTATCGTTCAGGTTGGAGAAGGTGTCTATTTTCGGTAATAATTCGCAATGCTAAATGTAGGCGCTTTTTCTTATTCCTGCAAATATATACGTGAATTTTCTTAGGCGTTGGAGGTTGGTTCTGGAAATAAATTTTCTTAAACCGTTAAAAAACAAACAACTAATGAAGCGAATTTTACGCGTGGGGGAGGGGTACGCCCTTTCAAAAATATATAGCAGCCTCCTGGCCGCAGCAACGATCATGTGTTTGTATGCCGTGAAGCAGGTCTCCGCCCAAGAGACGGAGCCTGCGACTACGGCAGTCGCAAACGCCAACCCACTGCAGATCGGGGACACCATTCCCGAATACTTATGGCACCTGCCCTTGCAGGTGGTGAACCACCCGCGAGCTGGCGGGAAGGATACAATAACCCTAAATGATTATCGAGATAAGCTGATTATCCTCGATTTCTGGGCCACGTGGTGCAAGCCGTGTATTTCATCCCTTTATAAACTGGATACCCTGCAAAAGCAATTTACAGATGAAATTGCCGTAATACCGGCAACGTATGAAGCCAAAGAAAAGGCGGGTACATTCATAGCCAACAAAGGTTGGTCTTTGCCCTCTGCAGTTGGCGACACCATCTTGAAGAAATACTTTCCCCACCAAAGCATTCCGCACCAAGTATGGATTAAGTCGGGTAGGGTGGAGGCCATCGCGGGATCGGAGTATGCCAATAAGCAAACCATCACTAGCTTGCTAAGCGGCAGGAAGGTCGATTTTGAGCATAAGAATGAGGTTTACTTTAACAAGGGGTTGCCGTTGTTTTTGAACGGCAATGGCGGTGATGGCTCCAACTTGCTGTACCAATCGGTTATATCGGGCAGATTAAACGCTAGGGTAAGCGGCGTCACAAGGGCTTCGCCTAACCAGATTCTTGCATATAATCAAACGGTTGAAGAGCTGTATGCGCTCGCCTTGCAAAGCGAGACGGCTGCATACTTCGGTCCTTTGACCTATGAGCGGTATGCGCTTTATGAGGTTGATGATACCCTTAGGTATCGAATCAGTCCACGGATGGCTGCCTCCACAAACGACGATTCGATTAAAGGGCAATGGGTCCGCGATAATTGGTATTGCTATAATTTAGTTCTGCCCAGCGGAAACTCGGAGGAAGACGTGAATAGTAGGATGCTGCAAGACCTCAACGCGTTCTTTGGTGATTATCTGAATCTACGGGTCAGTTTTGAGCACCGGGATGTCACGGCACTAGCCATTGTGAAAAGAGCGGATTACCAAGATATCTCAACGAAAGGGGGCGTCAGTAAGTTTAATTGGGATGCTGCAAGAAATGAGATGCGGATTACCAACCGGAACATGAATACCTTGGTTCGGCACATTGGTATGGCCCTTAACGACAGGGGAAAGAAGGGGCTTCCCAGATACCCTTATCCCATTGTCAACGAAACAGGGATAGCAGGCAATGTGGATTTAGTGCTGAATGCCGATTTCCTGGACATCGACTCAGTACGGCGTACATTGCATACATACGGTTTGGACCTTGTCGAGAAGGTGACCGGTGTAAAAATGATAGTGTATTCCCACAAAAAATCGACAAAAAGCAACTGATATGGAAAGAATAATATCCTTTACCTACTTTTTTATTTTTATAGCATTCATGCCGCAGGCGGGATATTCCCAGTCTATCAAAACTGCATCCGGTACAATATATTCGGAAGGAACGAGGCAGCCTATCGATAGGGCGACCGTCTCCAGCAAGAACAGCGGAAGGGCCTTGGTTTCCGGTAAAGATGGAAGTTTTTTATTCCGCGATCTGAACGAGCGGGACACCTTGGTCATCACCGCTGTGGGTTACATACGTGAAGAAATCCCGGTGAAAGAAATAGGCCATGAACCCATCATCATTTACCTGCGGGCATCAATGGGTTACATCGATGAAGTCGTTGTCAATACCGGTTATCATTCATTGCCCAAAGAAAGGGCCACGGGCTCGTTTTCGCATGTCGACAAAGAACTTATCAACAGGAGTGTAAGTACCGATATCATTAATCGCTTGGAAGGGGTTTCCAATGGGCTGTTGTTTGATAGGTCCTATACGCAGGATGCTCCATCCTCAACCGCTAACCTTCGGGTCCGGGGATTAAGTACAATCCTTGGCGAAAGCGAACCATTGATTGTAGTGGACAATTTTCCGTACGAAGGTGACATAAATAATATCAATCCAAACGACGTGGAGAGTGTCACCATATTGAAGGATGCTGCTGCGGCCTCCATTTGGGGTGCCAGAGCAGGGAATGGAGTGATCGTCATTACAACGAAGGGTGGTTCGGTGGCAAAAAGACCGATTATAAACTTCAACAGCAATGTGAACTTCACGGAGAAGCCGGATTTGTATTATAGCCGGGAGTATTTGCCTCCACCTGCAATGGTGGATTTGGAACGGACGCTGTTTGGAAGGGGGCTATATAACAAGAATGATTGGACAGCCTTGACGCCTGCTGTTGAGCTGCTATTCGCTGAGGACGAGGGGCTGATTGACGAAGAAACGGTGAATGCAAGATTACATGAACTTGGACAATATGACATCCGGAAAGAGGCGCTAAGGCATCTTTATCGTAATGGCGTAAATGAGCAGTATGCTCTGAGTATGAGTGGTGGGTCGGAGTTATACCGTTATTATGTTTCAGCCGGTTACGATAATAATACAAGCAATTTGGTAAGGGCGTCCAGTGATCGGTTCACTTTTAATGTCCGAAACGACTTCCAACCGATGGCCAAGCTCAACGTCAGTACATCACTCAATTATGTCCAAGGGCGGAATGTTGATAACGGAATAACATTACGAGAATTGTCTCCTACGGGTATGTCAAACATCTATTCGTATGCGAAGCTAGCGGATGAGGCAGGTAACGCGCTACCCATTGTAAAAAACAACCGGATGGGTTATACAGAGGCTGCTATGGCAATGGGCTTGCTGGATTGGCATTATCGACCGCTTGATGAACTTAGGCTAAATGACAATGCGTCAAGTTCCAGTGAAATAAGACTCGGTACAGCCATCAGCTATAAGCTATTTAAGGGCATCGATGTTGAGGTACGCTATCAGTACCAGGCCATCCAGCGTTCGCTGCGTAACCACTATAATCAGGAGACCTATTTTGTTAGAAATCTGATCAATCACTTTACACAGGAAGATGGCTCCCAGCCTGTACCGTACGGTGGCATCCTGGATAAGTCAAGTGGAGCCTTCGGGTCCCATTACGGTCGGTTTCAGCTAAACTACGATACCACTTGGGGTGAGCGGCATCAATTCAATGGCTTAGCTGGCTTTGAGCTGAGGCAGGAAAGGGATATAGCAGACGGCATGTCACGGCTCTATGGTTACAACGACGATGTGTTGACGCATTCCACGAACCTGAACTTTGACCAAAGCTACCAACAGCGGCCGCGGTCGGCGGGAAGAATCCCTTATGGCAACACATCCGGAAGGCAACTGATCGATAGATTTGTTTCTTACTACGCAAACTTCGGCTATTCGTTTGATAACCGATTTATACTTTCAGGAAGCGCTAGATGGGACGCATCGAATATATTTGGAGTTAGCTTCAACCAAAAGGGTGTGCCCCTATGGTCGATAGGGACGGCATGGAACATTTCAAACGAGACGTTTTTGAATGTCGACTGGTTGTCGTTTGCAAAATTGCGGATGACCTATGGCGCCAACGGCAATGCGGTTCGGTCAATCTCGGCGTTGCCAAGCATAGCGTTTGGCTCAATAAACCCTGTGACAGGTTTGCCAATGGGGACTTTAAGGGGCGTCGGGAATCCCGATTTAAGTTGGGAACAAGTCAATGTCTTGAATGTAGGGTTGGATTTATCGCTATTTAACAACAGGGTTTCCGGTAGCTTGGAATGGTTCAACAAAAGCAGTACCAACCTTATCGGACAGGATCTGCTCGACCCAACTACCGGAGTTTTCTGGCTGCAGCCGTCCTTCAATCTTGACAACAGGCGGAATTACGCGGATATGAGAACCAACGGGATCGATTTGGAATTGAATACGCGTAATATAGACCGGACTTTCAAATGGACGACCAACCTATTGTTGAGCTATGTCGGTAATGAGGTGACGAACTACCTGAGCCCGCCGAGTTTTCGGGCGACGGACTATCTGGGGTTGCAACAATTGCCACCGCCTGTACTTGAAGGGCATCCCAAAGAGCGGCTTTATGCGCTGCCATGGAATGGATTGGACGAGACTGGAGCGCCTTTGGTGATGGCGGATGGACAGCTGGGTACAGATTATACCGCCTATTTTAATGGGTTGACCTATGATGATTTGCGCTACGTCGGCGTTCCAATCGCTCCATACTTCGGCTCGATTCGCAATACTTTTTCTTGGAAATCGTTCTCCGTTGGATTCAACGTCATGTGGAAGGCTGGGTATAAATTCCGCCGGGAAAGCATTAATTACAATAGCCTTTTCAGTGCTTCGCGTATAACGCATATCGACTACCTAGATCGATGGCAAAAGCCCGGAGACGAATTGTTGACTAACATTCCGTCAATGCCCGAAAGCCAGAATCAAAGACGGGATCAAGCCTATATCTTTAGCGAGGAGTTGATCGAACGGGGTGATCATATTCGCCTGAAGGACATTAACCTGTCCTTTCAGTTGCCCCAGAAATACGCAAGTTCGATTGGGCTTTCGCAGGTTAGGCTTTATGGCTATATAAATAATTTGGGTATACTCTGGAAACACACCAAGTATGATATTGATCCCGATGTGAAATCACTGTATCCACAACCCATGCAAATGGCGTTTGGCCTGCAAATTCAATTATAAGCGTTATGAAAATGAAAAATATGATAGCGAAAAAAGGCACACTGCTTTTGTTGGTTATAATGGCTATACTACTTCAATCCTCCTGCATGAAGGAGTTTTTGGAAGTGAAAAGAGACAAGTCCCAGATTATTCCCGTCACACTCGAAGACTACCGCTCGATTTTCGAAAATAATAAAATGAACTACTACACCCCTCATTTGCTGGGCGAGGTCAGCAGCGATGACTATTACATACATTTCGAACAATGGGAGGCTGTTACAGATCCAACCTACAGAAACGGCTATATATGGGCAGATGAAATCTTTGAAGGAGAACCCAGTTTGGATTGGAATTTCGGTTATGAGAAAATTTTATATGCCAACTTTGTGCTCGAAGGTGTCGCCGATATCAGGGAAACGCCCATAAATAAAGTGCTTAGGGATGAAATCATTGGTGCTGCCCACTTTTTCCGGGGCAGTACACTTTTTTACTTGGCGCAGTTGTTTTGCAAGCAATATAATGCTACCACTGCGCATACTGATTTGGGCCTGCCGCTCCGAACTACATCAAATATCAATGAAAACTATCAAAGGGCAACGCTTGAAGAAACGTATGATTTGATTATCAGTGATCTGGAAATTGCAGTCGCTTTGCTGCCGCCAGCGATGTCATTAAATACAAGACCCTATCGCGCGGCAGCCCTCGGCGTGCTTGCAAATGTCTATCTGCAGATGGGAAGATACGAAGCTGCGCAAGATTGTGCCGATAGGGCAATCTTGATTGCGCCCGATGTACTGGATTATAATGAGATAGATACATCCCTGAATATGACATTTCCCATCTATGGAAGGGCAAACCAGGAAATCGTATTTTATTCCCACATCATCACGCCGAGCGTACTCGCAAATTCGAGATTGAATATAGATAGCGTGCTATTCAATTCCTATGATATGAATGATTTGCGAAAGCCTGCTTTCTTTTTTGTAAATAGTGGGCGAAACGTTTTCAAAGGCACGTATGCCGGCTCCCCTAGTTTTTTGTTTACTGGTATTACTACGCCGGAGCTGCTTTTAGTCCGTGCCGAATGCAACGTACGGCTGGGGAATTCAAAGGAGGCTATCGCAGACCTGAATACGTTATTGTCTAAACGCTTCCGTTCCGAGCGATTTGAGCCTTTGGGAAATGATTTATCGCAAAGGGAACTGTTGGAGATTGCGTTATCAGAAAGACGAAAGGAACTATTATATAGGGGACGTAGGTGGAATGATCTCAAACGCTTATCAGCGGATCCCGAATTTAGCAAGCCGCTGATTCGCGTTTTAAACGGTGTTAGGTATGAATTGGATATCAACAGCGATAAGTGGGTATTGCCAATCCCACCAGATGTAATTAACTTGGGTGGTATACGACAGAATAACAGATAGTGTGAAACCGGGCAAGATGCCCGTAAAAGCAAAAAAGGACCTAAAGCCAATATCGTGATTCCGAAAATTGGCTTTAGGTCCTTGACTCAGATAACTTTTTTAAACGCTAAAGGAACAAAAATCAGTTTTCATTCGTCTTGGCATACCGTGGACTTGAGGCTTCTAACTCATATTCCGTCAAGTTATCCGGACGGGGGCCTTCTTCTGTCCATTCCACCGCACATATATCACCGATAGGAAAGTCAATCTCGCAATTGTCCGTTCCATCTGGTGGAGAAGGCAGTGGAGTAGCGTCTAAATCGCCATTTCCATCTACTGCATACCAACCTTGCTGCAAACTGCCTATATTGGTATACAGATTAAACGACATCAAACCAAAGGCCGCAAAAAGCGCCATTACCATTCCTAAATTTACTTTAATTACCTTTTTCATTTTTTTAAGGTTTTACTGTTTGAAA
>JBEBRI010000126.1:0-10935 GCA_040394915.1 Sphingobacterium sp.
ACGTTAGTCTATGAGTTGGTTTAAAAGAAACAAAGCAGGAATTCATACTGCGACAGAAAATAAAAAAGAGGCTCCTGATGGCATGTGGAATAAATGTCCCAATTGCAAGAAGCCCCTTTTAAACGTTGAGCAGGTAGAAAACAAGTTTGTCTGCCATTACTGTGATTACCACATTCGTATAGGTTCAACTGCCTATTTCTCTATATTATTTGATAATAATGAGTATACAGAGCTTTTCCCAAATCTAAAAGCTGGTGACCCCCTAAACTTCATCGATTCAAAACCTTACAAAGATCGTCTTGTAGAAAGCCAAGCTAAAACTGGCTTAAATGATGCATTACGTTCTGCTGTAGGAAAGGTAGAAGGCCAGGAAATTGTTATTGCCTGTATGGATTTTTCTTTCATTGGAGGATCTATGGGTTCAGTTGTAGGAGAGAAAATTGCACGTTCGATTGATTATTGTATTGAGCACAAACTACCATTTATGCTTATTTCAAAATCTGGTGGTGCACGTATGATGGAGGCCGCATTCTCGTTAATGCAGATGGCTAAAACATCAGCAAAATTAGCCTTGCTAGCCCAAGCAAAACTTCCTTACATCTGTTTGTTAACCGACCCAACCACAGGTGGTGTTACTGCGTCATACGCGATGCTGGGAGACATCAATATCGCAGAGCCGGGAGCTTTAATAGGATTTGCTGGTCCGCGCGTTATTAAAGAAACCATCAAGAAAGATTTACCAAAAGGATTCCAAACATCGGAATTCGTTCTTGAGCACGGGTTTTTAGACTTTATTGTTGACAGAAGACAGTTAAAATAAAAAGTTGAAACCTTCTTGAAACTCGTAAAATAAGTAAAACACACAATCAAAATATGTAAAAGCCACCCTATAGGGTGGCTTTTTTCGTTTCTGATCGCTGGCATTTAACAATCTTATCCTTTCCACTCTACAGAGGATACATCCTATTAATCCGCACACATCGGACTTTGAGCGACTATCACCGGCGATTAATAAAATCCAATAAAATCCCTGTAAGCACAGGACAGCAAATAATATAGATTGTTTACCTTTATAACTAAACCTATTACAACACTATGAAATTAAAAACAATTACACTTGCCTTTATTGGGAGCATGTTGATTTTTCAATCCGCAATTGCTCAACTTCGCTTGCCAAACGTACTTTCCGATCATATGGTATTACAGCGGAATACTGAAATCAACTTCTGGGGATGGGGCGGATCGAATCGACCAATAAAAGTTATTGGCTCATGGTTTACCGATACGGTAAGTACAAAAGTCGATTATAATGGAAAATGGTCGGTAAAACTCCCCAAAGGCGAAGCCGGAGGTCCCTATCAAATCAAGGTTATTTCGAACAATGAATCTATTGTTTTAAACGATATCCTATTAGGGGATGTATTTTTATGTTCGGGTCAGTCGAACATGGAGTGGGGAGGAAATCAAAACCTAAAGGAAATTATGGACGAGCTTCCGAGCGCGAATAATCCCAATATTCGTTTATTACAAGTTAGTCGCATTGCCGCAAATAATCCACAAGAAGACATCAATGACAGCTGGTCTACATTGAGTGCAGCAACTTTGAAGCCCTTTTCAGCAATCGGATATTTTATTGCGAAACAACTAAACAAAGATCTGAATGTGCCTATTGGCGTTATTAACGCGAGCTGGGGAGGTACAGGTGCAGAGGTTTGGACCCCTAATCATCTTATCGTAAATGACCCTTTCCTCTTGAAATATGCGAAGATGCAAGATATAAATGCCTATCGTCCCTATGAAGGTGGCGTATTATGGAACAGTATGATACATCCCTATGCTGGATATAACCTAACGGCTGCCTATTGGTACCAAGGAGAGAGTAATGTAGGCTATTACCCGAGTTATGATAAGCTGATGAAAACGCTGGTTACCTCTTGGCGAGCCGCCTGGAATCATGACTTCCCATTTTACTTTGTTCAAATAGCACCCTACGCTTACAACAGCAAAAACGAACCAAAAGCCGCGTACCTTCGTGAACTGCAGTCAAAGACCGCCCTAGAACTTCAGAAATCAGGCATGGTAGTGATCACCGATTTAGTCGACGATATCAAAAACATACATCCCAATCTAAAGAAAGACGTTGCAAAACGATTAGCAGATATGACGCTTGCCGAAGTGTACGGCAAAGCGATAAAAGATTACAAATCGCCAATCTATAAATCGCATGTTGTAAAGGGAAACACCATTGAAGTAACCTTCCATTTCGCTGAAAACGGATTGAAGTCGAAAGGTGATATCACAGAACTCTTTATTGCAGGCGAAGACCAACAATTTAAGGCAGCAAAAGGAACAATTAAAGGAGATAAACTAATTGTTCAATCGAAAGAAGTAAAAAACCCCGTAGCGGTACGTTTTGGATTCTCGGAAACTGCAATGCCGAACCTATTTAATAGTCAGGGATTACCAGTCTCTCCATTTAGAACGGATAAATAAAGAGTACGGGAAGTTATAGGCGTTAGTCATAGCACATAAAAACCACTTGATGGGGAAAATATGCTATCGTTAGTGGTTAGTCATTAGATTTCAAATTTTCTATTGGAGTATTCGACCGACAACTAAATCATCGGGTACCCTTAAAAAAGAAGTTAGCTAAATGCTTCAGGTGCTTTGACTAACGTCTATTTTCGAATAAAAGCGAAAGGCTTTCTCTTGTTAAGATATTCCATATCATGTTGATTGCTAAAAGCCTCCCGCTCGAATGAAATATGAAAATATGCCGTGTTAAAATCCTTATGCTGCAATAAGCGGTAAAGGAATTCGATTAAATACCAGATATAAAATGGAATAATAAGTAGTTCTAATGCTTGGCGAATATGAATTCGCTCATGATTCAATAGAATTCGATCAGTTTTATCAATCCGATAGCGCAAAAAAATAAACGGAAAGATCGTAATCGCTTGCGCTTTCCCGAAAGAAAAAAACCTTGTCCAGAAGTTGCTGACGATCACCTTACCTCTCATAGGGTTAAATTTACAAAATAGGTACCAACTTTATTAAAGTCTTGCTTTTTTTGAATATCAAAACTAGGTTGTATATTTGTTTGTATCATCAACGCGAAAACACATGCCTTATAAAGATCGAGAAATTAACAAGTTGTATTACACGATGGGAGAAGTCACTGAAATGTTTGGTGTGAATGCTTCCCAAATTCGATTCTACGAGCGTGAATTCGATATTCTTCAACCGAAGAAGAATAAAAAAGGAAACCGTTTATTCACGCAGAATGATATTTCCAATTTAAAGATTATCTTCAATTTAGTAAAAGATAAAGGCTATACTTTACAAGGTGCACGCGATTTCTTACGTAGCAACAAAAACGAAGCAAAAGAAAATCAACGTGTTGTCGATTCATTAGAGAAATTAAAAAGCTTTTTACTTGAGGTACGCGACAGTCTATAGACTAGTACCGAGGGTTTAACTCAATTACTTCCAGATTCTCAATCTTATCCCCATTCACATCAAACCGCATCAATGTCCTAACCTGATGCCAACCCTGCTTACCTGCCGCTCCAGGATTCAGATGCAATAAACCTAATTTGGGATCAAATTGCACTTTCAAGATATGGGAATGACCACAAATAAAGAGCTTCGGAGGATTCTTCTGTATTGCAGCACGTACTAAAGGGTTATACTTACCTGGATAACCGCCAATATGGGTCATCCATACATCGACACCTTCGCACTTAAAACGTAAGTTTTCAGGATATTCAAGACGTATAGACTTATCATCAATATTCCCATAGACACCTCGCAAAGGTTTGAACGCACGCAATTCTTCAATCACTGCCATATCACCGAAATCTCCGGCATGCCATATTTCATCGCAGGCTTCAAAATATGTGAAAACTGCAGGATCTAAGTAGCTGTGTGTATCTGATATTAACCCGATTCTCATATGCTATCCTCTTATTAAAAAGCGAGAAAGAATGGTTTTAACAATTCACGATAAGCATCCGAGTGTTCAGCTCGTTCTTTATAGATAACAAAACGTTCACTGGCCTTATGGTCTCCTCCTTGCTTGCCAAATGTTAACACCAGGCGAATAGCTTCAGCATCCTCAAAGGAATGTATTGTAAGCTCCTCCTGTAGGTGTAAATCATGTCTGAGCCCGCTACCTACCAAAAACTCTTTCAATTCCACCGGGACGATAATTTGGAGTTTACCCTCTTTATGCAAACGTTGAGAAACAAAAAGCATCAAGCCTTCAAAAAAAGTAGTATCGGTATGCTTTGCTGTCTTCTTGCGTTCATCCGGATTATGCAAGGAATTGATGTAAAAAGGAGGATTTGAAACAATTAAGTCGAAAGATTCCGTACAATTCCAAAGAAAGATATCCGAGTTAACCAACGATAGTCGTTTCGCAAATGGCGAGCCTGAGAAATTCTCTTGTGCCGTTTGGGCGGCTAATTTATCGATCTCAACCGCTACAACCTTCGACTCTTCGAAACGCTGTGCTAACATTAAAGCGATTACCCCAGTCCCTGTCCCGATATCTAAAATCTGTTGCGGATTTTTGGCGCTAGCAAACGCCCCTAAGATGACACCATCCGTATTGATACGCATAGGGCAATCTTTTTGATCGACTTGAAACTGCTTAAACTGGAATATACTCCCCATCTTTTACTTTTTTAATTCTTCAACAAACGTTGAATTTCATCCAGTTTCATCAATGCCTCAACAGGAGTTAACGTATTAACATCTAGATTATTTAACATATCGCGAATCTTTTCTAAAACTGGATCATCAATAGCAAACATCTGAAGTTGATAAGCCTGCTTTTGAATTTTGCGCATGCTATCTTTGATTTTCTCCCCTCCGGTGCGTTCCTGCTCTAAACGTTTTAGAATTTCACCCGCGCGTCCAATGAGTTTTGGTGGCATACCTGCAAGCTTGGCGACGTGAATACCAAAGCTATGTTCCGATCCTCCAGGAACCAATTTGCGTAAGAAAATCACTTTATTGTTCACCTCTTTCACACTCACATTATAGTTCTTAATGCGTGGCATCGAATTACAAAGCTCATTCAATTCATGATAGTGTGTGGCAAATAGCGTTTTTGCTCGAGCGGTCGGATGACTATGCAAATATTCGGCAATCGCCCAAGCAATCGATATACCATCATATGTACTTGTTCCGCGTCCGATCTCATCCAATAGGATTAAACTACGATCAGATAAATTATTCATGATACTTGCCGTCTCGTTCATTTCTACCATACAAGTCGACTCGCCAGACGACAAGTTGTCAGAAGCCCCAACCCTAGTAAAAATCTTATCGACAACGCCAATGGTCGCTTCTTTTGCAGGAACAAATGACCCGATTTGCGCCATCAGGACAATTAAACCCGTCTGTCTGAGTAAGGCTGATTTACCCGCCATATTCGGACCCGTAATAATAATGATTTGCTGATTCTCCGGATCTAATGAAGTATCATTCGTAATGTAGTCCTCTCCAATTGGAAGATTCTTCTCGATAACGGGATGACGACCACCTTTTATATCCAGCTCTTTCCCATTGTTAACGTCAGGCTTGACGTAAAAATTACGCTCAGCGATTGTTGCAAAGTTTAACAATACATCGAGCTTTGCAATCAGTTGCGCATTTAACTGAATGGGTTTGATATATGATGAAATGGAAATTAAGAGTTCTCCATATATTCTATTTTCGATTAATTGGATTTTTTCTTCTGCACCTAAAATCTGCTCCTCGTATTCCTTTAACTCTTCGGTAATATAGCGTTCAGCATTGACTAAGGTTTGTTTTCTGATCCAGCCCTCAGGCACCTTGTCCTTATGGGTATTCGTTACCTCTAAATAATACCCGAATACATTGTTAAAAGCAATTTTCAGCGAAGGAATGCCCGTTAATTCAGATTCTCTTTTTTGAATTTCCAACAGGTAATCTTTACCTCCAAACGCAACTTTACGTAATTTGTCCAGCTCTGCATCAATACCGTTGGCAATCACATTTCCTTTATTTAAGGCAACAGGTGGTTCGGCTTGTAAAGTCGTCTCGATTTTTTCACGAATTAATGCGCAAGGATTTAATTGTTCTGAAATAATTCGCAAAGCTTCCGAAGCGGGAACATTGGTTAATTCCTTAAGCTTTTCAACCGCATATAAAGCACGCTTGAGCTGGCTGATTTCGCGAGGATTCGCTTTCTGTAAGCCAATCTTGCTAATTAAACGCTCCAAATCCCCTACTTGCTTAATTTCCTGAATCAACTGCTCTCGCAATTCCCGATTCTTGTGAAAATACTCCACAACTTGCAAACGCTCGTTAATAGACTTCACCTCTTTTAGCGGCATCACAATCCAACGTTTCAACAAACGTGCACCCATTGGGGAGGATGTTTCATCGAGGACATCAGAAAGAGTGGTCGCATTTTCATTTTGAGAACCAATCAATTCCAGGTTACGAATCGTAAAGCGATCTAACCACATATAACGCTCTTCCTCAATTCGAGAAATATTGGAGATATGTTGTAGGTTTCGATGCTCTGTTTCGTTAAGATAATGCAGCGCAACACCTGCCGCAATCATGCCAACAGGTAAACGATCAATACCAAAACCTTTCATCGAATTTACTTCGAAGTGCTTATGTAAACACGTTGTCGCGTAATCTCCCGAATAAGGCCATTCGTCTAAAGGATAGGTATAATAAGAAGATCCAAAATGTTCTACAAACTCTTTATACTGCTTTTTGGGCAGGATAATTTCAGTCGGCTTAAAGCCTTGCAATAACTTATCAATATAATCAAAACTACCCTGAGCCACTAAGAACTCTCCCGTAGAGATGTCTAAAAAAGAAATTCCAACGATCTGTTTTTCAATAAACAGCGATGCTAAGTAGTTATTTGATTTTTGTTGAACAATATTCTCACTATAGGACACGCCGGGTGTCACTAATTCGGTCACCCCTCTTTTTACAATGGTCTTTGTAAGTTTGGGGTCTTCCAACTGGTCGCATATTGCTACTCGCTGGCCGGCCCGCACTAATTTTGGCAAATAAGTTTCTAAAGAATGATGGGGGAACCCAGCTAATGCAGTTTCCGATTCCGAGCCATTTCCACGCTTTGTCAAAACGATGCCTAATATTTTAGCCGCTTTCATCGCATCCTCTCCAAACGTCTCGTAAAAATCGCCCACTCTAAACAACAATAATGCGCCAGGGTACTTGGCCTTAATGGTGTTATATTGCTGCATTAAAGGGGTTTGCTTCTTTTCTTTTGCCAAGGTATCTTAATTTATATTTAAGCTGTAAAAATAGCAGAATTGTGTCGATTTGCCAAACAATCGAACAGGAGATCATCGCCGCAAGTTAAAACACTTTCGAATGCGAAATGAGCAAATCTGAATCAAGTAATCGCATTCGGTTGGCTTGTGTTGAAACTCCCATGCAGCTGTTCCAACCTTCGTCCCATGACAATTGAAATCAATGGGTTAAGGTACGACTGAAGTACGACGAAGCTATGCTTAAGCCATAAAAAAACATCCTTTTGAGGCAAATTATCACAGATCATAAAATTGAGGAAGTTTCATGTTTATGACATGGAAATTAAAAAATACCTATTAGCTTTGCATTAAAATTAGTGCAGATGGCTATTAAGCGTTCGACGAAGACGAATAAGAAAAAACAAAACAAACCAAAACCCGGCTCCGTCTTAACCAAAAAGATTCTTCCTTGGGTATTAAAGGGCATATTAGCCTTTTTTGTGATGACAATTTTGTGGGTTATTGTTTTACGCTTCATTAATCCTCCGATCACTTATTTGATGCTTCAACGCGGATTCGAACGAAAAGAGGCGGGCAAGGATTGGAAAATTGAACGATCTTGGCTCCCCTACGAAGAGATGTCGGATAATTTGAAGCGTGCGGCTTTAGCAGGCGAGGATGCCCATTTTATGACGCACAATGGATTCGACACGGATGCCATTAAGAAAGCATTTGAGCGGAATCAAGAAGGTAAAAAATTACGTGGAGGCAGCACAATTAGCCAACAAACCGCTAAGAATGTTTTTCTATGGCCAGAACGCTCTTGGCTTCGAAAAGGCTTAGAGACTTACTTCACTGTGTTAATTGAGTTATTCTGGAGTAAAAAGCGGATTCTCGAAGTATACTTAAATGTGATTGAAATGGGGCAAGGCGTATATGGAGCCGAAGCGGCCTCGCAATACTATTTTCATAAATCGGGAAAAAGTCTGACAAAGAAGGAGGCCGCATTAATTATTGCCATTTTACCGAGTCCACAAAAATGGGATGCTCGACGTCCTTCGGCATATATTAATCGCCGAGCAAACAGTATTGTCCGATATTTAAATTACTATAAGATCCCGGAATAAATCCAAATTGTTTAGTATTCCCTATTTGTAGATTTCAACCTTTATCGTACCGTCTTTCGATACCGTACCGCGATACATTCCTTCGGTATTAAATGGCATGGCGATTTGCCCATTGCGATCTAAGGCAATTAAACCACCGTCGCCGCCCATAGCAGCGATACGTTCAATAACTTGCGCAGCAGCGTCGGCCACCTTACTTTTCCCATATTTCATCCTTGCTGCCAAGTCATATGCCGCGTTGGAACGAATGAAAAACTCGCCCCATCCCGTACATGAAACCGCTACAGTCTGATTGTCGGCATATGTCCCAGCACCAATAATGGGAGAATCGCCAATGCGTCCGAATTTCTTGTTCGTCATACCTCCGGTAGAAGTCGCGGCTGCAAGATTCCCGGATTTATCCAATGCAACCGCTCCCACCGTTCCGAATTTCTCATCCTTCACAAAAGGCGCAATTGTGCTTTGTGGATTGGAATGATCCAATTCGGTTTTCTCGGCATCTCTTTTTAAAATATTTTGTAAGGCATCAAAGCGGGATTTTGTCCAGAAGTATGATGGTTCAACAATGGTCAAACCTACTGCTTTCGCAAACGCATCCGCCCCATTTCCTGCCATCATCACATGTTCCGATTTTTCCATTACTGCTCGGGCAGCGGAGATTGGATTCTTGACGATATGAACACCGGCAACGGCTCCTGCTTTTAATGTCTTTCCATCCATAATAGAGGCATCGAGTTCATTCTTGCCATCATGGGTAAACACGGCCCCTTTCCCCGCATTGAAAAGAGGTGAATCCTCCATAACGCGTACTGCTGCTTCGACCGCATCCAAGCTCGATTGCCCGCGCTCGATGAGCTTATATCCACTTTGCAATGCCTCGGTCATAACGGCAATATAGGCGCGTTCTAGGGAATCCGTCATGTTTTTCTTCAAAATGGTCCCAGCTCCTCCGTGTATCACCAAGACATAGGATGTTTCCGCTTTCTTCTGTGCAAAACTGATTTTGGACATACCAATTAATCCTAGTATAGAAAAGAAATAATAGACTATTCGAGCTTTCATAAATATTAGACTTTGTGCTCAAGTTAGTAGTTTTTTTATAAAAAAATGAGCCGCTTCTAAGAAACGGCTCATTGAGAAAAAATAAACGTTGTGTTTATATGTCTTCTTATTGTTTGGTCACAGTTAAGACGGCTTTATCATTACCGGCAGACACATCTACGACAAGGGTATAAGTTGCCCCAGCTTCTAATTGTTTGCCCGTCAATATCCCTAAGTTTCCGGAATCACGTCCGTTCGTACCGTCCCCAACAAAGATTATATCGCTCGTTGTAGAGATTGCATTGCCTCCAAATTCACCGCCCCATCCTTTCTGATGGAAGAATTTGAAATTAATGGAGTTCGCTTTAACCGTTGTAACGGCAACGACGGTTACTTGGTATTTTTTACCGCCAATTGGCGCTAAACATAATGCTTTATCGGTATTCCAACCGACCTCATTGCTCGCAACATTCGGCTTTCCGATACCTTCACCGATAATCCAAATCGCTCCTGATCCGTCAACATTTAACGAAGCTAAATTCGAACCATTCATCGCTTCTACAATGAAGTATTTCTTTTTCAAATCGGAAGTGATACGGTATTTACCTTTTGCAGCATTGAAATATAATTTATCCCCGTCTTTACGGATAAAATCAGAATCAATCCACCAAGTATCTAAGCCAACTAAACCTTCAAAGGTCAACTCCTGATCTTTATCTAAGTCTACATCCATGCTATACACATCATCTGCGATTAAATTCATTTCCTCGCCGTTTAGCTTGTAAGATATAAAAGGACTTCCAAGATAGGTCAGCGTATTAAAGCTAATCGGATAAACGCCTTCCACAATATTGGAGAAAGGAATTTGCGCCGTCAAACCTTCACTAATTCTGTCTCCATCCCAACCGAACTGAACCAGGTTTCCGTTCGCACCAAATGCGGGTGCTTCAATATAACCACTTACTTTCGTGGAGAAATTATCGGACACTTCATATTGATTGGGTCCTTTACGTAACATTTTGTAGGTTTTCCCTTCGACAATTAGATTTAAGAAAGGGAAATCAGGACGACTAAGTGGTAAATCCACTAAAACCTCCGTCTTTGTTAGTTCAATGTTTTGTAAAGTAAAACGCAATGTCGCTGTGCCGTTCGGCACATTTTTCAAGAAGGGTACGAAAAGCTTCCCTTGATAATCTCCATATTCTTTGGTACGTATAATTTGTGATGCCACAACATCTTCGCTGTAAAGCAACTCCACTTTTAGGGTAGAAAGATTAACCCCTTGATCTGCGACCTTAACCTGATAGCTGATGCTGTCTGCAAAGAACGCTGCCGTAGGTTTACTAAGGACTTCGATGGTTGGACTACCACCACCAGTAGGTACAATTAGCTCATCTTTACAGCCGACGATAATAGCGAGTAAAAACAATAAGTAGGTATAATTGATTAATTTTCTCATGGCTTCCAAGTATAAGATACAACAGAACTTGCAG
>JBEBRI010000127.1:0-10860 GCA_040394915.1 Sphingobacterium sp.
TGCATAATATCTATTAAAACAGTCTTTTTAGACCAATGATTTCACGAACTTCTTTAATGGTTTTTTGCGCGCTAGCGGATGCCTTTTCAGCGCCTAGCTTAACGACTTTCTGAATGTACTCGTCATCTTTCGAGATACTATCGATTCTGGAGCGTACGTCTGCCGTAGCGAGCACCATGTCTTCCGCCAATTGCTTCTTAAAGTCGCCATACCGAATTTCACATTTGTTGTATAGGGAATCGAAATGTTCTACCGTATCCGCCGTAGAAACGACCTTCATTAAATCAAAAAGATTCTGAACGGCCTCCGGCTTTGTTTGGTTCATTTCTGTAGGACCAGCATCTGTGACAGCACGCATAATCTTTTTGCGAATAGCCTCTTCCGAATCCGACAAGTAAATACAGTCCGCATCACCATTAGATTTGCCCATTTTCCCTTGTCCTGATAAACCTGGCACTTTAACCAGTTTATCTGTATATGTAAATGCAAACGCTTCTTTGAAATAGTCTACATTATACAATCGGTTAAAGCGATTACCAAATGTTCTGGTCATCTCTAGGTGTTGTTCTTGATCTTTCCCAACCGGAACTTTAACGCCATGATGGATTAAAATATCACAAGCCATCAATACAGGATAGGTTAATAAGCCCGCATTGACATTATTTGGGTTCGCACGAACCTTGTCTTTGAAAGATGTGGCTCTCTCTAGTTCGCCAAGGTAGGCGTTCATATTCATATATAAGTAAAGTTCAGCGACCTCAGGAACGTCCGATTGAACATAGATCGTTGATTTTTCAGGATCTAGACCTGCCGCTAGATATTCGACAACGACATTGCGAACCATGCTATTTAGGTCCTGCGGGGTAGGGTGTGTCGTTAAGGAGTGTAAATCAGCAATAAAGAAGAAACAGTTATATTCATCCTGCATCTTCACAAAATTGCTTAACGCTCCGTAGTAATTTCCTAAGTGTAATTTTCCGGTACTTCTAATACCACTAACAACAGTTTCCATATGGCTGCAAAGTTACGGAAAAAAATACTAGTTTTTCTCAGGCGGTACCGTATAAAAACACCGGAAAGCGAAATTCTTAGCCCCTTGTCGGCGGGCTCTCTGTGAGGCGTTTTAATAGATTTGTGGGTTTTCCAGCAAGTCGCATACATAGCCCAATACTTCGGCCTCCGAAGAGCCGTCTTCTAACATCGAGAAAGTTAAGTAGGCTGCGTATATCTCTGGACTAAAGAGGATGTGCTTATCCGAAACAATCGTATCGATAATGCCTTCGCGAACATCAATACCGAGATGTTCTAATTCATTATGAAGATTCGTGGATATGGTTTCATGTTCTTCGCCCGACGCGAATCCCACAATGATATGGAGGACGAGTTTATCGAATAATTCGGGCTGCATATTTTTAAACTTATTCGCATAGAGCTCAGCGTCAAAACGACTTTTTGCACTTGAGACAATTTTGTCCCAAATTAGATATTCTGTTTTCGTTTGCATGGTTTAAAGTTTATAAATTGTTAAGGTAAATTTAATTAATATTATCTTAATTTCCAATGGCTAAAGGGGCTAATTGTTAAGAAATTATGCAAACAATATGGGGTCCTATGGGGTTTTACTAGAAAAAGCAATTTAAACGAGGAAATACTATGGAAGATCACAAAAAAAATAAAAATGTAGAAGGTGAAAATAGCGATTTTGAGCCTAAGGATTTGGCTTATAATGCTGAGGAAGCGAGCTTTGAATTGGATGTGAACGATAGTGATCCAGATTGGGATCATCCTGCAGATTACGATACAATTAGTGAGGGTGCGGAGACGGATGATTCGACGTACGATTCATCAAATCCATTTGTTGGCGATGAATACGCCGATTTAGATGAATTGCGAGCAGATCGTTTATCGGATAATCATATGCATATCGTAGGAGAGTCCAGCTTACAGGTTTCGAAAGAAGATGAGGAACTGGCTCGTGATGAAGAAGACTATCGGGATGACTTGGATGAAGAGGGGTACCCGATTAATGATCGGGAATAAATTTGAATTATATAAGCCTGCTATTTGCTTCTTTGCGTATGGAAACTTTATATTTATAGTCTAATAAATATGTCAAATGCAAATAGATTTAAAAGGTAAAACAGCCTTGGTGGGCGGCGCATCGGCGGGAATAGGGAAGGCTATTGCACAAGAGCTGGCTAGGTGTGGTGCTACGGTCTTTATACTGGCTAGGAATGAAGATAAGCTCAAGAAAGTGCTGTCGGAATTGGATGTGAAGGCCGGTCAGGTTCATGGTTACCTTGTTTCTGATTTCATGAATTACGAACAGCATAAAGCGGCTCTAAATACCTTTTTCAAGTCTCATGCGGTCGATATTTTAGTGAATAACACCAACGGCCCTGCAGCGGGTTCTGTATTATCAAAAGATGAAGCGGATTATCAGGGCGCTTTTGAGCTTTTGTTTCAAACGGCCGTTTATACGAGTAATTTGGCTTTGAATCACATGAAGAAGCAAGGTTATGGGCGTATCATCAACGTTTCATCGATGACCGTTAAAGAACCACAGGACAATTTAGTGCTTTCCAATACCATGCGCACGGCTTTAGTGAGCTGGAGTAAGTCCTTAGCAAACGCCGTTGGGAAGGATGGAATTACTGTAAATTCGGTGTTGACGGGTTATTTTGCTACCGATCGCTTATATAGTTTGATGGAGAAACAAGCGGAACAAGAGGGCTTGGATATTGCTGTTATCGAGAAACGTAGAAGAGAGCATATACCTTTGAAGAGATTAGGTAAACCGGAAGAATATGGTTACCTCGTTGCTTTCTTAGCTTCTCCATATGCTTCTTTTCTAACTGGGGCTTCCATTCCACTGGATGGCGGTATTTCCAATTTGATATTTTAATGTAATTGGAAGCCTATTCGGCTTCCAATTGTGCTTTATAATTCTTTTTGTGCTCTTCAATTTCCGTTTCCATCTCTGTATAGCTGGAGAGCACCTCATGGATAATCTGTGCGACAAGGAAACGGCTAATGGGTTTACTATCGGACGGAATAACGTACCAAGGGGCATCTTTTTTACTGGTATTTTGAATGGCTTCCTCGTAGCAATCCATGTATTTGTCCCATAGTTTTCGCTCTTCCAAATCACCAGGCGAGAACTTCCAGTTTTTCTCATCCTCCTCTAAACGGCTTAATAGTCGCTTTTTCTGCTCATCTTTGCTGAGGTTTAAGAAGAATTTTAGGACGATGGTTCCATTTTCAACGATTCGTTTTTCGAAGTTGTTGATTTGTTCATAGCGCATTTTCCAAAAATCCTTGGGTAGATCCTTCGGATTATTGATATGTGGAATACGCTCATTTAGTAAGTATTCGGGATGTACTCGGGTCACCAAGACATTTTCATAATGGGTTCGGTTGAAGACCGCAAATTTGCCCTTCTCGGGAAGTTTAATCTCGTGACGCCATAAGTAGTCGTGCTCTAATTCCTGGGAATTTGGGGTTTTAAAGCTCTCCACAACAACTCCACGGACATTAAATTCCTTAAAAACTTCCCGTATCAAGGAATCTTTACCCGAAGTATCCATCCCCTGCAAGCAGATTAAAACGCTGTATTTATCGTGCGCATACATCTTATCTTGTATCGCTGCGATTTTTTTACGTAGTTTTTTTAGTTCTGCTTTCGCGTCATCCGGGTTAATTTCGTCGCTTATATCGGTGGGGTGTTCCTTAAGTTTAAAGCTGCTTTTTGCAGTTAGCAGTTTCGAATAGTTGGTCATAGCGTGTTTTTTAGTATTAGCAATTTACTAATTTTTATCAATTCTGAATTGAAGGCTAAACGATTTTCAGTAGCCCTTTGTTTCGTAAGGAATTAAGTATTTCTTTCTTATTTGATTTATTTTGATCATAATTTGAATTATGACTTATTTTAATCATATTTGTAATTATGACTTATTTTAATCATAATCTAATATTTGATTAAATTTGGTCATATAAGGTAATTGCTTATCTTTAGATTTATAAATGAGCTAAAGCGTAACTACCGACGATAAACGATTCTATTATGGCATATCATTTAGTGATCACGGGTGATATTATTCATTCTCGGAAATACGAGAGTGGGGAATGGCTTCCGCAGCTGGAACAAGCCCTAAAACAATATACCACCGATTTTGATGTCTTTCGAGGGGACAGCTTTCAAGCGGAACTAGCGCTCGACAAGCTTTTTTCCTGTGTTTTCTATCTAAAGTCTGTTATTCGACAAAAAGAAGGAATGGATGTTCGTATGGGAATTGGTATTGGAGCAATCAGCTATCGCGATTCGAACATTAAGAAAGCAAGCGGAGAGGCCTTTATCAATTCGGGGAAAGCTTTAGATTCCTTATCGAAAGAAAGCTTGGCATTTATTTCGCCTTGGCTGGACTTGGATGAACAAATGAATCTGATATTGACGTTGAGCACGCGCTTAGTTGATCAATGGACGGTGAATATGGCCGAAGCTGTTCAAATGGTGATGGATTATCCGGATAAAAACCAAACGGAGATTACTCAGCTTCTGAAAAGGACGCATCAGAGCCAAGTTAGTAGAGAACTCAATAAGGCCAATTATAATAAACTGGATCAAGTCATTCAATATTGCACCAAACAACTAGCGATCTATGTTAACGAGCCTGCTTAAGATGTTTATAGCCCACTTGCTCGGCGATTTTGTCTTGCAACCCAAGTCATGGGTCGAGAAAAGAAAAACACAAATACAATATCTTTTCTATCATGTTGCGGTACATGCTGCCTTGCTTGTATTATTTTTTATTCCAGACCTTGCTGGCAATTGGCAGAATATCGTGTTTCTAGTTGCTGCACATTTGGCCATTGATAGCATTAAAATCGGCGTAGAAAGTCGATGGACCATCAATCCCATACGTCTTTTCGTGATTGATCAGATTTTGCACATTGCCAGTATTGTTGCGATTTATTTCTACTGGACGCCATCTGCCCTCACAGATCTTATGGCACAGGTTAACTGGAACAAAGTATGCATCGTTATCATTGCGCTAATTCTAGTGATCTTTGCGATTCCTATCGTTATCCGCGTGTTTTTTAGCAAATGGCAGAAAGAAGATGCCTTTCATTCAAAGCGCGCAGAAACTTTATTCGATGCAGGAACCGTGATTGGCATTATGGAAAGACTCCTGATTATAGGCTTTGTTCTACTGGGGCTCAACGAAGGAATTGGTTTTCTGTTGGCAGCCAAATCCATCTTTCGTTTTGGAGACCTCACAAATGCACGCGATACCAAATTCACCGAATACGTTATGATAGGCACCTTACTGAGCTTCGGGCTCGGAATGCTCACTGCCTTCGGATTAAAATATTGCTTAAGCATACTATAACACCATCATTCATGAATACTATTTCCCAACTTTTAAAGAAAATCACACTCCCTTGTATAGGCCTCCTCATGAGCAGCCAACTCCTAGCGCAGTCTGCTGATTTTGATCAGAAACTTCAAGCCCTAGCCCATAAATATGAAGCTGTCGGACTCGCAATCGTCGTCGTGAAAGATGGTGCACCAGTATATAGTCAGGCAATCGGCTATAAGAATTTGGATACAAAAGCGCCTCTAACGAACGATAATTTGTTCCGTATTGCTTCGATTTCCAAATCCTTTAGCTCAACGGCGATTATGCAATTGGTTGAAAAAGGCCAAATATCCCTATCAGATGATTTTAGTGATCTCGTAGGTTTTAAGGTGCGTAATCCTAAATTTCCAAATACCAAGATCACCCTGGAGATGGTCTTATCGCATCGCTCCAGTATCAACGATAGTAACGGCTACTTTGAATTAGATGTGATCAATCCAGCTAAGAATGCCAATTGGGCAAAGTCATATAATGACTATGAGCCCGGAAAAGGTTACCAATATTGTAATCTCAACTTTAATATGGTGGGCGCTGTTTTGGAGCGATTGACTAATATCCGCTTTGATCAATATATAAAACAGCAAATCCTGTCGCCGCTAGGATTAGAAGCAGGCTATTGCGTTGACTCCCTGGATCAGTCTCGATTTGCAACACTTTACGATAAACAAGATGGTGTTTTTAAAGCGCAAACATCCGCCTATAATCCGCGTTCCGAAGAGATTCGTAATTATAAAATGGGAATTAGTACGCCCGTATTCTCGCCAACCGGCGGGATGAAGATCTCGGCAAATGATTTAGCAAAATATATGATAATGCATATGAATTATGGGCAATCCGGAACGACAAAGATTATCCGTAGGAAAAGTGCTAAACGCATGCAAAAGGGATTGTCGAGTAAAGAGAACTACGGTTTAGCTTTATTGGAGAATTACAAACTAATACCGGGCGAGCATATGATTGGACATACGGGTTCCGCCTACGGTTTATACAGCAACATGTTTTTTGAACCGAAGAAAAAATTTGGATTTATTGTGATTACTAATGGCTGTGTTCCAACAATGGATGCGGATGATGATATTTTATTGTCGAAAGAAGTTATCCGATTGTTATACAGTGAATTTGTGAAAAAATAAGTAAACTTGGATAGAACCTTTCGCTTAACTAAAGTGGAGATTCAACTAAAGATATGGTTTAAAAAATTACGTAGAGGGATGTTTCCTTGAAAATTTAACTACTTTTGTAACTAATTATTCAACTTTGAAAGATTAATAAAAGATGATTATTCAACCAAGAACAAGAGGATTTATTTGCTTGACAGCACATCCTGAAGGAGCTGCTCAACATATTAAAAATCAAATCGAGTATGTAAAATCAAAAGGAAAAATTGCTGATGGCCCGAAAAAGGTATTAGTAATTGGTGCTTCTACGGGATTTGGTATCGCCTCTCGTATTTCTGCTGCCTTTGGTTCGGATGCTGCAACCATCGGTGTGTTTTTTGAAAAACCTGCTACCGAGGGTAAATTAGGAACTGCTGGTTGGTATAACACAGCTGCTTTTGAGAAGGAAGCGCAGGCTGCTGGATTATACGCAAAAAGTATCAACGGAGATGCTTTCTCTGATGATATTAAACAGCAAACCATTGAATTAATTAAACAAGATTTAGGACAAGTAGATCTTGTTGTTTATTCATTGGCTTCACCACGTCGTACACACCCTAAAACAGGGGTGCAATACGCTTCGGTATTGAAGCCAATTGATCAAGCCTTTACAAACAAAACTGTTGACTTTCATACAGGTGTTGTAAGCGATATTACAATTCAACCCGTGGAAAATCAGGAGGATATCGATAATACCGTTGCAGTGATGGGCGGTGAGGATTGGAAATTCTGGATTGAAGACTTGAAAGCGGCAGGTGTTTTAGCCGAAGGTGTAAAAACGGTTGCTTATTCATATATCGGCCCTGAGCTTACATATCCTATTTATCGTAACGGTACGATTGGTCGTGCGAAGGATCATTTAGAAGCTACGGTTCCGGCAATAAATGAATTGTTGAAAGACTTAAATGGTGTTTCTTATGTTTCTGTTAATAAAGCATTAGTCACACAATCAAGTTCTGCGATTCCGGTAGTTCCTCTTTATATTTCATTATTATACAAAGTAATGAAAGCGAAGGGTATTCACGAAGGTACGATCGAGCAAATGCAACGCTTATTTGCAGAACGTTTGTACAACGGTTCTGACTTACAGCTGGATGAAAAGGGTAGAATTCGCGTAGACGATTTGGAAATGCGCGAAGATGTTCAAAAAGAGGTTGCCGCATTGTGGGAACAAGCAACAACAGAAAACTTAGAAGAAATTTCTGATATCGCGGGATACCGTAATGACTTTTTCCAATTATTCGGATTTAACTTCGATGAAATTGATTATGAGAAAGATACAAATGAAGTTGTGCCCGTTCCAAGTATCGCATAGGGAATAAATTTAAATACCCAAACATAATAAAGCGTCAGATTGTTAATCATCTGACGCTTTTTCTTTTTTCATGCAAAGAAACAATATTATCTTTGTGCGACAAAAGACACTAACTAACCAAGGCATGCTTAACTCTTCTTCCGCTTTTCAACAGCCGTCTGCCGTCGCTGATGGTATACAAAGCTTCGGCTATCTTGTTGTCACAGATTTGGATTTGAAAATCGTTGCCATTAGTCAAAACTGCTCCGACTGGCTCCGTGAGCAAGCCAACGATCTTTTTGATTTGCCGATTTCATATCTGATCGAACATTATTTCGACTGGTATACCGTAGACGTCCAAGAGGCTATCCGTCAGGTGTTGGCTAAAGTTAATGATCGTCATCTGTTAGAAATTCGAGTACTCGAGCAAAGCTGTTATTTGAGTATATACCGAACGGAAGAGCGTGTTTATTTTGAGTTTGAAATGAAGGTGTCGGATCTACAGGTTTATTTTCCAAAATTTGAGTCTTTCTCTAAAATACTGCAAACAAACACTAAGGGTATCTGGCAACATCTTAGCGATTATATGTCAAATGTGTTAGGGTATGATCGGATTACCGTATATCAGTTTTTAGATGGCGGCTATGGGAAAATTATTGCCGAGACGCGCAAGAATGATAATTTGGAAAGTATTCTGGGCTTGTATCAGTCGGATTTTGACGTGCTAACGCATGCTCGACACGTGCATTTACAGAACTTATGTCGCCTTACACATGATATCGAGGAGGAGCCTGTACCCTTAATTTCGAGAGCTGGTGAAATAATCGACTTGCAATATACCAATATACGTACGCTTTCGAAAGTACATCGTGATCATTTGAAGAAAGTTGGAATCGGTTGCAACCTTAGCTTTTCAATCTTAATCAATGATAAAATTTGGGGCCTTATATTTTGTCAGAATACAAAGCCTACGCGCATCAATTTAATTAAACGTGAAGCATTCGTATATATGATTCAATGGGCGTCTACACGCTTCGCTGATGAACAGTTGATCTTAGAACGCGAGTTTACAGAACGTATTCGCAATATCGAACTCCTGCTGAAGGAAAAGCTAATGCTGAAGAAAGACATGTTGGAGGTCTTAGGATCTTTTAGCAAGATTCTATGTCAATTCGTTGAAGCGGACGGGATGTTAATTGCCTATGATGATCAGTTATTTTTTCACGGGTTGACCATGGGTAAGGAGAAATTAAAGCAAGTACAGGCTTTGATTCTGCGCGAGTCAGATGAATATATTTATACCGATCATGAATTTACGTGGAAATATGGTGAAGAGCTCCGTATTGATTTAAGACGTTTTGCTGGACTAGCAAAGGTCGATATCGAGTCTAGCCGGAAGTTCTCCTTGTTCTTTTTCCGAAAAGAACAGGTTGTCAAGCGTACCTATATGGATACTCCGACGCGATTGCTAACACATCAGAAGCCGAATGAAGTATTCGAACCCGAATGGCATCTTCATTTTGATGTATGGCATCATACAATTGTTGGTACATCGGAGCAATGGAGTGGTCGCGATTTATACTTTCTTACGCGCCTGAGAAAGTTAATAAAGACAAGTATGAACCAAATGTCTGCGGAAATAAGTTCGTTAAATGACGAAGTAGTGCGATTGAATAAGGCTTTGGATGCTTACGCGTATACTGTAAGTCATGATGTGAAGAATCCGCTATCGGCGATTAACCTCTCTGTACAACTGTTAAAGCAGCGCCCAGATATGCCTACAGAGTTGCGTGAAAAGATGCTGCATAATATGAAGGACGCAGTAGATCTTATATCAGAGTTGTTGGTCGCTATTCATATGTTCTCGAAAATTAAATCTTTTAATTATCAAACAGAATTGGTTGACTTGAAAGGTTCGATTGACCAGATTACAACCTTTTGTAAGATGCGTTATGATGCACATTCGACGATCGTTTCAATTGGTGAATTAATTCCGGTGTATGGACATAAGACGCTTGTATATCAGCTGTTTCAAAATTTAATTGGAAATGCAATTAAGTATTCCGCCCGCAGGGAGAACCCCATGGTGGAGATTTTTGCTGAGAGCGGTTTGGACTTCACCAAGTATTATATTCGTGATAATGGTATTGGGATCGCTGAGGAGGACTTGAAATCTATCTACGATACTTTTAAGCGCCTTGACAATGCGACCGAATTTGAAGGTACAGGTTTGGGACTGACAATCGTCAAAAGCATTGCGGATAAACTTGATCTTCAGATTAAAGTCGATAGCCAAATAGGCGTAGGGACTGAATTCCAAGTTTTATTTCCGGTCGAGCAGTAGTTCTTATGGTGTCTTGTCACTGTTCTGCTTGATGTTCATCAGTACTGTCTGAATTTCATTGTCTTAACTTTATTCGGAAATTGATGGAAACCGTAGCGATCCAGTCGCTGCAATTGTCACGCTAATGTCGATCTTATTGAAGATTTCTTAGCAGTATTGGCTTATCATTGCACCCGTCGATTTTCTTATTGTAGCGCTATGTGCTGTGCGAATGCACTTTAAGTTCCTTGTGCACGTCATTTGATTGGATCAGACGAATCTTCTACATCCTATTTTTTTATTAACAATTTGGGTATAGCTGCCCTTAGTGCTATGCTTGTCGATGATGTTAAATACGTTGCTTAGGACGACAAGATTGGCATCTTCTGCCATGCTGACTGGGGCTGCCTAAATGGGGTTTTGCTGGGTTTGCAAGCGATAGGTGATACGCTACATTGGAGTTTTAATTATTCGCATCTGTTCTTGTTCTTAACCTGTATTTTAATTTCGATTAGGTTCTTCTCGCTATTGATATCGCAATGTTTTGAGTCTTCTCCAAACGCTGAGGGGGTTAAATAGAATAATCGCCGAAGTTTTAAGCGAAAAGCTCGCTTAAAAAAATTATATTTGCGAATTAATTTGAAGGCATAATAACCTATATGAAGC
>JBEBRI010000128.1:0-10767 GCA_040394915.1 Sphingobacterium sp.
TTGCGATGCCTCCATAAAGCTCAGTGGCATTTTGTTCATTGTTAGTAAATAACAGTCAATAGAATAATAAGCTGGTCCTGAAGGGCAGCATAAAAAAATGGCCACCTAAGTAGGTGGCCATTCTAGTATAAATGTTAAACGCTTGTATCTTATTATATCAGACCTTTCTTCTGTAATAACTCCGCAACCTGTACAGCATTTGTTGCCGCACCTTTACGTAAGTTATCCGCAACAATCCAAAGGTTTACCGTATTCGCTTGAGATTCATCACGACGGATACGACCAACAAAAACCTCATCTTTTCCATGAGCATCTTTAGGCATTGGGTATTCTAACTTTGCCGGATTATCTACAACGATTATACCTTCTTGACCTTCTAATGCTGCTCTTAATTCAGCAAGATCAAAGTCGTTCTCAAATTCAATATTTACCGATTCAGAGTGACCACCAACAACAGGAATACGTACAGTCGTTGCTGTTACCTTGATGGAGTCATCACCCATAATCTTATTCGTTTCTTGAATCATCTTCATTTCCTCCTTTGTATATCCATTATCTTGGAATACATCAATGTGAGGAATAACGTTTAAGTCGATTTGATAAGGGTATGCTTTTTCACCATCCTTACCCGCACGTTCGTTCATTAATTGGTCTACAGCTTTCACACCAGTACCAGTAACTGATTGATAAGTAGAAACGACAACGCGTTTGATTTTATACTTCTCGTGGAGTGGTTTCAATACCACTACCATTTGAATGGTCGAACAGTTTGGATTCGCTATAATTTTATCGCTAGCTTCTAGTACATCTCCATTTACCTCTGGTACGATTAACTTCTTGCTGGGATCCATGCGCCACGCAGATGAATTATCAATTACGGTAATTCCCGCTTCAGCAAATAATGGAGCAAACTCCGTAGAAGTACTACCTCCTGCAGAGAACAAAGCAACATCTGGTTTAAGTGCAATAGCTTCAGTAGGCGTCACAACCTTATACTTCTTTCCCTTAAAATCGATTTCCTTACCCTTACTGCGTTCAGACGCTACGGGAATCAATTCGCTTACTGGGAAATTACGTTCCGCTAATACTGTCAACATTTCTGACCCGACAAGTCCTGTCGCGCCTACTACTGCAACTTTCATAGTTTCAAATTTTGCTTTAAATTTTAGAAAAATAGATTATAAATTATGGTATCTAATTGGGCAAACATACTAAATAAACAGCAATGTTTACAATTAAATTCAGCTATTAATAAACAAATAACGCTAACACGAAATATAATTCAATACTTCCTCATTTTCACTGAAATATATTCAGAAAGACACAGTATTTGTTGACAATATATCAAACTCACCTACAAGACCAGAATTTAACGATTTCGTACTTTCGTAGAACTATTGATTTTACGCATAAAAACAGTAAAAAAAACGGCTTAAATGCCTTAATTTCTAACTCATACGTTTGCGTAAAATCACTGTACAGCAGTATTACCCAGCATTAATTTACTAATTTCGCCGAGTAATATTATTACAGATTAATAACAGGAAATACCTTACATAAATATCATTGCAGCAATGAAAGAATGCATTTTGATGATTGGAGCTAACGGTCAAATTGGCTCAGAATTAGCAGCCGCTTTACGAGTTAAATTCGGAAAAGCAAATGTGATTACCTCGGATATCCGACCTCCCAAAGAAATTGCCGAGGGTGAAATATTTGAAACACTAAACGTTCTAGATAAAGAAGGAATCCGCGCGTTACTAGAGAAATATAAGCCTACTCAAATTTACTTACTTGCCGCTATGTTATCCGCGACAGGTGAGCAATACCCACAAAAAGCGTGGGATTTAAATATGAACGGATTATTAAACGTTTTAGACCTTGCTGTTGAGTTAGGCATTAAGAAAATCTTTTGGCCAAGCTCGATTGCTGTATTTGGTCCGCATTCACCGAAGATCGATACGCCTCAATATTGCGTGATGGATCCAAACAGCATTTACGGTATTAGTAAATTATCGGGCGAGCGTCTCGTTGAATATTACCATAAACGTTACGGATTAGACATCAGAAGCGTACGCTATCCGGGCATTATATCTTGGAGAACAGAACCAGGAGGAGGAACAACCGACTATGCTGTCCATATTTTCTTCGAAGCCATTAGACAGGGAAAATATACGAGCTTCTTATCCGAGAACACGGAACTCCCAATGTTATATATGGACGACGCGGTTCGCGGAACTATTGAATTAATGGACGCTCCAGAATCAGCATTAAACATTCGATCGAGTTATAATTTAGCCGGAATTAGCTTCACTCCTAAACAAATAGCCGAAGAAATTAAAAAAATTCTTCCTAATTTTGAAATCTCGTATTCCGAGAATGATCCTCGTCAGGCAATTGCCGACTCATGGCCGAAAAGCATTAATGATGATGAAGCAAGAAAGGATTGGGGTTGGAAACCAACTTTTGATCTAAAAGCGATGACAGAGGATATGTTATCGAATCTGAAATCAAAATTATAATAAAATGGGTAGAGCTTTCGAATTTAGAAAAGAAAGAAAATTTAAACGCTGGGCCAAAATGGCTGTCCAGTTCACACGTCTTGGAAAAGAAATTGCAATCGCAGTAAAAGAAGGCGGCCCTCACCCGGAAAATAACTCTAGACTGCGTACTGCTATTCAGAATGCGAAAGCAGTAAACATGCCGAAGGACCGAGTTGAAGCTGCCATCAAGCGTGCTTCCGAAAAAGACGCTAAAGGCTATGAAGAATATGTATATGAAGGTTATGGCCCACATGGCGTTCCTGTATTAATTGAAACTGCAACCGATAATACGAACAGAACGGTAGCTAATATTCGTAGTTATTTTACGAAGGCTGGAGGCTCCTTAGGTAAGACAGGGTCATTAGATTTTATCTTTCAGCGTAAATCAATCTTTCGATTCCCTGCAACTGAAGAACTAGATGTAGAGGAATTAGAATTAGAACTAATTGACGGAGGCTTAGAAGAATTATATGTAGAGTCGGATGAAGAAGGAAACGACGTTGTAGTTGTCCAAACTTCTTTTGAAGATTTCGGTAACATGCAGAAGCTAATGGAAGAGAAAGGTATTGAGGTTAGCTCTGCGAAACTGGAGCGCATTTCATTATCACATAGCACCCTTTCAGAAGAACAAGCTGCAGACGTCCTTAAATTAATCGACAGGATTGAAGAGGATGATGATGTACAAGCGGTTTACCACAACATGGAATAATTCCATTCATAACAACATCAGAAGAGGGCATGGCCCTCTTTTTTTATGCCTAAAACTCAAGAAAAGGCGAGGTAAAGGACATAACAGAAAATTAATATCGATTATGTACATTTGTGAATGCTGACATTCGCAGACTTTTTTGCCAAGAAAAAAATCGACATTAAAGCCTTAAAAAAGGCAGACCCCGAATTATATCAAGAATTTGCAAGCCATTATGAATTGATGGGCGAAAAGAGCTTTGACCATAGCAAGAAGTTCTGGTTCAATAAACTCCGCAAAAACTTTTTGTTAGAAGAGGTCGTTGTGAACGCGAGTCCTCAAACTCCCATGCAAGATACGGCTCGCACTCCCCTAAAAGTGGAAGGAACATCTTCGAAACCTGCAGGTTTCCGTCCTAAGATTAAAATTGCACTGAACAATACAACAAGCGAAGCGAACGCTAAAGGAGAAAACGAAGCGTCAGGAGAGCTTGAAACAAAATCAACCTATCAAGCGAAGCATAAACCACAGAGCGCTACAGAAATAGCCCCTAGCGCGGAAAAGCCTGAAGCGACTCGTCATGAAGAAGTAACAACAGCGCCTCCTAGCGGATTTAAACCACGATTCAAAGCGGCAAACCTACCAAAGAAAATAGAGCAAGAGAATTTGGACGACACTCCTTCAAATTCTGAGAAATCTACGAATACTACCGAGGAAAAGGCTACTGCTGCAAAACCCGCAGGATTTAAACCACGCTTCAAGGCTGCAAACCTCCCGAAAAAGGTCGAAGAGCCAGTGGAAGAATCAAATGATTCTATCCCAGAAGAGCAAGTCGAAACTGTTGACAAGCCTACAGTAGCAGCAAAACCAGCAGGATTTAAACCCCGCTTCAATGCCGCGAAACTTCCAAAAAAAGTAGAAAATGACGCAATAGAAGAAACATCAGAAAATAAATCAACCGATCCGGAACCGGAAGAAACAACAACTTCAAAACCCACAGGTTTCAAACCTCGTTTCAAAGCTGGCGTTACCAAAACATCGAATTCAACAGATCCTAAGCCAGAACCCACAGCGAAAAAAGCAGAAGAAGCAGCGGAAGCGGATCATACAAAATCGGAAGAACAATCCGTTATTAATCCAGCGAAACCTAAGGGGTTCACGCCGCGATTCAAAATAAAGAAAATCACCGACGAAGATAATGATCCTTCCTCCGGTGAGGCTAGATAATGTGTACTATCCAATATTTTTATATTTTTACAATCCTAATCAACAGATAAGTTATGTTAAAAGAAGAGAGACAGGCTTTTATTATCCATCAAATCAATTTACACAATAAAGTACTTTCGTCTGATCTAAGTGTTCAACTTAACGTTTCGGAGGATACCATCCGTAGAGATTTAAATGAGTTGGCGGAGAGCGGCCAGGTGTTAAAAGTCTATGGCGGTGCACTTTCTAAATCTTTTCATTATCCGTTTCAAGAGAATAATGTTTATGCCAAAGAGGCGAAAAAAGAGATTGCGAGTAAAGCTATTTCATTGATTCAAAGCGGCATGACTATTTTAGTAGGCGGAGGAACGAGTTTGATTGAATTGGCACGTCTGATGCCCAAAGACATCCAATGTACGTTCTTTGCAATCAGTCCGCTTGTAGCGCTAGAACTTGCTGAAAAAGAAAATTTAGAGGTCATTCTATTGGGTGGACATCTTTCACGAAATACAAACATTGTATCGGGTTCACAAGTAATCAATGCCTTGTCTGAAATCAAAGTCGATTTATGTTTATTAGGAACCAATAGTCTATCGGTTGAGGAAGGTATTACCGATTCGGATTGGGAAGTTGTTCAAATCAAGAAGGCAATGATTAAATGCTCCAAGAAACTAGCCGTTTTGAGTATTGTTGAGAAGCTAAATTCGAATCAAAAAATGCGCGTTGCGCCTTTACGAGATATCAATTATTTGATTACCGATTTGGACCCAAGTCACCCTAGTTTAAAAGAATTCAGAAACCAAGTTACCGTAATCTAATCCTTACGCTGTCCTTGATTAAATAGATATCGAATGGCTCTTTCAACGAGCCATTTGTTGCTTTCAATAAACATGTTATGCCAAATCATGTTATAGTCGATGCGCTTATTAAACAATATACGCTTCGTATGTTTCAATAAATTCTTAAAACTATAATTTGACAAGCCATTGAAGGGTTTCGCATAATAACCCGCATGATGCTGTTCCCAATCGCGAACCGCTGCTTGATTCACATAATCAATATAAGCACTAGAAGTCAGTTTCTCATTTAAGTTTTTCAACCACATCGCTGAAACCGCCTCATCTTCCAGGGTCAACCGACTTCCGGTTTTTTTAATGACTCGAAAATCATAAGAAACCCGTTCTTTATTTTGAAAGTCTAACGTTAATACCGCTCCCAGATTCCACTGCGGATGATTACTCGGATAGTCAAAATAGAAGTTCCCTAAGCTATAACAAATTAATTTCCCTTTATATTCTTCAATCCCCTGCATGACATGCGGGTGATGACAAATCACAGCATCCGCACCTAAGTCAATGAGGCGACGATATCTAGCGCGCCATTCCGGAATGGGAACGTCTAATAATTCAACACCTGCATGCACTTGAACAATCAGTACATCGACTTCTTTTCTATAACGTCGCAAATCTTCCTGAACGCGCGAACTATTTACCCAAGCATGTCCGGCATCGCGATCGCCATTAATGGCACCATAACCGTTCTCACCGTAAGCCACAAAACCATACTTGACCTCATCAAATACGCGAACGAGCATATCGTACGCATCTTCCTCCATTCCCACACCTAAAGTGGCATCAGCGGGAAAAGCTTCCATGGTATGCAGGAGACCTTCTACACCGTAGTCAAAAATATGATTGTTGGCCATTGGGAACAGATTGAAACCAGACGAAATTAACCAGTCCGCCGCCAATGGATTTTGAGCAACTAAAGGACCCGTTTTTTGAATCGCTTTACCAAAACCTTGCAAAGGTGCTTCAACATTACATGAACGAATATCCGCTGAAAATAATAAACCTTTCAGCTCTTCCGACAAATCCGGTTCGGTCTGCAACACGGCGTCGCCGACAAATATAAAACGATGATTAGGAGATGCTGGCATTTCTTTTCTTCAATAAAGTTTCAATCGGTTTGAGGGTGATGTATGCAAAATAAGCGGCCAATAACCCATTTCTAGCGCCCAATAATTTTAGTACACCTTTCACTTTTGGCGTATGCATAAGCGTCTGAAATACGCGTTCTTTAGCGCCAATATGTAAGATACGCTGATTCACCCAATCCAAATATGCAGGTTTAATGACCTCGCGCAAGAGTGAAACATCTAAGGGCTCCAAGGTCTCATGCACTAAAGCATAATAGTTCAAGGAATTCTGATAGGTATATTTATGCTTTTCTTCTTCAAAAAGTAAATTGTGCTTTCTAAAATAATCACGTTGCCATGTGCGCTCCTGCTTACGCGCTATGGGCAAATTGAGCATCGCTAGTGCAATATCTTCTTCGACGAAGGGCGAATAGCCAGGAAAGCCCATATGTGACGGTACGGCGATTAAATACTGCAACATCATCATCTTGGTTCGCATAGCGGTGATTATTCGAAAATCAGCACTCTTGAGATTCTCCTTCTGTCTATCAAATAAGGTTTCGGCGAGACCTGTATAATCGATATCCATCGCCAGCTTTGAATCAGCACTCATCCCATGCGTATAGCCTAAAGTGCGATACGCGGAGGCGGATTGAATCGCTGGAACCTTTACTGCTCCAGCCCAAGCGTCTCCGATTATTCCACTGAGTAAACCCAATTTCGCTTGCTGCTCCTGCGCTTGAATTTTATGATAGAATTCGATATGGTAAGTCCCGGACGCTGCAACGGCGGGACCAAATTGGGCATACCAATCATCCATATACACATTAAATTTCCCCAAGGGAATTCGACTCCATTTTGTCCCCAGTCGCTCAGCCAGCAAACTTGCATAGACAGACTCGCGGGAAGCCCCTTGATTAAAGGATGTACCATAGGTATAGGCATGAATTCGTGATTTATCGTCAATCATGACGTTCATCAATCGCGAATCAAAGCCTCCACTTGTCGGGATTAAGATGTTCTCTGAGAAAGCATTGGCCCAATTATTCACACGCTGATGAATCATATGAAGCACATCCTCTTCATGCGTGGTTTTACCCAATTGACCGGAGATCGTATCCTCAGATTCGTGAACCAACAGTTTTCCGTCAGAAAAATATAATGATTGGTTCGGGAGCAGAAATTTTACGCCCTTTACCGGAGTGTGTCCGAAAACAGAATAACCAAAATCTAGATAGGCCGCCAAACCTTGCAAATCTATTTCTAGGCTTGCATAGTCGATTACTTCGTTGATATCCAAGCCATAAAGACCTGTCTTTTCGTTATAAAATACCGTTTGGTACCCGACCCAATTTCCCTTTGCAACAAAATTCATGAAAATTATTTAGCTAATTTCTTTCGTATCATCCCCAGTATTTCCATCCATATATTATGACGAATCAGGTGATTAACTCCAATATAAATAACTACGAATATAAGGCTTTGACCAATGATGAGCAGCAAATCGTGCGAAATAAGCTGAAAATATAGCGGTAAATAAGCCATGAAAGCCGCAAAAAAACTAATCAAAAACGAAGGCCCTAAATCTTTAATCTGCGACCCCAGATAATACCCATAAACTTTTCCGCTCATCAGCGCCGTCGCCATATAAATCAATATCCGAACCACAACTTGCCCGTAAACGATGTAGATAATGCCATGCGAATAAGTTAATAGCAAGGCGATTACGGCCATTGAAAACTTGGCAATCTCCAATCCTAATGCATATTTTGACCTTCCTTTAATGTTTAAGAAGTTGACATTCATATCCGCAAACGATATAAAAAATCCCGCAAAGCATAACCATTGAAAATATTCCACAGAAGGAAGCCACTTTTCCGTTAAAAAATAACTGAAACCCGGCTTTGCAACAGCAATGGCCAGCATGCTAACCGGCAATAAAACAAACGCCAAGGAAGACATTGACTTTCTACAGGCATTTAAAAATCGTGGGTAATCATCCTGAATGGGTGTTAAAGTCGAGAGTGTCGTTCCTTGCACAATCGCGGAGATCATCATGCCAGGAGTTTCGCCCCATTTATTCCCTGTATAATAATAACCGGTCTCGCGAATACTAAAATGCTTACCAATAAAGGAATAATACAGCGGTGACAACGCCTTCCCCATCATATTCGCAACCATAAAAGAGAGCGAGAAGGAAGAATGATGTTTTAAGGAGGCCATGGAGACCTGCAAACTCACTTTCCAGTTTCCCCAATACCATAACATCGCCGTCCGAAACAACGTATACAACACCGTCTGCAACAATAAAGCCCATACGCCAAATCCAGTTAAGGCGAGAATGACCACGATGACGCCCGAAAATAAGATCGCCAAAACATTGATGCGCGCCGTCACATTAAATTGAAAATTCTTTAATATCTTAACATATTGGACAATCCCAAAAGCGTGTATTAAAAGCTGTAAAAATAACACGCGCGCATATAAGGCTAAATTGGGAATACCATAGTAGTCTTCAATATAGGGCGCCGAAAAGAACAGGAGGAGGTAGAAAAATACGCTGACCAACAAGTTAAAGACGAACATCGTGGAATAGTCCAATTCTTCTACTTTTTTGGAGCGCACGAGCGAAGTCGCTAATCCGCTATCCACAAAAGCCGTCGCAATGGTCGAAAAAATCATCAATACCCCAATGACACCAAAGTCCTCTTCATTCAATATCCGGGATGTGATGATTGTGACTAAGGTGACAATGATTTGGTTCCCGAAGCGATCTAGTGCATTCCAGAACAAGCCGTTAAGGGTGATGTTTTTTGTATTATCGCTCATGAAAATTAAAACTCATCAAATTTAGGAAAGATATTTGTACAGCATATAAAAAATGCCAAGATATATAAGCATTGTTAGATTAAAACATATCTTTGAACAATAAAGAACGTAAAGCCCTTCATGTTAGCACCAATCGCATTATTTGTTTATAACAGACCCATTCACACTCGTAAAACTTTATTAGCCCTCGAAGCGAATAGACTTGCCGACCAGTCTGAGATATACATCTTTTCGGATGCCGCCAAAACAGCCGACGATATAGACGATGTGAATACGGTACGGGCAATCATTCGTGAACCTTGGAAATTCAAACATATTTATATCATTGAGCGTGGGCAAAACAAAGGTTTGGCGAATAGTGTAATCGATGGCGTAACACAGGTTGTACAGAAACATGGACGTATTATCGTGCTTGAAGACGATTTGGAGACATCTCGATTCGCGTTAACATACTTCAATAGCGCGCTTAACCAATATGCTGAGAACGACAAGGTGATGCAAATCGCAGGCTATATGTATCCGGTTGAAAATCCTAAATCCCTACCCGAATCCTTTTTCTTTCGCGTTGCGAGCAGTTGGGGCTGGGCGACATGGGATCGCGCATGGAAACATTTTAATCCCGATATTGAGGAGCTTACCAAGAATTTTAAACGTCGCGACATCAAGGCGTTTAGTGTAGACCATACCGAAAACTTCTGGAAACAGGTCAAGCAATTCAAAGCCGGAAAAATCAATTCTTGGGCAATTCGTTGGTACCTATCCGTATTCAACCGACAAGGATTGGTTTTGTATCCTCGAAATTCTTATATTCAAAACACAGGCACCGACGGATCCGGAACGCATTCGGATGTGGATCAAGTATATAAAGTTCAACTCGCCAAAACAACGATACGCAAATATCCTAGTATTGTGGAAGAAGATCCAATAGCCCTGTCAGCTATCAAACACTTTTATAAAAATAGAAAAGGTACTTTCTTTGAAAGGTTAGCACGATTTTTAGAGAAAAAGATAAATCAACGGAAGGCAAAAAAAGGATTACGTTAGAGCGTGTCGGCCCTTTTAAACACTAAGGTTCGCTTGGTTTTACCAGCTAACTCATAACCTTTCTCGTTCAGAAAACGATAGACCGCCGATTGGCTCAAATCCTTAATACTCAACTCTTCTTCTACCAACACAAAGATCGGTCGATAGCGTTCCCAGTCGTTCGATTGTAAAACAATGAAATCGAAGCCCTCAGCATCAATGGATAGAAAATCAATCTCCTGCCCTTTCGGCAAATGCTTGTCCAGCACCTCTGCAAGTGGTAAGGTGGGGACAGGGATACTGTTCACCAAATGATACTTTTGGTTAAGTCCATCTCGCTTCTCAGATATCTCCTTGGAAAAACCATTCAATGCCGGCTCATTAAAACAATAGTAGGTCAACTCCTGCGGGCTCGCACTAATTCCGATATTCAAATTGACATCGCGACGACGAAACCAGCGAAACCATTTCATCGCATCTGGAGAAGGCTCTATATTGATACCCCGCCAACCCTGCTTATAAAAGAACATGGTATTCGAAAAGCGGTAGGGATGATGCGC
>JBEBRI010000129.1:0-10736 GCA_040394915.1 Sphingobacterium sp.
CATAATAAACTTTAGGTATAGTTTGTAAATTGGTTTTAATCAATTTTTTACAATTTATTCAAAATATAAGCTATTTTTTGAGGTTTTATTAAATATGGTATGTTAAATGGGTGCTTTATTGTATTATTGAATAAATCTTTGTCTTAAATGGATATTTAATATTTTATCGAAAGTTAATATTTAGAGTTATTTGTATACTGGTTATCAACACGTTATATTCTAGAAAAAAAATTGATTAATAAATTCGCAAGAATTTGGGGGATTTAGTGAGATATGCAACTATTAACTTAAGTGGAAAATTTCTAAAGGGGAAGCATTTTTCAATATTAATTAGGCTTTTGCCTATTGATAAAGAATATCAGCCTAATTAACTATAAAAAGAACGAATTTAGTTCTGAATACAACGAAAAGTCGCGAATAAATTAAAAACATACGACTTTACGACTCGATCTTTATACAGGAATTCTAAAACAAACCAACCGAAAAGACATCTGTATGGCTATTTAACAACGACTTAGCTCTTTAAAACAAAAATAGAGAACATCCAATATGCTCCCTATTTCCGTACAATTGTAAAAAAGTTGTATACGAATGCATTGTTTACACGCTTTGTAACAATTATTTTCTAATTTTTATAAATTATTGATCAAATATGTCTTCTAAATTCCTTCAGAGAAAGGGTGAAGTCAAAACTAGATTCAGTCTTTAAATAATTACCATTTAACCTTGCTGGCCTCCATTTTCCGGCACGTTTTAAAGCACGAATCGCACTCTCTGCGATTTCGTAGCCTGGATCCTTTTCTAATTTAATATTTGTTAGCGTACCGTCTTCTTTAACAATAAATTTGAGGGTAAAAGTCCCGGAAATACCCGCCTTAATAGCAGCATCCGGATACCTGAAACCTTTTAAGAACAAGGGCTGAAAGGCTTCAAGCCCAACTTCTGGCACTGCTGATTCAATTCCTGAAATACGATCTTTAATATATGAATCAGACATTAAATGAGATGGAAATCTTACAACACTACGAATTTCTTTGCCATTTTTCATCGCAGGAATCCAATTACCTAAATCAACTATCGTCTTAGCAATTAAATCCCTTTCACTATCTGAATTTGATTTTATGAAACGAAAGGTATCCAACTTTCCAATTTCACTTACAGTAAATTCAAAATCAAATTTAGTCAAGAGATCCTCTTCACTCATGCTTGTTTTAGACTTTAAATCATCGATAAATTTCTCGATTCCACCAAATGGAAGAGCCCCCTTATCCTGTCCAAACAGTACACAAGGAAGCAAAAGAGTCACCATTAGAATTTTTACAATAGTTTTCATAGTCTTTCAGTTATTTTTTATAAAAAAGAAGGATCAAAAATTGATCCTTCTTTTTTATAAAAATTATCTCGATCCAGTATAAGTAAACGTTTCTTCAAAAGTACGTCCACCATTACCTTGTTTCCAATAAACTTTCAATGTCTTGGTTGCAGGATCCCATTTACTCCTAGTGTCTTGCGGAGTTTGTACACCCAACGATGGACACTCAACAGTAACACTATTAGTTGCCGGATCTACGTTATAGTACACTTCGTTTGAATATGTTCCTAACAACCCAGGACTTAATTTAACTCGATTTGGTCCAACAGTTACTAATTGAACTGTTTTATTCGCATTTGGAACCAAAGATGTTGCCGCCGATGTTTTGTAATTATAAGTACCATCATAAGGATTCTTCGCTGCAACATTAATTACAATGTTTCCGAAGTTTCCAGAAATTTCTCCAGAAGTCGTAGACTTAATCGTAAAACCGATAGCGTAATCTTTATCAAATGTGAATAAATTTGGCTTAAACTTTATCGGAATAACTGCAACTCGCTCACCCTTTTTAATTGTAGCTTCAGTTACTGTGACTGAATAACGATCACTCGGAAGAACCGCATATTCCACTTCATTCTCCGGGTCTTCATTTAAAAAGTCGTTGTACTTGCCAACCAACGTGTTATTCAGTTCAATTACAACCTTTGTATCTGATGTAGCGGTTTCACTTCCAACTACTTTGATAGGTATTTCTAAAGTCGCCTCTGGCACAATATCGTAAGCGATAGAATAAACTGGCAATGGACTAGTTACACCCGAAATTGGTGTTGAAACATTGCCAAACTCAACAATGTTGCTAATCGCCCCATCAGCATCTGGCCCTATCAATTCATCATCTTTCAAACAAGATGTGGTGTTTAGCAGAACAGCTGCTGCTAATATAGTTTTTATAATATTTTTCATTTCTACAAATTATTTAGCCCAGAAAATCTTACTTGTAAACTTATTAACAGTCGGAACATTGTCACCGTTATAAGCAGCCTCTGTATTTGGATATAACAATCTTGTCGGAAGTTTATCTGGAGCAGTAGATACTGAACCAATAGATACAAATGTATCATAATAGTTAGTTGTATTATTCGCTCCCTTGATAGAAGGATAACCTGTTCTTCTATATTCATTCCACGCTTCGTGACCAAATAGGAAGTTAAAGGCGATATATTTTTGTGTAATAATTGCCTCTAATTTCTGAGCATCAGTTGTTGCAAGTGAAAAGTTAACAAGCGGAGACGTCGCATTGTCATCCATGTATAAAGCTAGGTAATCCGCTGCAGACATTGCGCCAGCAAAGGTTCCAACTTCATTCTTGTTTAAGTATGTGTAAGAAGCAGCAATACCTTCTTCGAATAATTGTTTTGCGTCTCCTGCTAGTATTCCGCGAACAGCTGCTTCAGCTGCTAAGAATTTAGATTCAGCTAACAAAACCACTGGTTGAGCAGCTGTTGGTCCTTTTATAACCCCAATACCTCTATAGTTAGAAGCACTTATCGAACCTGTCGTCGGTCTCAACACCCAAGCTGAAGGCGAAACTCCAGTTGGAGGATCGTCTTGATAACCCAGTTGGTTTTTTGGAACGGAAAGTCCGTTGGCGAACGTTACTTTAGCACGTTCGTTATCATCGATTTTATAACCATCATAAAATCCAATCACATAATATGTTGGGATAAATTGCGTCCCCCAAGTGCCAACTGAAGTTCCACTCGCTGAGTATGCCCAAAGATTCCACATAGGATTTTGTTTTCCATCTAACTTTGCAAAACCTGGTTGAACCTGAACATCATCTGTAATCAAACCTACTGCATCAATTGCTTCGCTAGCAAATGTTACTTTACCTTTTCCCTTGACAACTAACTTAAGTTTTAAAGTATTTGACAATTTTGCCCATTTGGTCGCATCTCCTTTAAACACAATATCTCCATTAGTAAATTCTTGCGAAAGGCCACTTTGAGATTTGAAATATGCGGTTGCTTTATCAAGACGAGCTGCCAAATCAGCATATATGTCTTGCGCTTTATCATATTTAGGATAAAGATTCTCAACACCTTTAAATGCTTCCGAATATGGAGCGTCATTGTAGGTATCCACAATATTCATGAAATTATAAGCCCAAAATACTTGTGCGGCTTGATAATAAGGAGCTAATTCTTCAACACCTTCAGTATGCTTTAAAGTATACGCAATATCCATTAAGATATTGTATGTATTCGTCCACAATGCAGCATTATCTCCAGTCGAATAATTATAATCCAAAAATCCGTTACCCCATCCACTGACACCACCAGCATTGGCGAAGTACATTATACGTCCACCGTATGTACTGAAAGTTGGAACAAGTTGGGCAGTTCCTACGATGGCTTGAGGTAGAACCAATTGTGGAGTAGATTCTGTAGGATTGTTTGGATTATCATTGATATCCAAAGCTTTCTTACAAGAATTCAAACCAGTACAAAGTACTGCTCCAAATAGTGTATATTTTATTAATTTCTTAAACATGATATTTTTTTAATTAAAAGGTTAACATTACTGAGAATCCTAAATAGCGTGACGGAGGAGTTTGGGATAAACTCGTTAATCCGATTGCATTTCCATTCGCAGCACCATTTCCATCAGAGTACTCTGGATCAGTGTACACATTAGTAGAAGGTGTCCATAGGAACAAGTTTCTACCTTGGGCACTTACTCTCGCACCTTTGATTACTTTTTGTCTTGCCAAGAACGTCTTTGGAACGTTATACGTTACTGACATCTCTCTAATCTTCCAAAAAGCAGCAGATGTAACATAAGTCTCATCAATATCAGTTCTAGGAGGGCCCATTGTCCAATAGCTAGATCCTCCATCGTATACTGTAACATTAGTATTTGCAACATAAGATTGAGTTGCCTCATCCCAATATGACGAATTCGGAATCACAAAACGCTCACGATCGTAAGCAACTGTGTTTATACCTGCTCCAGAGAAGTCGAAAGAACTTCCTCCATTATTGAAAATGTAGTTTCCAGTACGGTATTCAGCACTAGTGTAGAAAGAAAGATCTTTCCAAGTTAATGATAAATTCAAACCTAAAGTATGAGTTGGCAATGCTGCTCCCAAATTAACTAACTGCTCACTTGCTGTTGGATAACCAGTAATTTTATCAACAATGATTCGTCCCTCCGGATCTCTATTGTATCCATATCCCATCAGAACCGGGAACTTCTCACCAGCGATTGCGTACGAGCCAGTCGTACCACCATAAGTTGCCAGAGCTAACTTATCAAGTCCTGCTGCTAATTCTTCAACACGGTTATCGATAAACGTAAAGTTTCCTCCAACTGTAAGATTCCAATCGTCATTACGGATAGGTGTAACAGTTAATCTACTTTCCAAACCTTTACCCGAAGTTATACCAGCATTCAATAAATATGAGCTATAACCTGTAGTCATGGAAATGTTTGTAGGGACAGTATTATCTACAGTGCGATTATTGAAATATGTCGCTTCAGCAGAAATTCTATTATCTAACCATGATGATTCAAAACCAATCTCAAAAGATCGAGTAATTTCAGGTTTTAAGCCGACTTGTGGAATTTGGTTACCCAAAGTAAACCCTCCAACTCCATTATACGGATATCCAGAACCTTGACTGAAAGTAGGAAGCAAACTATACGCTCCAAAATTTAAGAATGTACCAACGTTAACTTGACCAACCTTAGACCAACTTCCACGCAATTTGAAAAAGTTTAAATAACTCAAATCTTTCAATCCTTCAATCGCATCTGTTAATACGAAAGATCCTGTTATGCCAGGGTAGAAAAATGAACGATTATTTGGATCTAGAATTGATACCCAATCATTTCTACCTGTGAAGCTTAAAAATAAATAATTCTTATAAGCCACGTCGAATTTACCAGAGAGACCGAAAACACGTGCTAAATAATTAGCTTGTGAAGCCGATGGTGGATTCACACTGTTTCCTAGGTTGTAAAGATCATCTAAGACTAAGCCATTAACGGAAGCCAACATGCCTGAATTCTGATTTTGAACATATTGAAATAGCGCAGTATAATCAAATTTGAAATCGCCATTTGTATGTGTTGCGTGTGCAATAAAATCCGAAACAATATTCGTAGTATAATTGAATGCATCAGTGACCGAGCCTAAAATATTTGAAGCTTTGTAAGTCCCAGAATGTAAGCCCGCTGCATAAGGAGTGTAAATAAAACGACCAGTATGATATTTATAAGATTGATTCGCTGTTGTCATACCCACACGTCCTGTGAAGTCTAGCCATTCCAATGGTTTGAAGTCCAACTGAGTACTTCCCATGAAATAATCATTTCTTATGTTTTGACGGTTGTTTGCTGCAACAAAATATGGGTTGTTATAGTAGGCATTATAATAACCGTTAGGGTTTCCAAATGGATTGTTTTCCCAATCTTTATATGATAACAATGGGATATGTCCAGGAGATTGCAATACATTATCGTAAATAGTTGAGTTTGCTGACGTTTGATCGTAGCGATTTTGAGCATAATATGCCGTATATGAAATATTCAACATATCATGTAATTCTCTTTGCCCGTTTATACGTGCAGAAGCTCTATTGTATTTATCATAAGGAACTGTACCTGTCGAAGATAGATATTGACCAGAAAAACGGAACGAACTTTTATCGTGTTTTGATGCAACCGATAAGTTAGTCATATTCGTTACTCCAGTTTCCCAAAAATTATCTTTGTCTCCAGTCCATGCATATTTTCCTTTTTGAACTGAGCCGTCCTCTAAAGCCTCACCGATGATAACTTCTGACCCATCGAATGCAGGTCCATATTGTTGGTTCTCATAAGAAACATATCCAGGCATATGAGCAGCATATCCCGATCCAAAACGTTTCTGTACACCAGGTAGAAAGACTACGTCTTCAAATGTCGTCGTATTCTCGATAGTTACCTCCATGCCTTGAGAAGCAGCTCCTTTCTTAGTTTTGATAACCAAGGCACCATTAGATGCTTGGGAACCGTACAACGCTGCTGCAGAGGCACCATTCAATACGGTAATGTCTTCAACATCGTCAGGATTTAAATTCCCTAACATCGATGAAGGTGAAATTACGTTATCAATTACGATTAAAGCTTGGTTATTTCCAGTTAAAGAACGCATACCACGTAGGATAACGCGGTAATTTGGATTAATACCTGATCCAACACCTTGTACTGTCAAACCAGCAACTTTACCAGTCAGACCAGTGACGATGTTTGTTGGTTTTGCTTTTTGCAATTCATCAGCTTTAATTGTCGTTTGAGCCGCACCCAAAGAACGTTTTGTAGCCGATAGACCTGCACCCGTCACTACAATCTCATCTAAAGTGTTTTCATTGCTAATTAGAGATACGTTGATTGATGATTGAGTTCCGACCGAAATCGACTTACTTTCGAAGCCTACATAGCTAAATACTAAAGTAGCTCCTGAGGCTACTGAGATTTGGTAATTTCCTTCTCCATCAGTTTGCGTTCCCGAACTAGTTCCTTGAACTAAAACAGAAGCTCCACTGATAGGTGATCCATCATTCGATGATGTAACCTTACCCCTCACTTGCCGATTTTGTGCATACGATACCCCGACGAATAAAGTACACAGCAAAAAAATACTGAGTAATTTTTGTTTCATGTTTGTTGTTGTTTAGTTAATCGCTTTTTGGTTTCGAATCTAACAAAATGTTAAAATTTTGTTAAATCTGCACGCAATATAGGACGGCAAAGTTGTTGCAGCAAATATTTGGAGTTTTTTTTTGCTATATTTCACTGATTATGTGTTTTATTTCCTTTTCGAGAAATATATTTTCTTTAACAGCAACTGTTGGAAACATTTCAATGTTTAGAAACAAAACTTATAGATTTAAAAACGAATAGATAGACCTCATATTATAGTTTATAAAAATTATAATTAATTTCTGCCAAAAATTATCCAAAAACAAGCTGCATAGGCAACTATTATTTTAGTCTCATTGATTAATAATTTCCAAACGACTCAAACCCTATACTTTTCAGGCATTCTTTCTACCTTTGCAGCTATGAGATTCGATATCATTACCGTATTGCCAGACTTATTACAAAGTCCATTTGCCCATTCCATACTTCAAAGAGCACAGAAAAAGGGCATTGCCGAAATCCATGTTCATAACTTACGCGACTATAGTGAAAATAAACAGAAATCGGTAGACGACTATCCTTATGGTGGTGGTTCAGGCATGGTCATGCAAATTGCGCCCTTCGCAGCCTGCATCGAGAAGCTGCAATCGGAGCGACAATATGATGAAGTCATCTATATGACACCAGACGGTATCACATTGAACCAAGATATTGCAAATTCCTTATCCACCCTTGAAAACGTAATTATTCTCTGCGGTCATTATAAAGGCATCGATCAACGCATTCGCGACATTTATGTAACCAAAGAAATATCAATTGGCGACTATGTGCTCTCAGGAGGAGAATTACCTGCCGCAATTCTTGTCGACGCGGTCATTCGACTAATACCAGGGGTATTGTCTGATGAGACATCGGCCCTTTCAGATTCCTTTCAAGACGGATTACTCGATGCGCCGATTTACACGCGTCCTGTCGAATGGCGAGGCCATAAAGTCCCCGATATCTTATTAAGCGGTCACGAGGCAAAAATCACGGCTTGGCGCCATGAGCAACAACTTATCCGAACAAAAGAAAGACGCCCCGATTTGCTAAATGATTAACAAAAACAGGTATTTCTTATTTTTTCTTTAAATAAACTTTGATATTTCAAAATTTCCTTTAAATTTGTGTGTTAATAATGAGAGCATTTCAATATACAAACCGTTGGTGGCTTCTGACTAAATAAGTCGGGAGGGTGGTATATTTTACAATAAGAATTTCATAATCAACCAAAACCACTGAATGGTAAGCCCGACGTAAAGTACGTTGGGCTTTTTTTATTTTTGACACAATTTATTATAAATCAAATATGAACTATACGTTTAAAACGAACCATAAAAACATACTCGCGGATACAACAACGCCGGTCAGTATGTATTTAAGACTTCGTGACACTTTCCCAAACAGCCTTCTACTGGAGAGTTCCGAATACCATAGTCGTGATAACAACATCAGTTACATCTGTTGCCAACCCATTGCAGGTATTGTTCTTGAAGATAAGACGCTCAATATTTCGTATCCCCACGGCGAAAAAATCAGCAAGAGCGCGGAAAATCTAAATCTACGTGAAGAAGTATCCAACTTTAGAAAATCATTCCACAGCGAAAATGCGCCAGCTGTTAACGTTATTTCCAACGGACTATTCGGATACTTTACATTCGACGCGATTAGTTATTTCGAAGATATTGCGTTGACAACTTCGAGAAATCCAGAAAAGAGTATTCCTACCCTTCAATACCATGTTTACAAGTTTGTCATTGCCATTGATCACTTTAGAAATCAGTTACACATCTTCGAAAACTTATTGGAAAATGAAGAAAGCGAGCTTGATCGAATATTATTTTTGATACAGAACAAGAATTTTCCAGAATATACCTTTCAGAAAAAAGGAGAAGAATCATCAAACATGAGTGATGATGATTTTAGAAACTTAGTATTGAAAATGAAAGCACATATTCAACGAGGCGATGTCTTTCAAATCGTACCATCACGTGGATTCAAAACTTCGTTTTCTGGTGACGAATTCAACGTCTACCGGGCCTTGCGCTCGATCAACCCCTCCCCTTACTTATTTTACTTCGATTATGGGGATTTCAAACTATTCGGATCTTCTCCAGAAGCTCAACTGACCATCAAAAAAGATGTCGCAAGCATTTATCCAATTGCAGGAACGTTTAAGCGAACAGGCAATATGGAACAAGACGAAAAAATTGCAGAAGAATTAAAAAATGACCCAAAAGAATCTGCCGAACATGTGATGCTGGTGGATCTAGCAAGAAATGACTTAAGCCGTCATTGCACGCAGGTTGAAGTAAAATCGTACAAAGAAGCGCAATATTATTCACATGTCATTCATCTGGTCTCTAAAGTCAGTGGAAAACTGAATGCAGACGCCAATCCATTCGATGTCGTTGGCGACACATTCCCGGCCGGTACACTTTCCGGCGCACCAAAACATATGGCATTAACACTAATCGATCGATATGAAGGGTTTCAACGCTCGTTCTACTCCGGCGCGATTGGCTATATGGGCTTTAACGGAGACTTTAACCACGCCATTATGATTCGCTCTTTCCTCAGCAAGCAAAACAACTTACATTATCAAGCCGGAGCAGGCATTGTCTTAGATTCCGACCCAGAAAAAGAACTACAAGAAGTAAACAACAAAATATCGGCCCTTCGTAGAGCCTTAGAATTAGCGGAAACAATTTAACATGAGCAAGCCAGTCTTAGTAATCGACAATTACGATTCATTCACATACAACCTCGTTCACCTACTACAGGAACTAAACACGCCCTATGTGGTTGTTCGAAACGACAAGTTTAACTTAGAAGAAGTGGAACAATACGACAAGATACTTCTATCGCCAGGTCCCGGTATCCCGGAAGAAGCCGGACTATTGATGGACGTTATTCGCACCTATGCATCGAGCAAAAGCATCCTGGGCATCTGCCTCGGCCAGCAGGCCATTGCCGAAGTATTTGGAGGAACCCTCTACAATATGCCAAAACCTTTACATGGTGTAGCGACTCCGATAAACATCATCGATAAAGAAGAGAAATTATTCGAAAATTTCCCTTCAAATTCCATGATTGGCAGATACCATTCTTGGGCCGTAGAGGATAAAACTTTACCCAACTCTTTGAAAGTAACTGCAGTTGACCCTTCTGGTGTCATTATGGCTATTTCACATAAAGAATACGATGTTAAAGGCATGCAGTTCCACCCAGAATCAATCTTGACAGAGAATGGAAAAATATTGATAGGAAACTGGTTAAAAGAGAAAAACAACTAAGTTCTTCTATTAAAACAAAGAAAAATCAGACATGACTATTTTAGATAAAATCGTTGAGCGAAAAAGACAGGAAGTAGCTGAAGCAAAAGAAAAAACCAGCCTCGAAGAGCTAAAATCTTATCCTCTTTTCGGACGCACATGTTACAACTTAAAAGACTCGGTGTTACACCCCGATCGATCAGGCATTATTGCAGAATATAAACGTGCGTCGCCTTCAAAAGGATTAATTAACGGAAGACATAGTGTTCAAGAAGTTGTTCAAGGCTATCAAAACGCAGGAGCTTCAGCTATTTCAGTATTAACCGACAAGGATTTCTTTCAGGGAGATTTAGCTGACTTAACGGCGGCGCGGGAAGTCCTTACTATCCCCTTATTAAGAAAAGAATTTATTATCGATAAAT
>JBEBRI010000130.1:0-10713 GCA_040394915.1 Sphingobacterium sp.
GTTGCTTCTTGGTTTTTTGGAGTTGTCCTCTCGACTGTTCCTGTTGCTACTGAATGGCATATTCTGAAAAAATTGAGCTACAAAGATAAGCAAAAATTCCTTTCTCTTGAAAGATAATCTCATTTAGGTATGTTTTGTTAGAATATACAGACAAAAGGCGCTTGACAGTTTAACAGGAGGAAACATCTCACGCCTGATATAAAAAATGTGTTAAGCTCCAAAGTTTTTGAAATTTGTTACATTTTAAGCGATTGCTAGAATCTGCGCTATCGGTTGCTTAAACAATGATTTTCAAGTGTTTTAACTTTTCTTAACATCAGTTGTCTTTGTAACTATTTGGTTCATAGTGCTGTTTTGCCGTATCTTTGAGGCTGTTTTTTTAACCAAGCTATTTTTTGATCGATTTCACATCGTGGATAGGGTAGCAGTAAGGGAATGAATGATAAAAAAAAGAGTATTATGTAGTAGTATGCTTTTGACCGTGATGTTGCTGTCAAAACTATACTCAAATCCACAACCAGAGTCCATGACTGATCCTTTTAGAAAGGCCTTAGATCAGTCGATGATTTCCAAGGTTATTGAGACCGAGGAGTTATCAAAGAAGAATTCCAAGGATGATTTTTATAGTCAAATCTCCTTTGCAAATGAAGAAATCCCACATGAGAAGAGCTTTTTTAGACAACGCTTAGATAAATACCTTAGTAAGTTTGCCTATTTGAAGAAGCCTTCGAATCACATTCACAAGAAAGCGGACAAATTGCTCCCGCGAATTGCTAAAATCCTTAAGAGTTACGGTATTCCAGAAGACTTCAAGTACATTGCTGTTGTAGAAAGCAGTTTAAGTCCATCTACGACATCACATAAGGGTGCTGGAGGCTATTGGCAGTTTATGCCGGCTACGGCGCGACTTTATGGCTTGCGAGTTAATGGCAGTGTCGACGAGCGTCTTGATCTTGTAAAGTCAACCCATGCAGCAGCGAAGTATTTAAAATCGTTACACGAAGAGTTTGGCGATTGGACCTTAGTTGCGGCAGCTTATAATGTTGGGGAGGGGAGTCTTCGTTCTTCATTAAGAAGACAGGGGAAAGACAATTATTACGACCTGAAGCTAAATTCAGAGACCGCGGCGTATGTCTATAAAATCATTTCGATGAAAACTATTTTGGAAAAAAGTTAGTAGAGAAAAGATAATACCTAAAATATTTGAAGAAAGGGATGTCTAAAATGACGTCCCTTTTTTGTTTGTATGCATTCGTGTTGAGGAATTGCCTATCGGAGAATTTTAATTAAACCTTCCTGTTTTTCTTCGATAGGCTATCGTTCGAAATCTGCATAGGCAAGCGATGCTTTTTTCATAATTCCTGAATAATGTTTAAATTTAATTTTAATAGGAAAAAACATTAGTTAATGAGATAAAAGCTAATAACTATTTCCTTTTACTAGCCAATTGACAGCCAACCAGCTTGCGAATCCGGCGATTTGATAATCGCACTTTATTAAATTTTTCTACGTACATCTTTTTAATTGTGATGCATATCACATTTTAGTGCTTCGGTTTATCATTCGAATGTCATGTGGTTAGGGGTACCTTTGAATCAGGTTAACTTAATTTATTAGAATAATGCAGGTAGAGCAATTTAATTATGACAACAAGATTGTCAGAGATTTTGGAATCGCAACTGTAACATGGGGAATCATCGGAATGACGGTGGGTCTATTAATAGCCTTGCAGCTAGTATGGCCGGAACTGAATTTCGGAACCCAATTTACAACCTTTGGTCGTATCAGACCTTTGCACACCAATGCCGTAATTTTTGCCTTTGTTGGTAACGCCATCTTTATGGGGGCTTATTATTCAATGCAACGCGTATTGAAAGCAAGAATGTTTAGCGATGTCCTAAGTAAAATTCATTTTTGGGGCTGGCAATTGGTTATTGTTGCCGCAGCGATTACCCTTCCCTTAGGTATCACTTCTTCTCACGAATATGCTGAGTTGGAATTACCTATCGATATCTTCTTAACAGTCATCTGGGTAGTATTCGGAATCAATATGTTTGGTACTATTATCAAACGTAGAGAGCGTCACATGTATGTGGCTATCTGGTTTTATATCGCTACGTTCGTCACAGTCGCTGTTTTACACATTGTGAACTCTATTCAGGTACCAGTAAGTTTCTGGAAGAGCTACTACGTGTATTCCGGCGTTCAAGATGCTTTAGTGCAATGGTGGTATGGACACAATGCGGTTGCATTCTTTTTGACAACACCATTCTTAGGGATGATGTACTATTTCCTACCTAAAATGGCTAACCGCCCTGTATATTCTTATAAATTAAGTATCCTTCACTTTTGGTCCTTAATTTTCATTTACATTTGGGCAGGACCGCACCACTTGTTGTATACATCCTTACCAAGTTGGGTGCAATCTTTGGGAGTTGTTTTCTCGATCATGTTGATTGCTCCAAGTTGGGGTGGAATGATTAATGGATTGTTAACGCTTCGTGGCGCTTGGGACAAAGTTCGTACAGAGCCGATGTTAAAATTCATGGTCGTTGCTTTGACATGTTATGGTATGGCAACCCTAGAAGGTCCATTGTTATCCTTAAAACAAGTAAATGCTATCGCACACTTTACCGATTGGATTCCAGCGCACGTACATATAGGTGCTTTAGGATGGAACGGATTTATGACCTTTGCGGTACTTTATTGGTTGTTCCCAAGAATTTACAAAACAAACCTATACTCCAAAAAATTAGCCAATACCCACTTCTGGATCGGTACATTAGGAATATTATTCTATGCGATTCCGATGTATTGGGCAGCCGTGGTGCAAGGATTAATGTGGAAAGACTTTACTCCAGAAGGGGTATTAAAAAATCCTAACTTCTTAGCGACTACATTAGAAATTCTACCGATGCATATGATGCGTGCAGCCGGAGGTTTGATGTACCTCGTAGGGGTGGTTTTAATGACCTACAACTTAATTAAGACTGTAAAACAAGGAACACTTGTCGCGAACGAACCTGCAGAAGCGCCAGCATTAGAGCCTGTTCACGTAACAGAACGTTCTCAACACCGTCGACTAGAACGTAAACCACTTTTATTCTTAGTGATGGCATTGATTGCCATACTAATTGGGGGTATCGTGGAAATGATCCCAACGTTTACCGTAAGCAGCAACGTACCTAAAATTAGTTCGGTAAAACCATATACCGCATTAGAACTTCAAGGTCGTGATTTATATATCCGAGAAGGTTGTGTGAACTGCCACTCACAAACTATTCGTCCTTTCCGATCAGAAACTGCCCGTTATGGTGAATACAGTAAAGCTGGGGAGTTCGTTTATGATCGTCCATTCTTATGGGGATCAAAACGTACAGGTCCAGATTTGCATCGTATTGGTGGGAAATATCCGAATAAATGGCACTATGACCACATGTTAGATCCAACCATTACTTCTCCAGGTAGTATCATGCCTCAATATCCATGGTTGATTAGTCAGGATTTAGATACCAAGTATTTAACGGGTAAGATGCGTGTCATGCGAAATCTAGGCGTCCCTTATACAGATGCTGAGATTAACAATGCCGTTGCAGATGCAGATGCACAAGCACTTGTGATCGCTAAAGATTTAGCAGCAAATCAAGTTGAAGTAGAACCGACGAAGGAAATCATAGCGATGATTGCATACTTACAACGATTAGGAACGGACATTAAGTCGGCTCCGAAAGAAGAGACACAATCGGCGGAAATTGATAAGAATAATTAATCGCAAACATAAAAAAAGAACATATTATGTTTAAGCAAATAACAAACTTAAATGGCGATGAGATTTATATGATCGTCTCCCTATGCATCTTCCTTGGTTTTTTTATCCTCGTGAGTGTGATGTTATTCACGATGAAAAAGAATTTTGTGGACTACATGAAAGGACTGCCGTTGGAAGAGTCAGATCACGGATTAGATAAATTACCCGAATAGAAAAGACTTATGATTGCTATGATATTACAAGATACTGTTGCTACAGAAGTTGCAGCAGCAGTACCACAGACATTGGGAACGGGGAATTTATATAATGATATTTTTTATATCATGGTTTTCCTTGTGTTAATCGCGGTGTTATTTTCAGCCGTTACGATTAATAGAGCTTTACGTACGATGTTGAAGGTGACAATGCCGGATATGGTTCAAGAGGAAGCGCGTTTGAAAGCAGAACGGAAAACGGCCAAGCAGCTCGCCAGACAAAATAAATGGAATAATTTCCTTGGACTAAAGCCAATTGAACAAGAAGATTCCTTAAAAATTGAAGATCATGAATATGACGGAATTGCGGAATTAAATAATCCAATTCCCATTTGGTTCAATGCATTGTTCTATTCAACTGTAGTTTTCGCCGTTGGTTATTTATTAATCTACCACGTATTTGGCATTGGCCTTAATCAGGATCAAGAATACCATAAGGAGATGGCGAAAGCCGAGAAAGAGAAAGCCGAGTATTTATCAAAATCAGCAAATGCTTACGATGAAAATACAGTGGAGATTGATGCAACTGGTACATTGGCCGCAAACGGCAAGGCGATTTTTACTGCCAATTGTCAAGCCTGTCATGGTCAGGCAGGAGAGGGTACCATTGGTCCGAATTTGACCGATCGATTTTGGCTTCACGGTGGAGAGATTAAAGACATCTTCAAAACGGTGAAGTACGGCGTGCCAGATAAAGGGATGGTACCTTGGGAGCAAACCTTAACACCGGCTCAGATTGCTGAAGTGAGCAATTACATCGTGACGCTACGTGATACCAAACCTGCCAATCCAAAAGCAGCCGAAGGCGTAGAAGTCAGTGCTTACGAAGCGGAGGGTGGTTCTGCCGAACCTGCAGCGCAAGATAGCGCAGCAACAGCAAACAATTAATTATAATTCTAGAAGTCATGGAAGTAGCAGCAAAGGGAAGTGAAAATATCAATCAACCAGAAAAATCGAAGAGAAAGTGGGTTTATGCGAAAAAGCCTGCCGGAAAGCTTTACAATTATCGACAGGTTGTTGGATACGCTTTGCTGCTCTTTCTCTTTATAGCACCTTTTGTCAAAGTAAACGGCAATCCGTTCTTGATGTTTAACATCGTTGAACGTAAGTTTTCCATCTTTGGGAACATCTTTTTGCCGCAAGATATGCATATCTTCCTCTTTGGTATGCTGATCATCATGGTCTGCATCGTTCTGTTCACCGCAGTGTACGGTCGTGTGTGGTGTGGATGGACTTGTCCGCAAACCATATTCATGGAATTGATTTTTCGCAGGATCGAGTATTTGATTGAAGGTGATTGGAATAAGCAGAAGAAGTTGAACGAAGGTCCTGATACGGATGCGAAGGCTTGGCGAAAGATCTTGAAGCATGCCGTATTTATCTTGGTTTCCTTTTTGATTTCGAATTTATTTTTAGCCTATATTATAGGTGTAGATGCGCTGCTAAAAATTATTACAGAGCCTGTAGACCAACATTTGGGAGGTTTCGCTTCCATTTGGGCATTTACCTTTGTGTTTTATTTTGTGTTCGCTTATGTAAGAGAAATTGTTTGTACACGTATTTGTCCTTATGGTCGATTGCAAGGGGTCTTATTGGATGAAAACTCCGTTACCGTTGCATACCATGTTTCACGTGGCGAGCCGAGGGGTAAGATTCGTAAGAATAGTGATGAAGTTAGGGGTGATTGTATTGATTGTAATTTATGTGTCCATGTTTGCCCAACGGGGATTGATATTCGCAAAGGCACCCAGTTGGAATGTGTTTCCTGTACCGCATGTATTGACGCCTGTGACGCGGTTATGGACAAGATTAACAAACCGAAACGATTAATCGGATTCTATACACAAGCGGAGGCCGAAGGTAAAGAAACGGTTGTTGAAGGAAAGAAAAGAAATACGCGCGCAATTGTCTATTCCTGTGTATTGCTGGTACTAATGGGCATATTCGGCGCTATGATTTTTAGTCGTACGGATGTCGACGGACGCTTATTGCGAGCCAAAGGGAGTACCTATCAGTTCCGAGATGATGGAACTGTCACCAATTTATATTCTCTTGAACTGATCAACAAAACAACCAAGGATATTGATTATGTGTTGGAAAGCGATGATCAGAATATACAGATACAAATTGTAAATCCAATATCTCATTTGCCACGCGAGGGAAGTGCGAAACTGAGTTTATTTTTAATCGCGAAAAAATCAAGTATAAAGGAATATAAATCAAATATTAAATTGAATGTCGTGGCTGAGGGTAAGGTGATCGAAACTATGAAGACCACTTTTATTGCTCCGCCTTCAAAATAAAAAGGAATGAATTGGGGATATAAAATCGTATTTGGCCTTGGTGCCTTTATATTGTTCATCGTCGGTTTGGCCGTTTATATGGTCTCTCAAAACACCGATACGCTGGAAGATGACGATTACTACGAACGCGGGCTCAATTATGACGAAACGTATCGTAAAAAAGAAAACTTAAATAGAAATCACGCGAAGCCGACTATTCGAATAAATCAAGATACATTATTGATCCAATTTATCGCGGCAGATAATAAAGGTCAATTACATTTTAAGCGACCGGATGACAATAAATTGGATATATCGTTGCCATTTGCCACCAAGGGAGATCTATTTAAATTGCCCTTAACGACCTTCAAGAAGGGAAATTGGAATCTCGAAATCGATTGGGTGAGTGCAGGCGACAGCTATTTGATTGATCAGCACGTTTATTATTAAGGCATGACTTATCATTACCTCGCATTTTTTATGGGCCTTTTAGGCAGTATTCACTGTGCGGTGATGTGCGGACCTTTATTGATTGCCGTTCAAGGCGGGGGTGCTGTTTCATGGAAGACAACATTCAATAAATTGTTATATCAATTTGGTAGGATTTTGACCTATGGCTTACTAGGTGTGTTACTTGGTTTAATCGGAAATGCTGCAGCGGTTCAAGGTTGGCAACAGGCTTTTAGTTTAGTTACAGGAATCGTGTTAACAGCATTAGGATTGTTTTACATGCTTGGTAAGCATTCCAAGCAATTGGCTAGTTTCCAAACGAAAGCAATTCAGCCTTTTGCCCGATTTATGGGGAAATGGCTTTACCGTCCCGGTGGCAGTTTTGTTGCAGGCGTGCTCAATGGTGTATTACCTTGTGGAATGGTATATATGGCGCTGGCTTCTGCAGTTAATGCAAGTTCGCTCCAAAATAGCTTTATGTTTATGGTCCTCTTCGGATTAGGAACATTGCCGCTATTGTTAATTTTTTCCTTCATTGGGAATTTTCCTAAACAGATCCTTAAGAAGAGCTTCAGTTCGATACTGCCGGTCCTGTTCATCCTCATGGGGATCTGGTTTATGCTGCGGGGAGCGAATTTGGATATCCCTTATCTTTCTCCTCTTTTACATTTGGATGGCGCAATGAATTGCGCGTAGTCTTTACGTTGCTGCGGCTTCGATTTTCGAAGTATTCTCGAAGCATGTACGAGCTATATTTCTACTATTGATTTTTCTTTTCTATCTTGTTATTGGGGTCCAAACATTTAATAGCTGCATTGGTTTAAATAGGTGGGCTCCCAATTAAGGACCAGAAATTTCTATATGAATGAATATATACAGCCTGTCATTTTATTTTTAGAACAATGGGGATGGATCCCTTCTACTATTATTTACCTCGGAGTAATCATTACCATTCTGATAGAGAACCGTAATCCAACGAAAACGATCTCTTGGGTGATGGTTATCGTCTTTTTGCCATTAGTAGGAGTGATTCTATATTATCTATTTGGTCAGAAGTTTTCCAAAGTAAAAAAACTCAAACGCCTAAATCAAGAGCAAACCTTACGCTTGAAAAAGGAATTTCAGCGTTTGGAACCCTTAATGGCTTGGTCTATTCAAAATATTCACAAGAAGATAGGCGATTTTGCGCGCGTCTATTCCTATCTCAAAAACGAGCGTCTTTCCTCACCAACTTTGAATAATGAGGTGACGCTATTGGTTAATGGCGAAGAAAAGTTTAAGTATTTTTTGGAATCATTGGAGCGTGCTAGCCATTCCATTCACTTAGAGTATTATATATTCGATTTAGATCAAATTGGTACGAAAGTGTTGAATATACTCGAACAGAAAGCAAATGAGGGCGTTAAAGTACGGCTTATTGTCGATAGTTTTGGTTCTCCGCAGTTAGTTCGGCACATGCGGAAGCTTGGGAGTAGAACAAAAATTGAATTTCAAGCATTTCTGCCGGTAACTTTTACCTCACTGGCAAATAGTAATTATCGGAATCACCGCAAAATAGCAATCATCGACGGTTATACAGCTTATATCGGCGGAATTAATATTTCGGATCGTTATAGCAATCCGAATAATTTTGGTTTGTATTGGCGGGATACCTCCGTGAAAGTCGTCGGAAATGCGGGAACCATGTTTCAGATTAGTTTTTGGAACTCCTGGAATCAGACGGATGGTGAGCCATTTAACCTGGAAGACGGATATTTAAAGGATATGCCGGTGGTTGCAGAACAGCTGAGCGCCGTTGCTTTAGTTTCCAGTGATCCGGGCTCCTTAGGGCCTTTCAATATGGAGGCACTTCTGCTAGCAATTGGCGAGGCGAATGAGCGTATTAAACTTTGTACGCCCTATTTCATACCATCCGAAGAGTTGGCAACTGCGTTAAAGACTGCCGCCGCGGCCGGCGTTGAGGTGGAGTTAATGATCCCTGCGGCAGGGGATTCTTGGATTGTCCAGCATGCTTCTTTCTCATTTTTGAAACCATTGCTTGAACGCGGTGTGAAAGTCTATCTCTATGAGAAGGGATTTCTTCACGCGAAGACTACTGTTATTGATCAGAAGATTGCTTTTGTTGGTACGGTAAATTTAGATTTCCGGAGTTTCTATATCAACTATGAGGTCGCCGCAGCAATTTCGAATAAGCGTTTCTGCGAACAATTGGACCATCAATTTGAAATCGATAAGCAAGATAGCAGCTTAATAACACTTAAAGATTGGAAGAAGCGGAAAGCATGGAAACGAGGAGTAGACTCCTTATGTCGCTTATTGGCACCCTTACTCTAGGCTAAAGACTGTTAAATTTCCGTGTAGATGGGGATGTTCTTTAAAAAATTAGATATATTTAGCTTTTTGAAAAACTCAAGAATCAATGCGCAAAATAAATCGAATACTTATCCTTTTTATAACCCTAATAGCTGTTTCCAATTTTACAAGGGCCCAAGAAAAACCTGCAATTCCGATTAATACTGCGGTAGAGAATGTGCAAAAGTTTTTCACAGTTTATCCTGTAGAAAAAATACATCTTCATTTCGATAAACCGTACTACGCGGTAGGGGATACCCTCTGGTTCAAATCCTATCTTAATACCAATCTATTCAATTATGATCCAAGTAAGGTTGCTTATGTAGAGATCTTAAATAGTCGCGACTCCTTAATGCAAACTTTACGTGTACCATTGAAAGATGGAGCAGGAAAGGGGCAATTGGTATTAGATCCGCAATTCTGGTCACAAGATAACTATCGCGTTCGAGCCTATACGAAGTGGATGATGAATTTTGATATGGGCTATTTCTTTAATAAGGTTATTCCAATTGGGGATGCGATTAATAAGAAATTGGGCACTGATATCAGCTTCGAACCGGATGGATCAAAGACGAAGGCGATATTACAGTTTAGGAATCGCAATGGCGAGCTTTTGAGTCGCAAGAAGTTGAGTTGGGAAGCCAATGATGGTTGGGATCCTTTCGATAAAGGGAAGGCAGAAACGGACGCTTTAGGTCGGGTGACGCTTAACCTGTCAACAAAAGAGAAAGAGAAGTTTCAGAATGGTCGCTTAGTGATTAAATTGGAAGATGGGGAGACTCTAGTTGGTCAGTACCCACTACGCAATGCCGTTTGGGAAGCTGACGTTCAATTTTTTCCTGAAGGCGGGGATTTAATCGCTGGTATTTCGAAGAAAGTTGCATTTAAGGCTGTGAACTCAACAGGTTTAGGCTTAAAGGTAAAGGGTAAAATTGTGGACAGTAAGAAGCAAGAGGTGGCGACATTCGAAGATTTAGGTCTTGGGATGGGCACTTTTACGTTTGTACCCCTTAGTGGCGAGAAATATCAAGCGCATGTTAATTTTGAAAACGGTCAGCAAAAGACTTATGATCTACCAGCGGTGGTGGATAATAAAGTAAATTTAGTGTATGTAAAGCAAGAAGGTGATTTCATTAACTTGGGAATTGTGACCAATGACAGTTATTTCCAACAAATTCAAAATAAGCCCTTCTATGTTTTTGGACAGTTGAATGGGCATTTAATTTATGCTGCGCAGGCATCTATGAAGAGTGCTGCTGTCTCGGTACGTATTCCGATTAAGGAATTGCCGAATGGTATTGTTCAAATGACCTTATTATCGCCAGATGGTACACCGATGTCGGAACGCTTAGTCTTTATACAGCCTCAAAAACTGATTGATGTGCAAGTGAAAACGGATAAAGAGAGTTATGCAAGGAAGGATTTAGTGAAAATGAAACTCCATGTTAATAGTCCGATTGATAGTTTGATTGGAAATTACTCGGTTTCTGTCATTGATGAGTCAAAGGTTCCCTTTAATGAGGACAATGAGCGTACGATTGTGAGTAGTATGTTGCTTACCTCTGATTTAAAAGGTTACGTGGAAAAACCTAATTACTACTTCAAC
>JBEBRI010000131.1:0-10661 GCA_040394915.1 Sphingobacterium sp.
AATTGCTTCATTGGTGTTTGAGACCAACGCGTCTACCAATTCCGCCACCTGGGCATATTCCGTTTTGGAATGATGCAAATATAGGGCTTCTCCTCAATTCTGCAAAACTTTATTTATCGCAAGCCCTAAACTAACTGATTTTGAACTTATTTATTTTCTAAACGACATCCCTAGAATCAAAAACAAACATCTAAACAGAACTATTAGCTACATATTAATGCTATCATATGCCCAATGTAGCAGTGCCTGTCGTTGTTTCTTTCGACATTGCAGATCTCCAAAATTGCAATTTCCTTTTACTTGAGCGACATGCCTAGACATCGCCTTCCAACGTTTGATTTGCCGCGCATCGTCTTCAGAACGTCGCCCCATATAATAGCGACAGTACCACTGGAACCAACCGCGCGGGTCTTGCGGATGAATCCAACCTTTGGCTTGCCATACAGACAAGGGTTGCGATGCATGTACGCCAAAAAAATTAAGAGCTGCATCTCCCCTTGCCTCTTCCCCTTGATACAACTTGGCCGACTCAAACCAAGAACTTGGAAATTCATCACGGCAGTCGCCCAAATAACGCCCTCCAAAGACGCCTAATTCAAGCATTTCTTGTGGACTCAATTCGGGCTTAAATTCCGGATCAAAGTCCGCTCCAAACGCTGCAGTGAGTTCATACGAATAGTTTTGTTGCATCAAGTCGTTAACGCGAATTAGTTTAGCCTCCATGGAGATAAAGATAGCTATAATTCGCTAGCGAAGCGGATTGAGACTAATCTCATCCACTTGTTTACCTTGTTGATCAACCACTTTAAACACCGCTTTCTGAGGTGTAATCTCTGCCTTTACGAGATTCACATTAGAATTCACGAGAATTGGAAAATTAATTCCTGCTGTAGGCATTTGTTTGATATGCTTATGTAGATGTCCACTAATCATAATTTGCGCACCAGCTTTGTTTAAAATCGGAACAAATTGACGCTCGATATCAATCATGCCATGCCATCCCCCCAGCGGTGGCATGTGACAGATCACAATCTTGTAGCGTGCATTTTTGTATGCTGGACTTTCAACCGCTTTAGCCAACCATTCCGCCTGTTGGGCACGATAGAAATCCATATCAACAATCCCACTATACTCAATATCCGTATCTGGCTTATCTTCACCACCATCAAGCACAATAAAACAAGCCTCCCCTTGGGTAAACATATAGTACAATTGGCCAGAGCTGGTCGGGAAATATTGCGGATAAGCTACCGCAAACGGACCACGGGTCTCATGATTTCCTCTGGAATAGTACATCGGCTTTTCGCTTGCAAACAACTTAATTGCCGTATCCATAAAACCATTGAACATCTGCTCTTCACTAATTAACGCATCGACCATATCGCCATTAAACACCACAAAGTCCGTCTTATCCATATCTGCCTGCCCAATCAAATTTGCTAAGACATCATTCTTACCATGGATATCATTCAATATGGCAAAAGAAACCTTATCCGAGCGTTCTGGAGTTGTAAATGTTAATGCCTTCTTAGAATACACATCCGTTGCCACAAAATTACCATACTGCACACGCGTTCCTTGATGCTTTAAAACCTCTTGATTGTAAACACGATAGCGGTATTTGGTGCCCGGCTTCAAATCCTTAAGATCAACTTGATGCACTGTACCCACGGTTTTATAGCCATATTTCGCAGCATAGAACTTCGGACGTTCCTTCGCATAGAAGTGACTTTGATCATCTGGTGCAATTTCTACCCAAGCAACAGCAGGTTTATTGGTTACCCAAATTATAGACAACGAACTATCGGTCAATGCCTGTAGATACGGTTGATGACTAATCGTAATCTTATCCTGAGAAAATACATTTAATGAACAAATCGTAAGAAATAGAGCGATAAATAGGATTTTAGGTTTCATTTTTAAGTTTTAGGTTTTTTATAATGTATGATATTCAATGATCGTCTTAACACAAGCAAAATTTCCAAATAGAGTTTCCAGTATGTTCGGACGCTACAATTTTCTATAAATCTAATACAAAATTTCAAATCAACCATCCTGTACTTTATCCGAAAGCGATCGTCACTCCTTATCCTTGACAAACCAACACGAAATTCAGACTTCCACTATTGCGTTTAATAAAAATAACAATCGCACCGAAAAAAGCAACAGACATCGCTATCGCTATCAATAGACAGGGAATTACAGGCAATACAACGCCTATAGCGCGCGCTGCTGGCTTGATTGAGTGGAAAGACATCGTTCACTATCAAATTGAACAGAGACGCTTATTGATCGTCCTTGTCGCTCCTTAAAAGTATGCCGACCGGATGAAAAATTGATCTGTTCGAGACACGTCCATGAAAGTGTCAAACAGGTATATTCACCATCTCATTCACAGTCACAGACAGTGCATATGAAGAAATTGCGAAATATAATGACCCATTTTGTTAATCATAATTCAAACGTAAGCTGACAAAAAGCCCAGAAAGCATCATTTTAACGATACGCTCGGCTTAGTCAATATAAAAAAGGGGCTACATCATGTATAGCCCCTTAATATAGCGATTATTTTACAACTACTTTTTCTTGGGCTTGCTGCTCATTACAAACTGTAATTCGCCTCCGCTCATCAACTGCTCATGTGTAATTTTGAAATCTTTAATCTCTTGACCATTCCAACTCACCTTACTTACATAAACGTTCTTCTCGCCTTGATTTTTAGCAAGAATCTTCAATTCCTTACCATTTTCTAAAGCAATGCTTGCCGATTTTACCAAAGGGCTACCAATCCAATAGTGCGCATCACCAGGTGCAACAGGATAAAACCCAAGGGAAGTAAAGAGGTACCAGGCAGACATTTGACCGCAATCGTCATTTCCACCTAGACCATCTGCCCCATTATTGTATTGATGACGAATAATCTGACGCACTTTCTCTTGAGTTTTCCATGGACTTTTCGTGATATTGTACAAGTAAGCAACGTGGTGCGAAGGTTCATTTCCGTGCACATAGTTGCCGATAATTCCTTCACGAGTAATATCCTCTGTTTTTTCAAAGTATTTATCCGGCAAATGCATCGTAAACAAAGAATCCAAATAGCCTTCAAAACGCTTATCGCCGCCCATCACCTCTTTTAAACCATTTGGATTATGAGGAACATATAAGGAGTAGTTCCAAGAATTACCTTCAATAAAACCTTGCCCATGTGTATCCAACACATCGAATTCCGCTCTAAACTTACCCGATTTGTCCTTCGGACGCATAAATCCAATTTCCTCATCGTACAGGTTTCTCCAATAGTTGGAACGTTTATCAAATTCTGCCGCTATATCAGCATGCCCTAATTTTTTTGCGATTTGAGCAATACACCAATCATCGTAAGCATATTCTAATGTATTGGACACCGATGAACTCGAAACCTCATCAGGTACATACCCCAAATCAATATAGTCTCCAATACCTTCATAACGGCGCGCATTTGCCGTAGATATACAAGCCTTAAGCGCTGCCTCTGCATCCCCTTGGTACACCCCTTTTAATATCGCATCCGCAACGACCGAAACCGAATGATAACCCGACATACACCAATTATCGTTGGCATAGTGAGACCAAATTGGCAACATGCCCAACAAAGACTGATCATAATGTGCCATCATCGAAGAAACGATATCCGAGTTGCGAGACGGATTAATAAGATTTAGCCAAGGATGGAATGCTCTAAAGGTATCCCACAGTGAAAAGGATGTATAATTAACAAAACCGTCGGCCGTATGAACTTCTTGATCTAAACCTTTGTATTCTCCATTCGTATCCATGTATACCGTCGGCATTAAGTTCGCATGATATATCGATGTATAGAAATTTACCAAATCGGACTCGTTTAACATATCGACTCTGATTTTCCCCAGTTCTTTTTCCCAAGCGTCTTGACCTTGCGCTACAACCTGATCAAAATTCCAGTTTGGCACCTCTACATCCATATTAGCAAGCGCATTTCGCATGCTTACTGGACTCAAAGCAACTTTCATCATAATCTGCTCTGAAGATTCAGTATCAAAATCTAAATGTAGTTTAACATTGTGTGAGGCTAAATCAGGAAAATTGTCGCGTTGATTAAATTTTCTCCAAAAACCCTTATACGGTGTTTCTTTATCAAAATATTTCGCCCCGTAATTCTTAAACGGCTTCGATGTTTTTATAGCAAAGTATACGGTACGCGTTCTCGCCCAACCGTTGGTTTGACGATACCCGGTAATGGTCGAATCATTTAGCACACGTACAACAGTCCACACATTTTTTTCATCGTAATTGTAAATTCCGGCGGTCAAATCTAAGATAATATGCGAGTCCTCAGATTTTGGGAATGTATACCGATGCATCCCTACTCTCGTGCTCGTTGTCAGTTCCGCAAGGATATTATGCTTGTCTAACTTTACTTTATAATAATTGGGTTGAGCCACTTCATTATCATGGCTAAAAGGTGAGCGATAACCATCTTGCGGACGATCTGCCGTTCCAGGATTTAACTGCACTTTACCCTGCGTTGGCATCACTAAGATATCCCCTAAATCCGAATGTCCGGTTCCACTAAAATGCGTATGACTAAAACCTACAATTGTCTTATCCTTATACTGATAACCTGCGCAATATTCATAGACTGTTCCAGTGTATTTACCATTATAAGCGTATGGGATCGTATCAGTATCAGGACTTAGTTGCACTGCGCCAAAAGGGACCGTTGCACCAGGGAACGTATGACCCATTTTAGCCGTACCAATTAACGGATTTACATAGTCCGTCAACTTTTTTTGTTGCGCAAATCCTAAACTAGGAAGTATTGCTAACAATAAAAATTTTCCAATTCGAGTATAATTCTTATTCATTCAATTGTTTTAATGGGATGATTTATAACCTAATGATTCTTAAAATTACGTATTTATTAAACGTTTTAGCACGATAAACCCCAATAATATCAAGAAGATTTGGGAAATCCATCTTGTTCTATCCTGCTTTTTTGCCCATACTAAGGATAAAGATTGTCGAGATAATGCAAGCAGAGCCTAGCCAATCCATCAAGCCGAAAGGAACCTGCAACCAGATAACTGCCATGAATGCAGCAGATAAAGGCTCTGCGGATCCCAACAAACTCGCCGTCTGCCCTCCTACAATTTTCACTGCCGACAGATACGCAAAAAAAGGTATCAACGTACCAAAGATGACCACGAAAGACGCGTACGAAATTGCTTGCACATCCCACCGTCCCTCAATTTCCCAAGGTGCGTGTACGAAACTGAATAAAACACCACCGACAAGCATCGCCCAACCGACAATAATATGCGCCGGATATTTTCTTAGCAATTTCGCAGGTTGTAAGGAGTAAATCGCTACAGCAACCGCCGATGCCAAACCAAGTGTAAGGCCAAGCGGAGAAATCGCAAGATTGTCGAAACTCGCATGTGTGACAAGCAAAAACGTCCCGACAAGAGCAAGAAACAACGCAAGGAGTTCCTTCAAACTAGGAAGTTTTAATGCTTTAACTGATATGTATAGCGCGATAATTACCGCGCCTAAAAACTGAAGAATGGTAGCAGTTGCCGCATTAGAGTATTTAATTGCTGCAAAGTAGGTATACTGAATCGTTACCATACCAGCAATGCTGAATATGAGTAGCTGAATAAGATCCGATCGATTTGTCCAGATGCTAAAAATCGATTGGCGTTTATCAAACGACGAGATCAATAAAAGCAGGCTTCCAGCAACCAACAAGCGTATCGTAATCATCCACTCCACATTGACCCCACGTTCGTGAAACAAAAACTGCCCAAACGTACCCGATACTCCCCAAAGCGTTGCGCCAATGATGGCTAGTAAAACTCCCAACCAAGGCTTGGTATTTCCTGCCTCTTGTCCTTTCGTTGGAACTAAACTTGAAGAAGTTTCCATAGTCAACTTCGCTTTAATACTCGTATAGATCTAATATATTGCCTGCTCAACCTAGCGATTAAACGGAAAAGCAGACAACTCCAATTCCTTTTAGATTGATATCCATAAAAACTTAACATATACCCCACTAATCACTGATTATTATAGGTTTTTCGAAATATTATTAAGCAAGCTTTTCGCGTGATTTAGATCAGCATTCCAATGACTCGTTCGCTCTACACCATTAAATTTCTGAATGACCTTATTAAGTTCCAAAAGATCACGTGACGGCGCTCTTCCCGTTAATGCTGCGGCTACCATTCGCACTTTTTCAAAATCTTGAATTCCTTCCAGCATTCGCTCATATCGTATCGAACTGCGACCTTTTGGATAAATGATGTAAGTGTCCCCCGCCGGCCAGGTACGGAACCTAGAATCCTGCAGTGGATTTTCTACCCAAGAGTTAAAGGCCCAACGTAACATGCCGTCAAAACCAGTGGCTCGCGCATACCAGCCTAAGTAAGTTGATTCCGCAGGATCAGAAAACGTAAATTGATTTGGAAAACCATCCGAACAACAAATATAGAACGTCGTATTTAATCCTCTTTGTTTTCGATCTTTTAAATCCTGTTGCGAAAAAGGATGCTGTGCCGATATGCTGATATCATCACTATCGGGATAACGTTGATAAGTCTTTTGGTTATCAGCATAAGATACGCCTAATTTTGGTGAAACCTTCCTTAAAAGCGCTAGAGCGGCATCCATTTGCTCGCGTTCACGCTCATCCATCGCGATATTTGTAATCTCCAACCAGCCCTTAGACTCTAAATGCTTGACAAAATCCGTTAAGAAAGGTGTCCAAAGCGCTTCGAATATCGCTGTCCCGGGCTTCGCTACAACATTGACCAACTCCCCAGTTGCCTCATCGGTATAATGGATTTCATTATTCCAAGGTACAATCGAGTAACAGTTTATCATATCCTTAATACCCAGTCGCATCATAAATTCAACCCAACGATCAAAAACTTGATAGTTGTAGCTCCAAGCCCCATTCTTCTGTTTGGTCCAAATGATCATATCTGCGTATGGATCATAAGTCTGCACATTCCAAGGATCTTTATTGATGGTCGTTGTGATAACTTTCTGGCCAGCATCCGCTAATCGTTGCATTACAGGCTTCAGCGCCTCAAAATGTGCGTCAGACCAGACCTCCAATCCTTCTACCCGTGCTACTGCTGCAGGATGCTGCCATTGGTCCAAATGGAAGCTCCATTCGCTTGCCGGTGGCAAAACTTGATTTATCACTTCAACTTTCAAACTACTTTTCCATGTCTTTTGCGCATCGGCTTTGACACGCACCTGAGCCGTATAATTTCCTTTTACTGCCTCTCGAGGGATATTGACAGTAATCCAAATTGGGCGTGCTGTTTTCGCATCGATGTCCATGGACTTCAAATCATCTAGCATATCGGGAGATAAGGATGCCGCGAAATCTTCAGGTTTACGATGCCCGCAACCACCTGCGAATTCATCCGTCATTACATATCGAACAAAACGTGCTTCAGCAATATTCGAAGGCAATACCTCTCCTTTTTCCGATTTGAAGTCTGAAATTTCGACTTCAATATTTCGCAACGGACTAACAGACCAAATTAACAACTGTGCCGAGACCCGTTCTCCTTTCCAGCCTTCCAGCTGTTCGAGCTGCCTAATCGGAAGTGATGGTGCCACAGATTTAGGATACCGAATATCAATCGATCCAAAAGAAGCGTGTAAACCGGGCTTAACCTGAGACCAATTGGAATTTACATCCTTCGTTGGATCCGCCAATTCCGTAAATTGAGCCGCAAGTGCCGGCTTTTGTTGTGCTAAGAGCGGATTAGAAGAAAAAACAATAGGCAGAGTAGCAAGGATGATGGATAAGTTGAATTTTGATCTCATAAAGCACTAGATTTAATGCAATTTAACCTTTTGTTTGGTAATCTTTGCTATTAATCAGCGTGTTTTCGAGGTTTCAGAAAAGAAAAACTAAGATAGGCTCGTTTCTTTCAGAATTATATAGATACCAATAATTAAGATTAAGTAACCGAATGCGATTTTTAGAAACTTATTGGAGACACGTTCAGCAAGATAAAAGCCGATGAAAATTCCCATTAAAGTCGATCCCGTATAACTCAACAATAAATTCCAATCAAACGAAGCAAACTTTTCGCTATCGCCGATTAATCCAAAACAAGAATTGATGGTAATAATAATAAGTGATGTTGCGACTGCCCTACGCATCGGCAGCTGGTAAAAATTAACCAGGGCAGGGATAATTAAAAAGCCTCCACCAGCACCAACAAGACCAGTCACTAAACCCACTAAGCCGCCTTGCGCTACAATTAGACTTACCGGAACATGCCGAGGTTCTATTATGGGCAAATCCTGCTTTTTCAAGCTAAAAATCATGCTGAGCGACGATGCAATCATGACAAGCGAAAACAACAACATCAGTGCGGTCCGCTGCTCGATTGCATAATCCCCAATATAAATCACATCTGGAACTAGCGGCAATATATAAGACCGGGTAAAAAACACAACGATCAACGAAGGCAACCCAAAGGTTAATACTTTACTCAAATCGACTTCTTTGCGTATTAATCCACGCAAACCACCAACGAACGAAGTCACTCCAATCGCGAACAACGAATAAGTCGTCGCTATTACCGGATGAACGGACATCACATAGACCAGGATCGGCACGGTCAATATCGTGCCCCCACTCCCTAGCATGCCTAAAGTGACTCCCACCAATACTGCCAATATACAGCCTACAATTAACATCGATAACGCGTTTTACTTAATCCGTTTATTTGAAACTAAAAGTAGGAGAAAATAAGCAAAGAAAAAACCAAGTAAGCTGATAGGAATACAAGGATTTCTTGGAGATGAGGATAAATGGAATTGCTGATAACCTGCTAATCGTCATCGATTTCTGCGATACATTTCCAAGCCTTCCTTATACCTCCTTCGTAGATTAACCCATCCAATTTAAATAATCAAACAAACGATTTTAAGACATGCTTAAAAGATGTGACACTCAAGTCGCTTTCCAAAAAAAAGATTGGGCAAATCTAGAGAAAATCTACCCAATCTATTGACTAACAAATTATAAAGAATGAATGTTTACTTTTAATTTACGGTGTCGATACGTGCTGTATCAACCGTCGTTGAATCGAGTTTTAATACGCTTTTATCGGGTTCATTAATATTATACCTTGATATGTCGTCCTTCTCTACGGGTGAGGGAGTCGTTTCCTCGCCTTCTTTGGGATCATTGGAATTACATGCAGTAAGCAATAAGCTCGAAAACAAGAAGGCGAAACCATATTTCATCATATTTTTCATACTTTTTCTTCCTTTTGTATATCTATTTAACAAGCGAGTCCCACAATAGTTCATTCTTTTTTTAAATAGGTTTTAAATTGAGCGCTTGAAATACGTTGAACTTAAGCTCTTCGAGTCTTGTTCCTTAAATAAAAAAATCCTGTTTCCCGACTCGGGAAACAGGCATAATTTAGGATATATTGGAAGGGAATACTACAATTTTTCGCCGTGCTGAGAAAGGTCTAATCCAACCTCTTCTTCAGCTTCTGTAACGCGCAATGGACTTATGGCATTGGTCACTTTTAACAATATAAAAGCCATAAGCAAGGTAAAGACAGTTGCACCAATTAACCCAATTACATGTGCAGTAAATAAGGAGGTTTCTCCGTAGAACAAACCATTGGATTCAATGACTGGGTTAATTTGTTTACTTGCGAAGACGCCTGTCAACAACATTCCAACCATCCCCCCAACACCGTGACTCGGAAACACGTCTAATGTATCGTCGATCTTCGAGCGTGTTCTCCAGTCGATTACAAAACGACTTACTACCGCTGTTACGGCGCCGATCACCAAGGAGTGCCCGAAGGAAACGAATCCGGCCGCCGGTGTTATCGCGACTAAGCCGACGACTGCCCCGATGCAAACACCCATTGCAGATGGTTTAATGCCGCGTGCGGCATCTAGAAAAATGTAGGTCAGTGCCGCCGCGCCAGATGCTGTCGACGTCGTAATTAATGCGGTTGCTGCAAGCTCTGAAGCTGCAAATGCGGATCCCGCATTAAAACCGATCCAACCGAACCATAACATACCCGTCCCTAATAAGACATAGGTAATTCGCGCCGGCGTATGTTCGTGATAATTCTTGCCTTGACGAAGAAAGATAGCGGATGCAAGTGCAGTAAGTCCAGCCGACATATGTACAACCGTTCCACCAGCAAAGTCTAACACGCCCATCTTCATTAAGATGCCATCTGGATGCCAGGTCGCATGGGCCAATGGGGCATAGATAAAGACGAAAAATAGACAAATAAATAGCACAAAGGAGGTAAACTTAATTCGCTCGGCAAAGGCTCCGGTAATTAAGGCAGGTGCGATAATCGCAAATTTAAGTTGATATATTGCGAACAATGCAAATGGTATGGAAGAGGCCCCTGCCCATGGTTTCTCTCCCAATACACCATTGAACATAAAATACGAAGTTGGATTGCCGATGATTCCACCAATGGACTCACCAAACACTAAACTAAAACCAAAGACTACCCAAATGACAGCAATAACCGCCATACAGATAAAACTTTGAAGCATCGTGGAAATAACATTCTTTTTCTTCACCATTCCCCCATAAAAATAAGCCAATCCGGGTGTCA
>JBEBRI010000132.1:0-10605 GCA_040394915.1 Sphingobacterium sp.
GAGAAATCAAAGTTCTCACGTAGCTTGTTTTCAATGAAACGCTTGTACGGATCTTTGATATACTGAGGTAGATTACAGAAGAAAGCAAACATAGGTGATCTGCCTGGCAACTGTGTTACATATTTAATCTTAATATATTTTCCTTTTGTGGATGGTGGCGGAAAACTTTCAATGATATCCAACATCACATCATTTAACTTGGATGTCGGGATTTTCTTGGTCTTATTCTTGTAGACCTCCATCGCAGTTTCTACCGTTTTGAAGATTCTTTGCTTCTCTGTTACTGACGTAAATAATATGGGCACATCAGAGAAGGGCGCAATTTTCTTGCGAATCGTATCCTCAAATTGCTTTGCTGTTTTATGATCCTTTTCAATGGTATCCCATTTGTTTACCAGGATCACAATACCTTTTTTATTCTTCTCCGCGAGATGGAAGATGTTGATATCTTGTGCTTCGATCCCGTCTTTCGCATCGATCATCAAAATAACCACATCAGAATCTTCCAACGCTTTAATGGTACGCATCACCGAATAAAACTCAATATTCTCATTTACCTTAGATTTACGGCGTAAACCGGCTGTATCCACTAAGAGAAATTCATGTCCAAATTGGTTGTAATGAATACGAATAGCATCGCGAGTCGTTCCAGCAATTGGCGTAACGATATTACGTTCTTTACCTAATAGTGCATTTGTTAAGCTTGATTTACCGACGTTTGGACGTCCTACAATCGTAAATTTCGGAAGTTCCGATTCCTCGTCCTCGTCCAGGTCGAAATGGCTAACCACCTCATCTAATAAATCTCCGGTACCCGATCCGGTCATCGAAGAAATATTATAAGGCTCTCCTAATCCAAATGCGTAAAACTCTGCGGAGTCATTGGTTTGTTTTGCACTGTCAACTTTGTTTGAGACGATGTAGACAGGTTTGTTACTTCGACGTAAAATATCCGCAATCTCATCATCCAGATCTGTAATCCCCGTCGTGACATCCACAACGAACAAAATTACCGAGGCCTCTTCGATGGCAATATGTACTTGCTCACGAATTGCCGCTTCAAATACGTCGTCTGAGCCGTGAACAAAACCTCCTGTATCTATTACAGTAAACTTCTTACCGATCCATTCCGCTTGTCCATAATGACGATCTCTTGTGACTCCACTGAAGTCGTCAACGATAGCCTTACGACTTTCTGTTAAACGATTGTATAAGGTGGATTTACCCACATTTGGTCTTCCAACTATTGCTACGATATTTGCCATATTATTCTATTGTTTCGTTACCCTCACGGCAACTTATTATTTCAGCTTTTTGTAAAGGTCCAAAGTTACAATTTTAACAAACATCTTGGCGCTAGATTACGGAAATCAATAGAATATTTATTCGGAGATGACAGAAGTGGAAATTAGGCTAAAAAAGAGAGGTTGCCTGTGTGAAAAGCAACCTCATTTCTCGTTTTGAAATTAATAGTTAGAGATTCTATCGAATAAAAACTGTTTGTTATGCTTAAAAAACGGTTTTTATAATTATCTAATCCAGTAAGCTCTTCAAACAGTACAATTTTCGTACAAGTTTTACTAAGCATTTCAAATTCCAGCAATATTAATTGATTGGAAACTTATTATTTGTATTATTAATAGACAAATAAATGAGCCACGTCATTGTTCATCGCTTTTCAGTCTTCAGAAATTACTCTCATTTGAAAAGAATGACGGAGGCCTTTACTTATTTTTTTAATCTGGAAATAAGTTTCCTCTGAAATTTTTTAAAAAGATACGGTGAAATTAAGTAGTTGACAAGCCTTCGGCAATACGCAATCGATTTCGCAAGGGAATCTTAACGATAAATTTATTGAATTGTAGCCCGATATTGACAAGCAAATGTCTTGATGATGGGATAATAAAATTAAAGGCCAGTTGAAAATCACATAGATTACACAACATAAAATAAACCCAATATTTCCATCTGATGTTTGAACATTCGATTCCGTTCAACAGGAGGTTAGGAAAACCAACTCGCTAGAATTTCAACTTTGCTTTTAGATATGGATAAACAAATACCGCCGCGAGAACAATTATTGCGCCTGAGTAAAAACCTGCACTCATCGTTTCCTTCTGCCCAAAAATTAGAAGGGCTAGAATAATTCCATACACCGGTTCCATATTCGTTGTCAGTGCTACAGTGAATGCTGACAGCTCCTTCATCACCGCAACACCGAGCACGTAAGCCACTGCCGTACAACCAACCCCTAAAATAAGGAGATAAATTAGGTCGGACTGGCTCAACCACAATTGTTCATTGAACTGACCGGTTGTCAGCATCACTATGGACACTCCTATCCATGCGCCAATCATCTCATAGAATGTGATTATCGTTGGACTCCCTTTTTTCACCATTCGTGCATTAAAGATTGAGAATATACTAGCGCAAAAAGCGCATGAAAGCCCGAACACAATACCCCAGAAGTATTGAAACTCAAACTTAAAGATTAAATAGATGCCAAAGATGATGACAAGACCTACAATAATATCAGCAACCGAAATCCTCGCTCGATTAATGATGGGTTCAAGTATTGCCGTAAACAACGTTACAGACGAAAGTGTAACCAAAATCACCGAAACGGTGGAAATCTTAATGGCATGAAAGAACAACATCCAGTGTATACCTACCAGCATTCCAACCGCTAGATATTGCAACATTTGGGCCTTGGGCACCTGTATAGACTTCTTGCTGTATATGAAGTAAAGCCATAATGAAATCGCGGCAATTAACACCCGATACCAAACCAAATGCAATGCGGAAACGCTAATTAGTTCACCTAAAACACCAGTGAAACCCCAGATTAATACGGTAAAATGCAATACTAAGATATTGCGGTTGGTTGCCAACTTTGACATGAACAAAACAATTACTTAGGTGCTTTTTTCAGAAGATAAAAGCTCAAGAATAAGAAAATAACATTGGGTATCAGCACGGAGATTAGTGGGTCTAATCCGCCTTTAAGTGAGAACATGCTGGTAAACCTCTCTAAAACAATATATACACAACTCAAGCCTATCCCTACTCCTAAACTGAGTCCGATTCCGCCCCGCACTTTTTTAGAGGATAAAGAAACACCAATGAGCGTCAGAATAAATGCTGAAAATGGATTTATTAACCGCTTATACTTTTCGAGCAATAAATCATTCATCATCCCCGTCCCCCTAATTTCCTCCTTCGCGATACGATCTTCCAAGTCTAATTGATTCATCGTCGTAAAGATATTCTCATAAACTTCGAAATCCTGAGGGCGCATATCTAAGGTAGTATCACGCTTTTCCCCCGACTCCATCGTTTCTTTGAAACCATTTATCAGGCGGTTGGTATAGGCATGAACACTCCACTTATTTGTCACTGAATCCCATGTGATGCGATCAGCCATAAGTTTTTCGACCATTTTATCTCCATCGAAGCGTTCTAAGGAGAAATTGTAGCCAACTTTACCTTTTGTGTCAAACGAACCCATATATACGTAGGTACTGGAATCGATTTGCATATGGGTTGAAGTGGATGAAGTACTGATCTTATCCGGCTTAACATACACATTTTCAAAGTTAACCTTGATCTTATTTGTAAACGGGATAATGTAGATATTGGAAACTAAAGTAAGGGCAAAGATAAGGCCTGCACAGAACATATAAGGCCTCAACATTCTGTTGAAACTCATCCCTCCACTCAATATGGGCACAATCTCCGTTTGATCGGCCATCTTCGATGTAAAGAAGATTACCGCGATAAAATTAAACAAAGGCGTTAGCATATTGATAAAGAATGGAAGACTTCCTAGCGCGTAGTACTCAAGAAACACGCGCGACATTGGCGCTTTATATTTATTGAAATCATCGATCTTCTCTGACACATCGAAGATCACAATAACCACACAGAAGATGGCCACCGTGAACGCAAATGTGGACAGATATTTCTTTATGATATAACGATCGATTATATTCATTTCAAAACTATAAGCGTTGACCTAAGACTTTTACCATTTTATTTTTCCAGTCGTAGAAGGTGCCATCGATAATCTTTTCACGCGCTTGTTCCACCAACCAAAGATAAAAATGCAAATTATGTAATGAAGCAATTTGCGCTCCTAATATTTCTTGAGATCGAATTAAGTGACGCAAATAAGCTTTCGTATGAATCTGATCGACTAATAAATCACTTTCCGCTTCAATCGGACTGAAATCATCCTTCCACTTCTCATTCTTGATATTAATAATACCGTTCTGCGTAAATAACATTCCATTACGTGCATTTCTAGTCGGCATCACGCAATCAAACATATCAATACCCAATGCAATATTCTCAAGAATGTTTATTGGAGTTCCAACCCCCATCAAATAGCGAGGTTTCTCTTTAGGTAAGATATTTGTCACGACTTCCGTCATCGCATACATTTCTTCTGCAGGCTCACCTACCGAAAGACCACCAATAGCATTTCCTTCTCGATTGAAAGAAGCGATTACTTCAGCTGATTTTTCACGAAGATCTTTGTAAACGGAACCTTGAACGATTGGGAAAAGCGTTTGATCATAACCATAAATTGGCTCGGTCGAATCAAAACGATCACAACAACGTTTCAACCAACGATGCGTCATATCTAACGAACGACGCGCATAACGATAGTCGCAAGGATAAGGCGTACATTCATCAAATGCCATAATAATATCGGCACCAATAACACGCTGGGTATCCATAACGTTCTCTGGCGTAAACAAGTGCTTCGAACCGTCAATATGTGATCTAAAAGTAACACCCTCTTCACGGATTTTACGAACCTCAGTCAACGAGTAAACTTGATAGCCTCCAGAATCAGTTAAGATAGGGCCGCTCCAATTATTGAATTTGTGTAAGCCACCGGCTTTCTTCAACACATCAAGTCCTGGGCGTAGATATAAATGATAAGTATTTCCTAAAACTATCTGGGCTTGAATATCATTGACCAACTCGTGCTGATGAACAGCCTTCACTGTCCCAGCTGTACCTACTGGCATGAAAATCGGAGTTTTAATTTTCCCATGGGCTGTTTCAATCTCTCCTGCCCTGGCTCTTGAGAGTTTATCTTGTGCTTGAAGCGTAAATTTCATACTATTCCTTAATCAAGCGCAAAAATACTATAAAATTTCGAGCGCAATGCATTTGCCCCCGTTAATTCGCATTTATTAACACACAGGCGACAGAATTGGGCAGATATACCTTATCTTTGCCCCTATTCTATGGATATCGAACTGAACATTTCGCAAATTATTTCCTATTTCCCTTTTGGGGTTCTAGCGCTTTTGCTGTTGTTCCAACTTTACTACATCCTATTTGTATACAGCAAGTTAGCAAGATACCGGATTAAGGATCGGGAAGAACTGACTGCATACCCGCCCGTTTCTCTGATCATCTGTGCACATAATGAACAGGAGAATCTAAAGCAATTTCTACCTAGCATATTGGAACAAGATTATCCTGACTTTGAAGTAATCATTGTCGATGATTGTTCTTCTGATGAAAGTAAATGGATATTAAAAGACCTTTGTGAAAAGTACGCTCACTTGCGAGTTGTTGAGATCAAAGAACATATTCAACTGAAGCATAGTAAAAAATTTGCGCTTACGATGGGAATTAAGAGTGCAAAGCATGAAATCTTGGTGATGTGCGATGCAGATTGTCAACCTAATAGTCCAAACTGGATCAAAGAGATGGCCAGCGCCTTTGAAAATGAAAAAGAAATTGTCTTAGGTTATTCACCATACTTTAAATATCCAGGATTCTTAAATAAACTTATTCGCTTTGAGACTACCCATACGGCGATGAGCTATCTCTCTTACGCTTTGAAGAAGGATGCTTACATGGGTGTAGGAAGAAACCTCGCTTATAGGAAGTCGCTCTTTTTTAAAGGCAAAGGCTTTAATGCGCATATGCATATTAAATCTGGTGATGATGATTTATTTATCAATCAGAATGCAACAAAAACAAATGTTGATATAGCCATCCATCCAGATGCCCATGTCTATTCAGAACCTAAATTGACTTGGAAATCTTATTATAAACAAAAAGCAAGGCATGCTGGCGCATCGGTCATGTATAAAGGAACACATAAGCGCATGCTAGCCACACAACTAATCACCGCATTATTATTTTATTGCTGTGTATTCCTCTGTCTTGCCCTTAACCCGAGCCTATGGTACCTCAGCGTAGGCGCGTATTTATTGCGATTAATTATCCAAATAATCGTATTCCGCCCGATCTATAGAAAGCTTGGCGTCTCAGACCTTATTTTCTGGTTGCCAATACTCGATTTATATTATTATTTTTACATCTGCTTCAACGGCCTGTTCAATCGATCAAAGAAACAGGTGAGTTGGAAATAATTACCAAATTGAAATACAGTGAATCCTACAGTCGATATCATTTACCAGCATTTTCCGAATCTTAGTGAAAAACAAAAACAACAGTTCGCTCAGCTCGCTGAAGTCTATCCCTTCTGGAACGATCAAATTAATGTGGTATCTCGAAAAGATATAGAAAGCTTATATTTAAAACACGTCCTTCATTCGTTGGGAATTGCAAAATTCGTTACTGAATTCTCCAAAGGTACTAGAATACTTGATGTAGGTACTGGGGGTGGATTTCCCGGTATTCCCTTAGCTATCATGTTCCCAGATGTTCAGTTCCATTTGGTTGACTCAATAGGCAAGAAAATTAAGGTGGTGCGTGGTGTTGCTGAAGCGATTGGACTAACCAATGTAGAAGCCGACCACATGCGGGCAGAACAAATCGACTATAAGTACGATTTCATTGTTTCCAGAGCTGTGACACGCTTGGGTGAATTTATTCCTTGGATTAGAAATAAATTCGAAAAGCAAGATAAGAATGGTATTCCAAACGGCATTCTTTATCTAAAAGGTGGAGATTTAAAAGAAGAGATTAAGGAAGCGCGCGTAAAAGCAGAACTTCACCCTCTTTCAGCCTATTTCAAAGATGAGTTCTTCGATACCAAGTATGTGGTTTACGTTCCTATGTAACGTTTAAGAATACGCATACCCATTAGGTATCCAATGAAATCCTGGTAGTCCAAAATCGAAAGCGGAGAAAAATACATACCTCCTCATCCTAAATAACATGCGCTAACTATTGCTTAGTATATTAATCAATAGTTAGCGCATCTTGTATTCAGCGACTTTGTAACGCAACTGAATGCCTTTATTCGCTGACGATTTTGTTAATTTCAGCACCAATCAAATGAATCTCTTCATCCATTCCAAATAATGGTAATCCAGATTCTGGATGCAGCTTCAACCAACTTGTATCGGTGTCTTTTATGATCTGAACATATTCCTCGCCATCTTTAAAAATGGTATAGGTATCCTTTTCATCGGGGAATACCGAATAGGTAACACCATTTAATTCTATATCAAAAGGTTCTTGTAATTCCATAAACGTCTATTTCTAATGCAAAGTTAACCATAAATTTCAATTAGAGGCTTGCACGGGGCGTACTGAATAATTATCTTTAACAGAACTAACCATTTATGAGTGTCATAGAGCAAATTGCATTAACCAAAATCAAAGGTATTGGACCGAAGTATAGTCGATTATTATTGGCTTATTTTGGTAATGTTGCTGACCTTTTCTCAAGCTCTACCCAAGAACTTAACGCAATCCCAGGACTTAGCAGGAATATTATTCAGCAGATTAGATCTAAAGCTTGCTTTCAGGAAGCGGAAACCGAACTACGATATGTGGAAAAGCACGGCATCGATCTGTTATGGATTGAAGATAACGAGTACCCTAAACGTTTAATGCATTGCGAAGACGCTCCCTTACTCCTTTATAGCTATGGGCGAGTAGATTATAACGCTCAAAAAGTGGTAAGTATCGTTGGCACAAGAAATGCAACAGCATACGGCAAGCGAATTATTGAAGAGTTGATAGAGGGCTTAAAAGAAATGGGCGTTCTTATTGTCAGCGGTCTCGCGATGGGCATCGATGTCTTAGTACACCTGGCCAGTGTAAGGAGAAACATCCCTAACATCGCCGTCCTTGGACATGGATTAAGCAGAATTTACCCTGCGCAACATCGCGATATTTCTTGTGAAATTATCAACAATGGTGCGTTATTGACTGAATTCCCCTATCAAACTCAACCCGACAAAAGCAACTTCCCTATGCGTAATCGCATCATCGCAGGCTTGTCGGATGCTACCATTGTCGTCGAAGCAAGGGAAAAAGGCGGGGCATTAATTACGGCTAGATTAGCCAACGATTATAACCGTGATGTTTGCGCTTATCCAGGCGCGGTCGATCAACCTTACTCCAGTGGTTGCAATCAACTCATAAAAAACAATGAGGCACATCTTGTACGTAATAGTGAAGATTTGCTGCATCTTATGCAATGGAAGCGCCAATATGATCCAAAAGCCGAAGAAGGCATTCAACTGACCTTAATCCCCAACTTAACAGACGATCAACGCATGATTTATGATTATATCAAAATCAAGAAAGAAGCCAGTGTCGACGACATTGCCTGCTTTAGCGATTGGCCTCAAAGTAAGTTAGCGGTCATCCTATTAGAAATGGAAATGGCCGGATATATACATGCATTACCAGGAAAAATATATAAAATGCTATAGAATAAAAAACACCTAATAAACCTAAACTAATCATGCAAGAACAAGTAAGTAAAAAAGGAATCTGGAAAGTAATTGGCGCCTCCTCATTAGGAACGCTCATTGAGTGGTATGATTTCTTTATTTTTGGGAGTTTATCCATTGTTATCTCCACAAAATTTTTCCCCGCAGACAATCCAACAGCTGCCTTTTTATCGACATTAGCCACCTTTGCAGCAGGCTTTGTGGTACGCCCATTTGGCGCTTTATTCTTCGGTAGACTAGGTGATATGATTGGCCGTAAATACACGTTTATGGTGACTCTCGTCCTGATGGGCGGAGCGACATTCCTCATCGGCTGTATCCCAAGTTACGACAGTATAGGCTACTTTGCGCCTGCCATCGTATTAGTACTTAGACTATTACAAGGTCTAGCTTTAGGCGGAGAGTATGGAGGTGCAGCAACCTACGTTGCTGAACACGCACCTAAAGGCGAACGCGGCTATTGGACTTCATGGATTCAAACGACTGCCACCTTTGGGTTATTCATCTCTCTAGTGGTCATCTTAATTACGAGAGCCCTACTAACCGATGCGCAATTCGATCAATGGGGATGGCGCGTTCCGTTCTTATTGTCTATTCTCATGGTATATGTATCCTATCTTATTCGTAAGAATATGGATGAATCTCCAGAATTTCAAAAAGCAAAATCGGAAGGCAAAACATCAAAAAGTCCGCTTCAGGAGAGTTTTGGCAATAAATACAACTTAAAATTTGTTCTACTTGCTTTATTTGGAGCAGCGATGGGACAGGGTGTGGTTTGGTATACCGGACAGTTTTATTCGATGAGTTTTATGAAAACCGTCATGAATTTAGACTCCGATCAAGCCGATATGATACTGGGGATTGCTCTTCTCTTTGCGACTCCTTTTTTCGTCGTCTTCGGCCGTCTATCGGATCGTATAGGCCGAAAATGGGTGATGTTGACCGGTATGTTGCTAGCCGTATTAACTTACCGACCGATCTATGAAGCCATGTATCAGGTTACCAACTTGAAGAACAAGACAGAAGTTGCTGCGGCGGTGAAATCTGAACCGGTAGAAGTATCGACAGATGATGGATTTGACAAGGTTAGCACCACGCAGACTAGCTACGATGACGGAACAATTCTTAAAACATCGGAGATCGCGCATTACTTCGCGAATGGAGTAGAAAAAACAAATAGCGAGGGAAACAATATAACCGTTAAAAACACAGTACACATAGAGGGTTCCAATTATTTCTATCTCATTTTATTAATTTTTATCCAGGTAATTTACATCACTTTGGTATATGGACCAATTGCGGCCTTCCTTGTCGAAATATTCCCCGTTAAAATACGTTACACCTCGATGTCACTACCCTATCATATTGGAAATGGTATTTTTGGGGGACTTTTACCAGCGGTATCTACTTATTTGGCAAGCAATGCCAAAATATCGAATAACCCCACCTTTTATTTGGAAGGATTGTGGTACCCAATTATCATTTCCGCCGTATGCTTTATTATAGGCGCATTATATATTAACAAAAACATGGTAGCTAAAGATTTAGATTAAGATGGAATCATTAAAAAAGATATTAGGAATCGTTTGGATTATCCTTGCACTTCTAACCGCATATTTCTGTATTGCCAAATTTGGAATCCCAAAAATTGTGTCGGGGCACCAAGAAGATGTCGTATTCGGCATCATCATCCTGTTTATTTTAACCCCAATTATCAGTTGTGGATTAGGGATATTTGGATATTATGCGCTAAAAGGTGAGTACGAAAATGAGAAAATGTAATTTTTCCTGACTGACTGTCAGCAGGATAAGGCCGTAAGACAAATATGTTTTCCAAAACATTAAAATTTTGTTAATTTTGCCGTGGGTAAGTCCTTTACGACCAGCTCCCATTGACTCCCCCAGGTTGGGAACAAAG
>JBEBRI010000133.1:0-10599 GCA_040394915.1 Sphingobacterium sp.
GTTCTAAGTTACGAATTTCGCATTTCAAACAGTCCGACTTTTCGGGAGGGTTACAGAGAGAATCGTCTGTTGCTGCAAAGATAGCCTCCGAAGGTTTCGGTAGGTAAAGGGCTTTCGCGGCATAAATGCTCGCTTCGCTCCGCTTTATTCCACGGTCCCTTTACTTACCGACCTTCTCTGGCTCTGAGTGGCCTAACAGAAGATTCCCCCTGAACCTCGACGCTCTCTCGTTAGCTCTTAGATTATTGTTCTTTGATGGTTTGTGTTGAGAGAATTGAGTTAGTATTTTTTAACCCTTTGCCTTTTGATGCTTAATACTTCTAGAAAAATCAGCTCCGATTTTACGTAAGGGAATAGGCATTCGCACTAGTTGATACACAACTGACGCAAAATTGCTTCGTAACTCCTTCGTAGCTTAACCCATCATTCTAGAAAGATCTTCGAAGCATCGTTATGCTATTCCACAATTGGACTTATTTTTGTTGTAGATACAGGAACTGGAAAAAGACTAATAAACGGTAGATTATTAGTATCTTATGAAGGTTATACAGAAGAAATATATACCCGAATAATACTTGGAAGAAATGTTTATTTCTTATACAGAACTTTTAAAACCGATGGTCTGAGTTAAGAGATATGAGATATTAGATATAGTATCTATTTCTAACGTGTAATACCTTATGCCTAATGATATGAAACATAACATCATAAGCATTAATATGAAACATAATAACACCAAGCATAGTATAAAGTACGTAAAGTCTAATGTCTAATAATATCAAGGATAACATCGAATACGTAAAGTCTAATATCTAATGTCTAACATCTAATATCTTATTTCTAACATCGAATACGTAAAGTCTAATATCTAATGTCTAACATCTAATATCTTATTTCTAACATCGAATACGTAAAGTCTAATATCTAATGTCTAAAATCTAATATCTTATTTCTAACTACTAAAATCTAAATAAATGTCTGAATTTCTACCCTACCTCCTCTCTGTGTTTGTCGGCATTGGTTTGGCGGCAGCTACGGGCTTTCGGGTTTTCCTACCGATATTTATCTTAAGCTTAGGAACGTTTATGGGATGGATTCCGGCGAATGATAGCTTTGCTTGGATCGGTACCCTTCCGGCTGTTCTAGGTGCTGGCATTGCGACTTTGTTGGAGATATTAGCCTATTACATCCCCTTTGTGGATAATCTATTGGACACGATCTCCGTGCCTCTGGCAACCCTCGCAGGTTCCCTATTATTTGCGTCTCAGTTTACAGAAGTGAATGATTGGACACAATGGTCCTTAGCGTTAATTGCTGGTGGGGGAACTGCAGCTACAATCAGCTCGGCTTTAGCAGGTACGCGGGCGGCATCGTCTGGAACAACAGGGGGCGTCGGAAATCCCATTATATCGACAGTCGAAACCGTTGGTTCAACGATTATGAGTGTTTTCGCTATCTTCCTACCCATTCTTGCCGCCGTCCTAGTTTTGCTAATTCTCTTTTTTATCGTACGATACGGTAAAAAAATATGGCAAAAGCTCAGACCAAAAAAACAAGAGCTCGGCTAATTCAGTTTATTATCTTTAAAGGTATCCGATCCGTCATGCACACGAATGGGTTCATATTGGACCCAACAATAAGATAAAAAGGGTAAGAGAAAAAAAATTAATAGGCCTGTCCAAAATCCGATTAGGTTTCCGATGAGCAGACTGAGTATTAAAATCAGTATTGGATAGGCAAAGAGTAATGCAGTAAACATGAGCGAATCGTAGAAAATCGTTCCGGATGTCTTCTTTTCAACTTGAGCTTTCAGCAACTTATATAACCAATGGTGGGTATAGTACCCTGCTTTCGCTGGATATTTCATCCATTCTCTATTCTTTGCGTAGTTTGCTGTCGGCGTGATGGGTACTCCCGCTAATTCGGCATCCATTTCTTCGCGCATCAATGAAAGTATTTTGGACGTATCGACCTCTGATTTCTGGATATAGTCGGTGCTATCAATTGGGCTTAACGCTGTCAGAGCTACAGCTTTAGGAATGGCGTCAAAGGAACTGTAATTGATTACATAGGGTTGTATTTGCACGGGAATATCCATGCTTATGGCACGTTTCACTAAAGCCGAGAATCCAGATGGCATAAACGGGCGCAAACGATGCGTATTTCGAGATACCCCTTCTGGAAAGATAACAATGTTTTCAGACGACTTCAACCATTTGGCACATTCATCATAGGTAAAAGCATTCATTACTTCGAAATCGGGATCGTCAGACTTCTTGTAAATTGGAATCATAAATAAATTCCGCAACGCCCAGTTGGCCCAATGTTTTTTAAAGATATCCCCACGCACTAAGAAGCGCGTTTCCTTAGGACTATGTACTGCCAGGACTAACGCATCAAAGAATGAATTGGGGTGATTGCATACAACAATCGTTGGATGTTGAAGGCTTGCGTTGGCGAGATTCTTTAATTGCCAATCTGCGACATACCAGTTTAATCCGAATTTTACAAAGGAACGAAGGAGTGGATAAAACATATATTCCTGAATGTGCTATTTAAACGTTGTAAATTTAACACAAAAAACTTGCCTGAAATTGCTTTTATCAATCTTCTTTCAATGATTCGGTGATTTTGTGGATGTTTAAACTATTTGCCATCGCGCTAAATATCTTATGATAGGTTCCATGTCGATCGAATAATTCCTCATGTGTACCATCCTCTACAACGCGTCCCTTCTCCATGACGAGGATATGTTCGGAGTCAATAATTTGGGAGATGCTGTGGGAAACTATAATCACCGTACGCCCGACTTTAATCGCGTCTAAGCTATTTTTTATCTGTTCGGTTGCGATGGCATCCAGATTGGCAGTCGGTTCGTCTAAGAAGATGATAGCTGGGTTTTTTAAGAACATGCGAGCAATTGCAATTCGTTGCTGTTGCCCCCCAGACAATAGGTGTGCCTCCGATTCATAACCGTTTGCCAATTCCATAATTTGCTCATGTATATAGGCTTTCTTCGCTGCCTCCATAACATCCTCAAGTGTCGCTCCCGTTTTACCATACCGGATATTGTCAGCAATACTCCCTTTGAAAATATGGTTTCGCTGTAAGACGAGGCCGACATGCTCTCTCAAAAAATCAGTGTCGTATTCTCTTAGGTCAACGCCGTCTAAGAGAATTTGTCCACTATCGGGTTCGTAAAATTTATCCAGAAGATTGATGATGGTACTCTTGCCAGCGCCTGAAAGTCCCACTAAGGCGGTATTTTGATTTGGTCGAATGGTCATACTCACGTCGCTTATGGCCCGATGCCCATTGGGGTAGGTAAAATTAATATTCTTTATTTCTATTAATCCTTTGATCGAGTCGGGTTTATAACTACCACTCGGCTCCTTCTGCCCCTCATCTTCTAAGATTTCGAAAAAGCTCTCCGAGTAGATTAACGCATCGTTCACCTCATCGTAAATCCGATGTAACTGTCTAATCGGTGCAGAGACATTATTGAAGAGCATGATATGAAACATGATTGCTCCGATTGACATTTGTTCATTTAACACGAAATAGGCAGTCAATATAATCACAATGACGACTCCGATCTGTTCAATAAAGCTCTTGATACTATCGAATATAAAGCTAGTTTTTCGAGTCGCCATCTGATTCTCCGTCATTTCGTACTGAATCTCCTGATGCCGCTTGGCTTCCAAGTCTTCTCGAACAAAGGATTTGATCACCGTAATGGAGTCGATTAAATTGATAATCTGATTATTCTTGTTTTCCCGGTATTTTCGCATATTTCTTCGAAATCCAGAGAGTCGTTGTGCTTGGAGTTGAGCGATATAAAAATAGATGGGGATAATGATTAAGCCGACGAGTCCGACATAAAAGTTGGCGATAAACATACAGGCCAATGCAATAATTGCATTGGCAAATAAGGGAAGAATATCGATAAAGAAGTTTTGTACTAAGCGGGTTAGGGAGCTTATACCGGCATCAATACGGGTTTGCAACTTTCCGGATTCGTTCACACTAGACGTGTAGAAAGCCATTTTATAGGTCAGTATTTTGTCGACTATGGCTTGCGAAAAGTCGCGGGCAATCATAATCCTTAATTTCTCGCCGTAGTACTTCTGCCCAAACTGCACAATCGAATAAATAATTTCCTTACTTAATAAGATCGCAGAAATAATGCCCAACAGATGTAATCCCATGCGCAAGGGCGTCTTATTGACGAGCAGCTGCGATATAGCGTCGACGGTATATTTTAAGATAAACGCGTTTACCTGAGCGGCAAAAGACCCTATAACCGTTAGGATGAGGGTATAGAAAATTAAGTTCTTATAAGGTTTAGTAAATGGCGTGATTTTCTTAAATAACTGCGATATGGTCATATGAACTAAACTTCATTTTTATTAAAAAGTTTAATCAATTTATCAAAAATTACAAGAAAATATGAATACTAATATTTATGTGGATACGTGGAGATAAATTCGAAGTGATAATCCTTATGTTTCTTCAGACTATCAATCAAACCAACTAGAAGCTGCTGCCCTTTTTTATTTTGAAACATATCATCATGCATCAGTAAAACCACATTATTTGGTTTTAGCGTAGATTTATTACCAAGCATGGTGCGAATACGCGTATAGATCTCGTTCACAGATTGAACAGGGTTACCGGTAAGTCCATGAATTTTCCATTCGACATCCCAACCATATATACTATACCCCTTCGATCCGAGTAAATCGGCGGTTTGGCTTCCGCTGGTAAGATCGACACGTCGAACATCATCGAATAACCAGATGTTACGCCCGGGCATACGGATAATCTTGTGTTTCAACGACAGGGCTTCCTCGCATTTATCAAAATCTGCAACTGCTAAATCGGGATTAGAATAAAAGGCATGAAATTTATTTCCGGCGTGGGTATAGCTGTGATTATAGCATTCGACTAATGGATTTTTTGCATAACGTTCAAAATCATTCTTTAAACGTTTACTCATATTGGCGTGCTTGCCTACTAAAAAAGCACTCACTTTGGTGTCTTTGGCTGTAGCGATTGAATCGATCGCACGAGAACCAATTAAAGGTCCATCATCAAAGGTTAAATAAATATGCTTATCTTTTTTGTTTAATTCGCGATAGATAGAATCACGTAGATTTCGCTTGGCCTGCTTAGGGTCAATCTTGTTTAAAGAATCGATGGCTGGGAAAACAATCAGATTTCGGTTTAAAGAATCCAATTTATCCATCAAATAGCTGGTGTCCTGTTGAACGAGCTGCTCAATTTCCTCAACTAGAGATCCGGACTTGTTCCTTCCTTTTTTGTCTGCAGTGGAACCGACAATTTGATTACAAGAATGGAAGATTCCAACAAGGATACAAACTGATAGTGTAATGAGCAATTTCTTTTTCAACATGGCTTTGCTATGCACATTTAAATTTTGACAAAAGTAACGAATAATAAATTATTTATGAAGTAAATAAAGAGGGGCTTATTACTAAGCCCCTCTTTAAAATTTAATAATTTTCTACCACATGCCTCTTACATTTCTGTAATCTCGATCTCTTCTAGAAGATCTTTCTTTATAATATTTAGCATGTCTTTTTTCCGCTTTACGATATTCTTTATGTGCTTTTTTGTAGCTCTTTCCATGATGCTTATGTCCTCTACCGTAGTCACGCAATGAAACTTGATTATAGTTTCTTGAATAGCCATGGTAGTGATCGCGGTGACGACGATGATTTCTCCACGGACGGTCATCGTTTATGACTACTTTATAGGTTCTGTGTAAGTCATAACGCCCATAACGACTTGGTAGACTGCGGTGTGATATCCAACGACCACCATTATAGTAGGTATAATAACGACTAGAAACATCGTAATACACGTCCATTTCTGGCATATAATAATACCTTGCATAATCATATCCACTCGGACCCCAAAGAGGTTGTGAACCGATATTAATACTAACATTTACTTGAGCGTTAGCTGGCTTTGCGAACGCGAAAGCACTTAGAAAGACAACAACGTAGAATAACTTTTTCATATTAACCTCCTTATCAATTGTGGGTTCGTTTTTTAATGTAATTTGATGGTATGACACAAATCTCCGGCCGAAAGATTAATCGTAAAATGTTAAAATTTGTAAATAATACGCTACTCTATTCATTTTAAGTAATTTAAAGTTCATAATATGGTCACATTAATTTAAAATTGCTGGTTAAAAGTCTGCTTCCAATTAATGATGTTGGATAGTGTCAAATATCCCCTCGTTTTATTATCTTTGCGTCAATTTTTAAGAAATAAGCATATGGCATTACAATGTGGTATCGTAGGTCTACCTAACGTAGGCAAATCAACACTTTTTAACTGTTTATCGAATGCAAAGGCACAAGCGGCAAACTTTCCTTTCTGCACAATCGAGCCTAACGTCGGCGTAATCACCGTTCCAGACGAGCGCTTGAATAAACTAGCTGAACTGGTAAATCCACAACGTATCGTTCCGAACAATATCGAGATTGTCGACATTGCAGGTCTTGTTAAAGGAGCTTCCAAGGGAGAAGGTTTAGGTAACCAATTCTTAGGAAATATCCGCACAACGAATGCAATTATTCATGTTTTAAGATGTTTTGACGATGGTAATGTCGTGCATGTTGATGGTTCTGTAGATCCTATTCGCGATAAAGAAATTATCGATACTGAGCTTCAATTGAAAGATTTGGATACGGTTATCAAGCGTATTCAAAAGGTTGAGAAAATGGCGAAAACAGGCGGTGATAAGGATGCGAAAAAAACTTTCGAAATCTTAACGGTTGTAAAAGAGCATTTAGAGTCTGGTAAATCAGCACGTACAGCTCCTATTTCGGAAGAGGATATGGAATTTATTGCTGACTTAACCTTATTGACAGTAAAGCCTGTACTTTACGTATGTAATGTTGACGAGGGTTCGGTGAACACGGGCAATGCTTACGTTGAGCGTGTTAAAGAGGCCGTAAAAGACGAGAATGCGGAGGTATTAGTTATTTCTGCGCAGATAGAATCGGAGATTGCGCAATTAGAGGATTATGAAGAGCGCAAGATGTTTCTTGAAGATTTAGGATTATCGGAATCGGGGGTGCATAAATTAATTCGTGCAGCCTACTCCTTGTTAAACTTAGCGACCTATTTTACTGCGGGTGTTCAAGAAGTACGTGCATGGACGATTGAGAAAGGCTTTACAGCACCTCAAGCGGCCGGCGTCATTCACACCGACTTCGAAAAAGGTTTCATTCGGGCAGAAGTAATCAAATACGCAGATTTTGTGAACTTTGGTTCCGAGGCCGCCGTTAAAGAAGCAGGAAAATTATCGGTAGAAGGAAAAACATACATCGTTGAAGATGGCGATATTATGCATTTCCGTTTTAACGTTTAATAGATATAGATTTATAAAAAAGGCCATCCGAAAAAACGGATGGCCTTTTTTATGGCACATAATCGTGCTGATGTATGTGAATTAATGGACCACTAATTCCGCTTTTTTTCTAACGGAGGACATGATTAAGATTATTGCGATGAAATTAAGACGGGGAAAATGGATTTATTCATTTAAAAAAATGACCAAAACTATTTAATGCCTACGCGGTTTTTAATATATTAGGTATAGAAAATCTAAAGATTATGAGCGCTACACAATTTAACAGAATATTATTAGCGGTTGATGAAAGTCCATGTTCAGAACGTGCTATCAACTACGCAAAAGGGATAGTTTCAGATTTAAAACCTTCACTGGCCTTGGTGACAGTGGTCCCTCCGACCTCCCCTACGAGTTATGGCGTTGACCCTCTACTTGGCCAGCAACCTATCATCATTCCAGAAGTGTCAGAGATTCAACAGCAGGCGGCACAGAAGTTTTTAGATGACTTAGCAATTGAATTTGTTGGAGCGTCCGAGACTTTTACATTTAACCGTATTGGTGATGTTCGCGATGAGGTATTGCAAGTTGCCAAAGAATGGACAGCGGATTTGATTATCGTCGGCACGAACGGTCGTACAGGCTTTGATCATTTTCTATCTGGCTCTGTTTCCGAAGCCATTATTCGAAAAGCAACGTGTCCGGTATTAGTAATTCCTTTGCACTGCGACTAAGGCTTGATGAACTTAGCTGTGAACATAGAATCGGCACGACGATCATAGCCTAAAATAGGTGTCATGCTTTCCAATTTAAGGTTAAGTTCATTTTCTATATAATCTACGATATGTTCATTTTCATCTTGGAAAACGGAACATGTGATATAGATTAGCGTGGAACCCGACTTCAGATACGGGATCGCATTTCTGACAATTGCTTTCTGCAGGGTAGAGAATGCATTTAAATCCGTTAATTGGAATTTAGAGAGCATCTCTGGGGTTCGTCCCCAGGTTCCTGAACCCGAACAAGGGGCATCGATAATAACGCCGTCAAAGCGCTCATTTGCCATAATATGATCGACAGGCTTACTCAGGTCTAATATTTTCTTTCGATAAGGCTTTTTGACCCCAGCGATATCGAACCTTTCATCCAAGTTTCTGAGTATGCTTGTGCGAACATCGGAAACCATCAGGTTAATCGAAGGGTATTGATCCAACAACAAGAGGGATTTACCACCTGAGGCAGCACATGCATCCCACCAGCTATCATTGGGTTTCGCTTGAACTGCGTTTAAGCTTTGTTGTGAGGAAAGGTCTTGCACCTCATATAATCCTTGTATAGCAGAGATCGATTGCAGGTTAAGTCCATTAGGCAGCGCAATTGTTCGGTTTGAAAGTTCCGTAAACGGCAGTTCTTTCTTTTGAAGCTCGGCTTTCACGATTTGCTCACTACCTCGCTTGACACGAATAAATAAATCCGGTTGTATAAAATGAGAACTTATAAATCTTTGGCTATCGATCGAGTCTGACAAACGTTCAGGAAAAGGGAATACGACATCTAGAAACTCCCCATACTGGGCTGTGATAAAGTGAATCTTATCATTTAAGTTGGGGTAGTCATTTGACAACCACTCTGGTTTAAACTCTTGCACGAGCGCACTTTCCTTTTCACAAAGGAACTCGGCGATTGCTAAGCGTTCGATAAGATCATATGCTGTAAATGCTTTTCCTAAACGGAACAGGTTATAGCAGTATCTGGAGTTCATCCTTCTATCGGATGAACCCATCTGCTTATTTTGTTTGTAAAATTGTGTTAAATATCGGGAGAAGGGTTCTTGGTATTGGTACCCTTCTAATGTACGTTCGAAATTGCGTACTTGCTGTTGAACGCGTCTGCTATTATGCTCCAAGATACTCTTATTGGAAAGAACCGTTTCGGTATGTCTTCAGTAACACACCTTCATTTACATATCCCCATTGCGGATTATATCTGAATTTATAGTGACTAAATATACCATTGAATTCTTCATTCTGTAATTTATCGGCGTATTCTGCTCCGTATTTATTCAATATGTTGGTAAAGTATTTTCCGGCGTCATAACCTTTATAGGCATAGTCCGAAGGATCAACTTTAAACTGTGCTTTATAGTTACGTTGGAAATTCTGCACTTCGGTACTCCACACTTTCAAATGGCTTTCCCCTGTTATCGTCGGATCCATTCTGTAGAAGTTGGAATACGGTGAGAAATCAAATCTATCCCAAAGCGGATGTCCAAATAGTTTGATATCAAATCCCTCCCGAACTTTCGCATCTAGGCCGGAGATTAGTGAACGTAATTGATTCTTTTCAGTCGTTCCTGTAATTACAAACGCAGTCTCCAAGTCTGGCATTGCCGCTGTTAGTGCAGCAACAGAGGCTACGTGTTTAACAACGATCGATGGATTAACTTTTTTCATTTCTTCATCTATGCCGGCGATATATTGACGGTGGTCATTATCGCGTGCATCAAATACGAATACAACATCGCCAGCATTATATTTTGAGGCAACCTCTTTCGCAACCGCACGCATATGGATACGAATTGGCGGCGTTATAGACACTAAGTTACTTTGATTAAACTCAGTCGGCATAGCTGCTGCAAGCGGGTTCACTTGTAGCACTCTCTTATTGCTTTGCCCCTTGCCGAATGAGCGAATTTCCTTAGGATAAACTGGACCTACAATTAACGTCGCTTCCTGCACATCCTTAGAAGCTGCTAAAGTGACATTACGCATTTCGCTATCTTGGGTGTCCATCACCTTTAAAGCGTATTCACCACCTTTCTTTGTGGCTTCATTCATACCTAATTGAAAGCCTTGATAAAAATCGAGTGCTAGTGCTGAACGTTTAACATCTTCGGCGCTCATGGAATTCACCACGACGCGATCTAATTGGAATGGCAATAGTAGCGCGATGCTCTTGTTGGCTGATTCTGCTTTTTTGGCTTCTTCCGCCTTTTTCTCTTCCGTTTTTTCCTCTGGCGTTTTTTCAGTACCTACAGCTCCACCATATACATCTGGTGAGCGTAGAACACCTACTTTTGGGGTACAAGCACTCACAGCAAGCGCTAAAGTTAGCGCTGCTGCGAATACCGTATTTTTCGAAAAATTTTGTTTTAGTTTATTCCCACTCAATGGTTGCTGGTGGTTTTGAACTGATATCATACACGACTC
>JBEBRI010000134.1:0-10502 GCA_040394915.1 Sphingobacterium sp.
CATTTGGTTTTGGTCCGTAGGATTCGGGGTTTTACACATAGTTTACGGTCTAATCGTTCATAAAAAATACGAGAAGTGAGTTTGGATTTAACGTTATATGATAAGGTTTTAGAGAATAGAGTTCGTCTTCAAATTATGGGAATATTGATGGCGAATGAATTCTATGACTTTAATTCGTTCAAAGAATTGTTAGCGGTGACGGACGGGAATCTAGCGTCGAACTTAAAAAGTTTGGAGAAGGAGGGCTATATTACGGTAACGAAGACTTTTATAGACCGGAAACCGAATACACGCTATGGAAAAACTGAAAAGGGTCAGAAAGCTTTTGAAAATCATTTAATTGCGCTTGAGCAACTAATCAAGCAACAGTATACATAATTTTTTTTGCCCGATTACTTTGAAATGCAAAGTACTTTTAATTATAAAAAATTTAAAAATATGAGAGGACTTCGTTTAAAATTTATGCTTTACCTCTACAATGGGTCGAGCAGGCTTTATGCCAACTTGTTTAAACCGCATAAACAAGCTTGGGGAATCAGTAAGGAAGGATTTAGCCAATATCCTTCGGGTAGCCTGGGAGCATCTTTAGCTGCCTTTTATCAGGAAAAAGGCTTCGACGTGATGCCGAAGTTGGAGAACCATGATGTTTTCCATTTACTGACAGAAACAGGGACAGAAATCAAAGACGAAATTGCCATGCAGTACCTATTACTTGGCAATGGTAAGTTTAGTCTGTATTTGCTCGCGATGGTATTGATTGGCACTTTACTTTTTCCCGAGCATTCCAATTATTACTGGAACTCGTTTAACAGGGGTAAGCGTATGTGGTCATTTTATCATTTAGAGTTTAAAAACTATTTAAATGAACCTCTTTATAATTTACAGCGCGCATTTGCTGAAAAAACTAACATTCTAATCTTAAAATAAATACATCATGGAAAATACACAACAAGAAGGGCCTGTGAATAAATCGCTTTATGAAAAAGTTACGGGATCTGTCGTTTTAAAATTTGGGGTAATCTTCTTCCTTACTATCATTTTATTAATTCCAATGAACTTAATAAATGAGTTGATCTCTGAACGTAAATATCGCGAACAAAGAGTATCCAATGAGATTGCAGATAAATGGGGAAAAGAACAGGTAATTGTTAGCCCAATTATCGCAGTACCCTATGATGAGGTTAAGGAAGTAATTCAAGAGTCCTCCGATGGCGTAAAGCAAGTCGTAAAAACTGTAGTGACACGTTGGGCACAGTTGCTACCCGAAGAAATGAAGACACAATCAGAGGTTAGACCAGAACCCTTAAATCGCGTAATTTATCAAGCGGTCGTTTATAACTCGAAAGTTAAAGTGACGGGTAATTTTTTAGGCTTCGAGCTTTCCAAATTAAAGGTTCCGCAGGAAAAGCTGCGTTGGGAAGAAGCAAAATTATTGTTTGGGATTCAAGATGTGAAAGGATTGACCGCTAACCCAAAATTAAATTGGGCAGGGAAAAGTTTTGAGCTTTCCAAGAGTTCTTATGATTTACGACCTTATGTTGAAAATTTGATTGTTGATTTAGCATTGACGGGAAATGATGACTTAAAGAAAGCATTCGAAATAGAATTTAACATCCGGGGTTCAAAATCGCTAAATTTCCTACCGCTAGCGAAACAAACGCATATTGAAGTAAAAGGTGATTGGGGCAATCCTAGTTTTAATGGAGGGCATTTGCCGGAAAACCGGGAAGTTACAGCGCATTCGTTTGCTGCCAGCTGGAGTATTCCCTCCTTTGCTCGTAAGTTGCCTCAGCAATGGGAAGGCGCGCAGCAGTTTGTATATCAATTTCAAGGCTTAGAATTGAATAATGAGGATAATTTGACGGATACCTATTCGGCTGATTATATTGCAGCGCCTGGATCAGCAGCAGTGTCAGAAGGAAATTCGGAATTGACCAGTTCCGATTACGACATGGTTCAAATAAATTTCTTACCTTCAGTAAACAATTATCAGAAGACTACGCGCGTAACGAAATACGGGATTTTAGTCATTGCATTAACCTTTGTTTCGCTACTTTTCATGGAAATTATCAAGAAGCAACGGGTGCATATCATACAATATGTGCTGATTGGTTTCGCGATGGTTCTGTTTTATGCATTGTTGTTGGCAATTTCGGAACATTTAGGATTTAATATTGCCTACTTACTGGCTGCGATTGCGACCGTTGTATTGATAGCTTCCTTTGTTAAGGCGATTACAAAAAATAGGAAGTCGGCGCTGTTGTTTGGTGCGATACTATCCCTATTCTACTCGTTTATCTATATTTTGATGCAGTTGCGCGACTATTCTTTAATCGTGGGAACGGTAGGTGTGTTTATTATATTGGCGGCTTTGATGCGCTTATCGACCAAGATTGACTGGTACCAATTCGATAAAAGATGATCAAGTTAAAAAGGGAATCAATCCTAATGTATTTAACGAGCATTTGGTTATTACTAACCTCAGCGAGGCATTGAAAATAATTTGGAATTTCGCAATACCTCACAACTTTAGTAAATTGGCTCAAAAAAAGAGAATAAGATGATGAGATTATCATGTATTGGAGCACTCTTATTGATCAATAATATGGTTGTTGCACAAGGTAAAGAAGTTCCACAGAAAGTGGAGAGGCCACAGATTGAAAATCGCGTAAAGACGATAAACGGAGGTACGCCGCTTAGCCCAAAGACCTTATGGGAATTAGGTAGAGTAAGCGCTGAAGGTTTATCGGCCGACGGGACACAGCTTATCTATGGCGTCTCCAACTATCTGTTTGCGGAAAATAAATCCGAAAAGAATTTGTTTGTTGTTCCGGTAAAGGGAGGTGAAGCTCGGCAATTTACTAGCGAAGCGGGGGGCGAGACAGTTTTGTCGATAGCGGAGAATGGATTGGTATTATATCTGTTTAAGGGGCAGATTTGGCAAAAAAATCTGAACGGGGGCGAATCAAAACAGTTGACGGATTATGAAGGTGGATTAGAGAATGTGAAGATCGCGCCAGACGGGAAGTCGATCTTATTTAGCAAAGCCGTGCTGTTAAAGCCTTACCATTCTGTCGATAAGTATGCCGATCTTGGTAAATCCAACGTTTATATCTATGATAATTTGGACTATCGTCATTGGGATACTTGGAATGATGGCCGTTTTAACCACCCCTTTATTGCAAGTTATGCGGATGGGAAGATAGGAAAACCTAAAGATATCATGGAGGGTGAGCCTTTTTACGCTCCACAGATGCCATTTGGTGGTGCTGAAGATTTTATTTGGACTGCAGACAGCCGATCGGTCATTTACGTCGCTAAAAAGCGATTCGGAAATGATTATGCGCAAAGTACCAATACTGATTTGTATCAGTATGATATTGCCACTGGGGAGACGCGTAATCTTACGGAAGGTATGAGTGGTTATGATACGAATCCTTCGCTTAGCAACGATGGAAAGATCCTGAGTTGGTTGAGTATGAAGACTGATGGCTATGAAGCGGATAAGAATGATATCATTCTTATGGAACCGAGTTCGGGTCGAAAAGTAAACTTGACGGCACATTGGGATGGTACCGTTAATTCGTTTATCTGGAGTAAGGATAATAAGAAGATTTTCTTTGTGGCACCTACAAAAGGTACTGTACAGCTTTTTGAAATCAATGTGGCTAAGGGAGTTTGGTCAAAAGTCTCACCTAAGATAACGCAGATTTCGGATGGTGATTTTGATATTACGGGAATTGTTGGCGAAACATCGACTGGCTTAATTGTTACCTCCACAAAAATGACAAGGGCGACGGAAGTGTTTGATTATAATTTTAAAAATAAATCACTAAAGGCAATTACGCATGTCAATGACGCCATGTACAGCCAAATCGCAGATACGAAAGTCCAAAGTCGCGTGACCAAAGCTACAGATGGATTGGATTTATTCTCCTGGGTTATCTATCCGCCTGATTTTGATCCGACGAAAAAATACCCTGTGTTATTATTCTGTCAAGGTGGTCCGCAGTCGGCGACTACTCAATCGTATTCTTTCCGATGGAATTTCCAGTTGATGGCTTCCCAAGGATATATCGTTATCGCCCCGAATCGTCGTGGTATGCCGGGATGGGGAGTTAAGTGGAATGAGCAAATCTCGAAAGACTGGGGAGGCCAATCGATTCGAGACTATTTGTCGGCCATTGATGATCTCTCTACGGAGCCTTATGTCGATAAGTCTAACATTGCCGCTGTTGGTGCTAGTTATGGTGGGTATTCAGTTTTCATGTTGGCTGGCGTTCATGAAGGAAGATTTAAATCATTTATATCGCATTGTGGTTTGTTCGACATGACGTCCTGGTATGGTACAACCGAAGAATTATTCTTTGCCAATCACGACATTGGGGCTTACTGGGATAAAAATAATAGCAAATCCTACGAAGAGTTCAATCCAATTAAGCATATCGACAAATGGAATACACCAATCTTAATCTTTCAAGGCGGAAAGGATTATCGCGTCCCAATTGGACAAGGCTTGGAGGCATTTCAGGCAGCTCAATTGAAAGGGGTGAAGAGTCGACTAGTTTATCTACCGGAAGAGAATCACTGGGTGCTATCCGGTCACAATGCGCAAGTGTGGCAACGCGAGTTTTTCGGCTGGTTATCTGAAACGCTAAAATAGTATTAGAAAAGCGACCTCATCGGTCGCCAATAGTTGAAATAAAAAAGGGGCAATCGATTCGATTGCCCCTTTTATAGTTATTTAGTGTCCTTCTTTCCGAAGATGGAGATTTTTAGGTATTTCCCTGGATTTGTTTTTAAATCATGTACGAGCTCGTCTAAGTTTTGAGAGGCATTCGTTAGATTATTATACAGCTTTTCATCATGGATTAATAAGCCAATTGAACCTTCTCCAGCGTTAATTTTGTTTGTGATAGCTTGCACGTCGCGCATCGCCTGATTGGCATTGTCGATTGTTGCTTTAATCTCCGTTTTGGAGAGATCCGATGATAAGCTATCCAAGTTCCCTAGAATGCTGTTAATCTTCGCGTTATTATTTTTGAAATTGTTGGTAATCGATTCTAGATTCGCCATGATATTCGCTAATCTGTTTTTCTCAGATCCCATCAGCCCATCGACGTCACTTGTGATCTTTTCTAGATTCTTCAGCGAAATCGAGATACTATGGACGCTACTCTTAAAGTCGCGTTGAAAGCCGTCATCCAAGACGGAGTTTACACCAGACAGAACCGAGTCTAGTTTCTCTACGAGGTTTTCTATTTTTTTCTGTAAGGGCTCCACCTTTTCCATCAAGTTCGCTTGAACATCCGAAAGTAAGGGGTCTCCGCTTCTTGCCATGGTGGTACTGTTGCCCAACTCAAATACAATGGCTTTACTACCAAGTAAATCGGCACTAACGATTCGCGCGACCGTATTCGAAGGGATCGCATAATCGTCGTTTATCTTAAACTCGGTCCGTATTTTTCCAGAAGGTTGCAGGGTTAATTTAGAGACACGACCAATTTGGAATCCCGATACTAAAACGGGTTTGGATACCGCTAATCCATCTACATTATCATACTCGGTATAAAACGTATTGTCACTACTGAAGACATTGTTGCCTTTCAAAAAGCTATAGCCAATAAATAAGATAGCGATTGCAATACTCGTTAAAGCACCGACTTTTGTTTCGTTAGATATTTTCAAAATATTCCTAATTAAGTTATTCTACCTACTATATAATCCCCAATTTAAGAAAAAGTTTATCTTTCTACGTTTTTTCTGTAGGTATTTATCGCATTGAACAGATCATCAACGATTGACGCTTGACCTTCCGCAGACATCATAAAGCGTTCTTCATCAGGGTTTGAAATGAATCCAATCTCTGTCAATACAGCGGGCATGCCGGCTGTCGCGAGAACAGCGAGAGATTGTTCCTTTACACCCCGATCGACGCGATTGGAAGCCGCAAATTGATCCTGCATATAAGCCGCAAGTTTGATGCTTTGCTCTCTAAATTTACGTTTCATTAAAGAGAATACGATGTAGGAGGATGGATCCTTAGGGTCAAAACCACCATAGTTTTGCTCATAGTTGTCCTCCATTAGGATGGAAGCATTTTCTCGAATTGCAACGTCTTGATCGCCAGTACGGCTAAAACCGAGTACCAAGGTCTCCGTTCCTTTTGCCGAAGTATTTAAGGTCCGTTGTGTCACATATCGACCTCTACTATTCTTTACACGTCTACTGCTGGAACCTCCAGAGTTACAGTGAATAGAAATAAATAGATCTGCGTGATTTTTATTAGCGAGGGCAGGACGCTCATATAATTTAGGATAAACGTCGGTTGTACGAGTATAAATGACTTTTACGCCAGGCAATTCTTTTTGTATTTTCTTCCCCAATTTCAAAGCGACTTGGAGAGCAATATCTTTTTCTTTGGATTGTCGTCCTACTGCACCTGAATCATTACCTCCGTGTCCAGGATCCAGAACTATTACTTTAATTTTACCATTGCCGCCTTTGGCACCTTGATGTTCGGCAGGTTTAAAACTTGCTAATGCTAATACAATAAGACAAAGTGCAATCTGCATTCCCTTTGCCCAAAGCTGTGTGTGTTTACTTTTGTTTTTCAAAATATATTTAAACTTACTTCCGATTGTCTAACCTATTGCTGAGCAATTGCTTCATGTCCTTGTTTGTAACGTCTGATAGCGTCTACCAAATTCTTTACAATTTCCGCTTGTCCAACCTCCGAGAGCATGTAATTCTCCTCATCGGGGTTGCTAATAAAGCCAATTTCAGTTAAGACAGCTGGCATACTCGCGCCTGCTAAAACAGCTAGTGATAATTCTTGCACGCCACGGTCAAGACGCCCTTTGTTGACGTATTCGTTTTGAACGTATGTCGCAAATTTAATGCTTTTTTCTCTATAAGTCCTTTTTAGCAAAGAGAAGATAATATATGATGAGGGGTCATTGGGATCAAACCCATTATAATTCTCTTGATAGTTTTCTTCCATTAAGATGTCGGCATTTTCTCGCATGGCGACATCGGACTCCCCACGTTGTAAGCGGTTGTAACCACACACAAAGGTCTCCGTCCCTGAAACACCAGGGCGATAAATCGTGCGGGTGCTGTAGCGGCCGTTTTTACCTTTTACACGTTGGTCTGAATTTGCTGAATTACAATGGATAGAAATAAATAAATCCGCATGATTCCGATTCGCAATATTCGAGCGCTCGTGGAATGGAACATCGATGTCTGACTCGCGAGTTAGTATCGCTTTGACGCCAGGGAGTTCTTTCTCAATTGCTTCTTTTAACTTCAATGAGACTTGTAAAACGATGTCCTTTTCCGCTGAAATCTTACCATAAGCGCCAGGTAGCTTACCGCCGTGTCCTGGGTCAATAACGACAAGCTTGAATGTTTTATTATTTGTCACATGTTGCGGTTCCAAATCCGACTTGGAATAACCTGTATAATTTCCAATCAAAAATAGGGGAGCAGCAATTCCAATAATTGCTAATACTAATTTGGTTGATTTCCTAAGATTCATCACTATTTTCAAATTATATTATCTATCAACGCCTTTCAAACTCACAAATTGTTAAATATGATTAAGTTTGTCGAAATCCTCACTTAAGTAATGGATTTTTGACTATTTTTGCCAACAAGAGTTTAAAATTAGCACAAAAATAACATTCATAATTCATTTTGAAGGCTTTAAGTTGTTTTTTCCATATCCTGTTTTTTCTTTTAGCCGGAGTGGCCTCCTTACAGGCACAGGAAGAAACTACATTGAAACGTGCTAACGTTACACAAGATACCTCCAAAAAGCTACAAGATTCAACTTTATTAACGCAAGACAGTAGTAAGAATAACTTCCGAGAAGTGACCGGGCAAGATACGGTCGTCATGAAAGATAGTTCGGGTTTAGAAACAACTGTCAGCATTGTTGCCAATGACTCTTCCTGGAATGAGGTAAGTAAAAATATACTTCACCTATTTAAGGGTGCAAAAGTTAAGTATCAAAACTTTGAATTGGCCGCCGACTATATTCGTTTAGATCGGAACACCAATGTTTTATTTGCTTCTGGAGTAATTGATCACAATGGCAAGTATGTCGGGCGTCCGGTTGTTATTATGCCCGGTGAGGGTCCAATTGCGGTGGACTCCCTGCTCTACAATTATAAGAGTCGAATTCCTAAAACCTTTGGCGTCATGACTGAGGTGGATGGCGCATTTATACAAGCACGTGAAGTGCGAAAGAACATCTATGATGAGACTTCACTCTATAAAGGCTTATACAGTACATGTAATCTTCCTTACCCGCATACCCACTTTGGTATTCAAATATCAAAGGGCGTAATCACGGACAAACAGATTATTGCGGGCCCCTCATATTTAGTCGTAGAAAATATTCCACTGAAGTTTCTAGCGATACCTTTCGGATTCTTCCCTAAGCAGGATAAAAAAAGTAGTGGTTTCCTATTTCCTTCTTTCGGTGAAGATGCTGCACGTGGATTCTCTATGCGTGATTTAGGTTGGTATTTGACGTTTAACGATTATTGGGACACCGAATTTCGCGGGAATTTATATTCAAAAGGTTCATGGGAAGCGAGTATGCGTACGCAGTATATGGTTAACTATAAGTACAATGGTAACTTTGCTTTACGTTATGGCTCTACGGTAAGTGGGGTAGAGGGAACGCCGAGCTTTGGGCGAAATAAGGATTTCAACGTGACGTGGAATCATACGCAAAGGCAAGAAGCAAATCCTGGAACATCATTTACGGCATCTGTAAACTTCGGTACAAGTTCATACTTTAGAAATACAGCGGCGAATGGTACATATGACATCAGTCAGATTACCAACAACCGTATGAACTCTTCGATTGCCTATGGAAAGGTTTTCTCGGATGGGAAAATTAATTTCACCTCCAGCTTACGCCATGATCAAAACTTGGCAACGGGCGATATCTCATTGGAGTTACCGCAGATCAGTTTAAACGTTTCGACCTTCAACCCCTTCGATTCAAAAGACCGTATAGGAGAACAAAAATGGTATCAACGTATTACTGTGGGGTATAGCTTGCAAGCTAGAAACTTTGTGTCTACTAAAGATTCCATCTTGTTTAAGAATAATTTCTTTGGACAATTTACGAATGGTTTCCAGCATAACATTCCCGTAAGCTTAAGTTTGAACGTATTAAAGTATTTCCAGTTTAATACGTCGATGAACTATACAGAGCGTTGGTATTTTCAATCGATCGAGAATCGTTTAGTGAATGAAATAAATGGTTACTCTACGGTAAAGGATACGATTCAAGGTTTTAAACGTGCTTATGATTATTCAGTATCTAGTGGTTTATCAACGAAAATATACGGTAATTATAAGCGCGGTATAGGGAAGATTCAACAGATGCGCCATGTGATGACGCCTTCGATCAACGTGAATTATCGTCCTGATTTTGGTGCCGAGAAGTTTGGCATCTATAAGGATTATACGGATGAGAATGGCGCATACAAAAGGTATTCAATTTTTGAAAACGCAATTTACGGTACGCCATCGATGGGTAAATCGATGGGTATTGGTTTCTCCATTGATAATACGCTAGAGGCTAAGATTCGTGACGACAAAGATTCAACCGGTACAGGAGTGAAGAAGATTCCATTGATTCAAGGTCTAACTTTCAGTGGAAATTATAACGTAGCAGCCGATTCATTAAAGTTGTCACCAATTAGTTTTTCGGGAAGAACTTCATTATTTGATCAGAAGATTAACATTAATTTCAATGGTAGTTTTGATCCATATAGTTATGATAAATATTCAGGGCAACGAATTAACCGCTATATGGTGAAAGACGGTAAGTTGGCGCGTTTAACAAACTTTGGTTTATCATTCGACTACAGTTTCAATCCTAAAGCATCGAAAAGTAGAAACAATAATATTGATTCATTACGTAACAGTATGCCGGCGATGACGGATGAGCAAACGCAGGCACTTGCCCGTATTAGTACGGATCCTAACGCCTTTGTCGATTTCAATATTCCTTGGAATTTATCAGGTTCCTTCAGTTTCAATTACTCAACGATATTTGATCGTGATTTGCAGGAGATGAAACCTAATATTACGAGTACGGTTAATTTACATGGTGATTTTAATATGACACCGAAGTGGAAAGTTCAATTTAATACTGGATTTGACTTTGTTCGTATGGAATCATCGATGTCGCAAATTAGTATTTATCGGGATTTGCACTGTTGGGATATGTCTGTCGGCTGGGTGCCATTCGGACGTTATAAGAGTTTTAACGTGACTATCCGGGCGAAAGCTTCAATACTTCAAGATCTGAAATTAACGAAGCGTAACAGTCACTTTACCTATTAATCATTTAAACCAATAGGCCATGAAAGCAGAGATTATTACCATCGGTGATGAAATTTTGCTAGGGCAAATTGTCGATACCAATTCGGCATGGATGGCACAAGCCTTATTGTCCTTGCAAATCCAAATAG
>JBEBRI010000135.1:0-10500 GCA_040394915.1 Sphingobacterium sp.
GGATCATACCGAAAGTTTGGGGGGTAAAGATTTTTAAGCATACAATTTCATCACTCTGTATAGGAAGAATGTTGTATCCCTCGGATCAAGCTGAATTCGGATCATGTACAAAAGCTGTTCATTAACCTTTAAGTTTCCGAATGTTTGATACCCCTCAATCGCCCTTCCATCTTATTCCGCTAGAACTTCATCAATTGCACTTGTAAACTTCCTTGAGGATAGCTAACTTACGTCAAAACCTAAAAATAGCATGTTAAAAAAAGGATTTGGGATCAAGAATATTGCAGCGATGTTAGGGATTTCAGTCTCTACTGTTTCACGAGCTTTACGCGATGCACATGATATCAATCCGGCGACCAAGGAGAAAGTTCTCAAGCTCGCCAAAGAACTAAATTTTAAACCCAATAAGAATGCTGCCGCATTAGCTTCTGGAAGCACCAAGAATATTGGCGTTTTGATCCCATTTATCACCAACTATTATTTCGGAACGGTAATCTCAGGTATTCAGGAGGAAGCCTATCGCTTAGGCTATAACATCATCCTATTCGTGACCAATGATGAGGTGGAAAGAGAGAAACAACTAATCCATAATTTAGATACTGCAAGCCTAGATGGACTTCTAATTTCCTTATCCTCCAATTCGACCGATATCACGCACTTTGAAAACCTAATTCAAGCCGGTCTTCCGCTGGTATTTTTTGATCGTGTACCTAATGAGATAAATGCGTCAAAAGTAATGCAGAGTGATTATGAAGGCGCCTTTCTCGCTACGCGTCATTTAATCAATAAAGGATATAAGCGCATTGCACATCTTGCCGGACCAGAAAGCTTGAAGTTTACCCAAGAACGCCTACGCGGATACTTAAACGCACTTAAGCAAGCACAACTGCCCGTTCGAAAGGAGTATATTATACATTCCGGATTCTCTACGCAACATGGCCTTACAGATACTCAACAATTAATTGCCTTACAAGACCGTCCTGATGCGATCTTCGCTGCTAATGATCGGAAGGCTATCGGAGCAATCCAAGCGCTTAAATCAGCTCAAATTAATGTAGGTGTAGACTTTGGTGTAATCGGCTTCACCAACGATCCGATCTGTACCGTGATTGAGCCCAACTTAACTACCGTTGAAGAACCAGCTTTTGAAATTGGTTTACAAAGCTGCCAACTATTGATTAAACATATCAAGAACAAAGAATTTGAGTCCCGTTCAGTCGTAATCCCTTGTCGATTAATCAATAGGGATTCAGCATAAAAAAAGCCACTCCATTAAGAAGTGGCCTCTAACCTATTTTACTATTATATCAATTGATTAAACTTATTCCTCGTAAACAAAACGACCTTCGATCATCGTTTTCTGTATTTGAATATTATCATCAAATAGAATCAAATCTGCTTGCAGTCCTTTACTGATTGTACCAATCTGATGCTGTAAACCCAATATACGAGCCGGGTTAACTGTCAACATATGAACGGCATCTTTTAATTCTAAGCCGGCGATATCGCGCATCGTACGGATCAAACGATCGGCAGTAGCGACACTACCCGCAAAGGATTTACGATCAGGAAGCTTAGCGACCCCATCTTCAACAACGACAGGAAGCCCATTTGCTCGACCGCCAAGAATACTTTCCGTTACATCCGTTCCAGCAGCACGCATCGCGTCGGTAATTAAAATAATCTGATTCTTCGCTTTAACTTTGCTAATCAGCTTTAAGAAAGGTTCAGGGAGGTGGGTTCCGTCTGCAATAATCTCTACATCGATATCATCAATCAACAGACAAGATTCAATTGCACCAGCATAGCGATATGCATTGCGTCTCGTCATGCCTGACATCCCCGAATAAAGATGTGTCGCCAATTTGTAACCTGCTTCTACCCCTTTCAATACCTCATCATAAACCGCATCGGTATGCGCTAATGCCAAAAGGATCCCCTCTTCGCATACCCGTTGTCCAAAGGTTAAAGCGCCTGGTAATTCAGGAGCTGCACTCCAACGTGCAATCAGATGTTTGTACTTCGAAAGGATAGGCTCATACTCCGCAGGCTCCGGATTGCGGATATAACGCGGATCTTGTGCCCCACGTTGCTCCATCGCGAAATAAGGCCCCTCAAGATGCAGACCGTAAAATTTAGCACCCTTTTCATTCTTTTCCAAGGACTTCGCATAGACTTCGAAAGTCTCAAGGAGCAGATCTTGCTCGCTCGTCAGCGTTGTCGGAAGCATAGCTGTCGTGCCATAACGTGCGTGTGTTTCTGCGATATTTAAATACGCCTCCACTTCATTATCCATGAAATCAGAACCGCCACCACCATGAATATGAATATCAATAAAACCTGGCGACAGATAGAGGCCCTGCGCGTCTACGATTTGATGATTCGCATCGCCTTTAGGCCATATATCCGAATCGTGAACATCGACAATCCGTCCATTTTCAACACTGACATATCCATTCTCAATAACGCGAAATGGCGTGATTATTTTTGCATTTATTATACTGATCATCCTTAGGTTAATTTTTTCCAAGATTTAAAACGGTGCCCGATAAAGGCATAGAACACAATATACAAAAAACAAGGTACTAATACCCAATAAGCCGTTTTTACATCATGTGAATCGGCTACTAGGCCATAAACCATTGGCAATACCGCATTTCCACAAAGCCCCATAATCAATAAGGCAGACCCTTGTTTTGCATATTTACCTAAACCATCTAAGGCTAAAGGCCAAATACCCGCCCATATCAACGCATTCGGTACACCAATCATCGCTAAGAACCAGATCGAAATATCCAAATGATGACCTAACCAGTCAACCTGATAAGTCACCAAGCATACTAGAAGTGAGAGTGTTAATCCGACGAGTGAACAGATTTGCAGCATTCGCTTTTGAGAAATAAGCGCAGGTATTAAGGTAATTCCCAGTAAATATCCACAAATAGTTGCCGTTAATACATAGGAAGGTAGTGCTTTTGCTTCAAGCAGAGAAAGCCCCATAGCACCCGCGTAATTAATGATCGTATCAATTGCAATAACTTGTGTCCCCACGTGCAGAAAGATCGCGATAGCGCCTAAAACCAAGTTAGGGAATTGAAATACACCTGACTTACTCTCCTTGGCCTTGTCCTCCTCGTCACTTTCAATTTCCGGAAGCGGAGAGTATTTTACAAACAGGCCGATTAAGAACAACACGCTGGCAACAACAATATACGGCACCACAACGCGAAGAATTAATTCATCGAGTGTCTGTGCACGTGTTACCTCATCCATCAAAGGGATCTGCTTAAAAAGCTCATTATCCGAAGGGCGTAAAATCGCCCAAGAGAATGCAAGTGGCGCTAATATTCCAGCCCCCTTATTACAAATCCCCATGATACTTATACGCTGAGCTGCTCGCTCTTTCTCACCAATCATGGTGATATATAGGTTCGCTACAGTTTGCAATACCGCCAAACCTGAACCTAATGTAAATAATCCTAAAAGGAAGATCAGGTAGGTTCTACCATAGGCAGCCGGTACAAATAACAAAGCTCCGGCAGCCATAATCCAGAAGCCTATCGTAATCCCTTGTTTATATCCAACATGTTTTAAAAGATAAGACGACGGCAAGGACATCACCAAATAGGAAATGTAGAAAGCAAAGGCAACTAAATATGATTGAAAATTCGTCAGCTCACAGGCAATCTTGAAATACGGGATTAAGATGGCATTGACCCAGGAAATAAACCCGAAGACAAAGAACATCGTCCCGATGATGCCTATGGAAATATAGGTACTACGTCTATCTAAAACTTGTGAATTCATAATTTAGGTTAAAGGTTGAAAATTATAGCAAAGAAGCGGATCCCTGATCTAAATAACAATAGCAATCTGCATGATTTTGCAAAATACTTGCGGGATAGATATTCGAGACTTCATTTGTGAGACAGTTTTTCACCGCAAGCGCTTTACGCTCATCTGGAACTGCACAGATTATCTTTTTGGACTTCATGATTTGCTTAATGGACATCGAGATTGCTTGTTTAGGCACATCGTCAATGGTATTAAACCAACCCTCACCCATTTGCTGTTGCCTACACGCCGCGTCTAAATCCACAACGATATACGGATCTTCAATATCGTAATTTGCTGGGGGATCATTAAATGCTAAGTGACCATTTTCGCCGATTCCAACAAACGCAACGTCAATTGGGTAATTTTTGATGATGTTACCCAAGCGGTTACATTCCTCTTGTGCGTCCCCCTCTCCATTGATCAATACCACCTCATTCAATGCGCTAACTTTATCAACAAAGCGTTCGGTTAAGTATTTTCTAAAGCTAGCCTTATGGGTAATTGGCATCCCGATGTATTCATCCAAGTGAAACATACGAACTTTAGACCAGTCGATGTCTTTATCATGTATCAATGTTTCTAAGGTCTCAAACTGACTTTGACCTGTTGCCAATATAATATTAGCCTCACCTTTTTCACGGATCGCGTCCTTAATAAACTCCGCTCCTTTCGCTCCCGCTTGAGCCCCTAAAGTTTCCCGATCTGGGAAAATTTCTACATTCATATTCCTATGGTTTGTGTTATATTATAGTTAATTACTTGTTTGCTTTTAATACTTTGGTGGTACCGCCTGTCTCCAAATGAATATTATGAACTTTATTCTTGTTCCAACGCCCCATGGTGAAGTCAGGAACTGCAATTGGTTTTGAACCATTGGCAACGGACCACTCTGACAGTGGACCAATAGCCGACCAAGATGCAGCATCATAAACGTCCATATCAACCGGTAATCCGTTACGTAAACAGTCAATTAAACGCCAATCCATGATAAAGTCCATACCGCCATGGCCGCCGACTTCTTTAGCCATCTCTCCAATATGACTAATGATTTTGGGCGTGTTCTCCACTTCAATCTTCTTAAATTCATCCTCGTCTAGAAACTTCTCATGTCCGATCGCAAGCTTCGCCGGAAGCGGATACTTTTGTGCGAAAGCCTTTGTGCCCGAAATCATATGAATTCGAGAGTAAGGTCTTGGTGTACTGACATCGTGCTGAAGCATAATGGTGCTCCCATCGTTGTTTTTAATGGTCGACGTATTCATGTTTCCACGGAATGGATATTTTAAGTACTTCTCGAATTCTTTATTTGTCTTTGCGAGTTCCTCGGCTTTTGGACGCAGGGAGAAGTCTTTGGAGGCCATGGAAGTCAAGAACTCCATCTTATTTCCTCTATTGATTTTCAATACTTGAGCAATAGGTCCCAATCCATGCGTCGGATAAAGATTACCGTTACGCTTCGCATTCTCTAGTAAACGCCATTTGTGATAACGTGCTTCCTCCTTGAACAAACTCTCGAGGATATCGTGGATATAAGCCCCCTCACAGTGAACAATATCACCAAAGAAACCTTGACGTGCTAGGTTCAACGTTAGCATTTCAAAGAAGTCATAACAGCAGTTTTCAAGAATAACACAATGTTTCTTGGTACGCTCTGAGGTAGTTACTAATCGCCAACATTCGTCGATCGTTACCGCAGCAGGAATTTCAACTGCAACATGCTTACCATGCTCCATCGCATAAATCGCCATCTCCGCATGCATAGACCAATGCGTAGCGATATACACAAAGTCGATATCATCCCTTCGACACATTTCTTTCCAAACTTCCTCATTACCACTGTAGATTTTCGCCTCATGACCTGTCGTCACAATACGTTTTTTTGCAGCTTGAGCTTTCTCATCGCGAACATCACATACGCCTTTAATGGAAACACCATCAATCATACTCAAACGGTATACGGCCGCCGAGCCACGATTTCCAACACCAATAAATCCAGTACGAACGGTTGATAAGGCTGGAGCTGCATAACCAGACATATTGAATACCGGCTTATGCGTATGCTGTGTTTCTCTTAAAATCTGATGAAAATTGCTCTGCTCTTCCAATGGATTGGCAGAAACTTGATTAGAAAGTAGACCTAGACCGGCGAGTCCAGATAACTTAAGAAATGATCTTCTATCTGTTGACATAATATTTAGTATTAGGTTTTATGGATATTTAGCTAAAGAAACAGGAATTGTAGATGATATCCAAGGTTCTTTTATGCTAAACTACGGCACCGTTATCGGTGCATTCATGTTTTAAACATTACCTAGCCTTTGAAAAAAGCTAGGTAATGATTGGTAGATTTTTCTCTTTATTGCTGAGTTTAAACACTATACTCCGGCTTCCACACTTGTTCTTGTCGTGTTTCCATCGCAATATTTGCCATATGACTGGCGATAGCCACATCACGTGCCGTATAAACATCAGCAGCTGGCTTTTTCCCCGTACGTATACATTCGAAGAAATCAACCAATGCATAGTAGGTAGGATCTTTCTTCAATGGATCTAAATCTGAATAATCAACCTTCTCCCCTTCGCCGTAATGCGCAGCTTTTGTCGCTCCTGTGACGCCGTCGACTGTACCAATTTCCTTCTTCACATTCTCCGAAAAGATTAACGCATCTTCACGCTCCACGATTATAGAGCCCTTATCTCCCAGAATACGGATTCCATAGCCTTTATAACCATTGGAAAGAATCGACGATACACTAGACTTCACGCCATTTGGATATTCGTAGACCACCCGCACATTATCAAAGTTCTCACGCCCATCTTTCCAATAATCAATTCCACCAATTCCCGTAACGCGTAATGGAGCCGCGCCAACCATCCAATTGACCACATCAATCGGGTGACCACAAAGCTCAGTCATCAAGCCTCCGCTGGAAGCCTTATACATACGCCAATTCACAAATCGCTCATCCATACCCGCAGGAACTGGGAATCGCCAATCGGAGTTCCGATGATATTGACACTCATAGTGCTGTACTTTACCTATCCAGCCTTTATCAATAATTTCTTTAATACGCTTGTACAAACCGAAGTAGCGATACTGATGACCGACTTGAAAAACCAATCCGGATTTCTCAACTTGCTTTACCAAATCTATTGCTTGCGGGATATCATAGGAAATCGCTTTCTCCAAATACACATGCTTGCCTTTTTGCAAGGCTGCAACCGCCATGGGGTGATGTAAATAAAGTGGCGTCGCAATAATTACAGCATTAATCGCCTTGTCATTAATCAGCTCTTTATAATCTTTGTAGACTTTACAAGCTGGAGGTACAAGTTTTTTCGCCAATGCAATATTATCATCGCGAAGATCACAAATAGCAGTTACTTCCGCGTCTTTAACATCGCGAAGTAGACTCAATAATCCTTTTCCGCGGCTCCCCACGCCAATAACACCGACGCGTAAGGGTTTTGAAGATGCAGACAATTGGAATAAATCTAGGTTGCCCGGCAATACTGCGATACTGGATAAGGCTATCCCGCTACTTTCGATAAATTTCCTTCTTGATATCTTTTTGTCTTTCATAGTTTATAATCTTTTAATGCGAATGTTCCGAAAGCTAGAGGCGTCTTGATGATCGGTCAACAGGATATGTCCCGACTCGGCCTCTCCATAACGAGAGGTATACATCTCAAACTTTGTTCCCGCAACCAATGCTCTATACGCTTGGGTTCCGCGCTCATAACTTAAAATCTTCTTCCCATTCAACCAGTGCTCGACATGCTTTCCTTGCACAAGAATCCTTGCTTTGTTCCATTCACCATAAGGATGCAATGTTTTGTTTTTACTCGGTGCATAGAGTAAATAAGCAGAACCAGTCTCAGTCTTAGGACTTATACCGCCTTTCACAGCCTCATGATTTTCATCATCAATCATCTGGTATTCCGGACCATTCCATTCTACTTTACCGTCCTTTGTATGCAATGGACTCACTAAATATTTGACCCCCGAATTACTGTTCTTCGCCAATTTATACTCAATCTCTAAGATGAAATCCCCATAAACTTTCTTACTCATAATATCACCAGCTTTCTGTCCTGGGATCAAACGTAGCTCGCCATTCACAGCCTTCCAGCCGTGACTAGGAAATGCACCGCCTTTGACGCTGACCCAATTTTTTGAAGGATTTTTCCCATCAAATAAGGATTCCCACTGCCCTTTACTTTGCGAGGCCACGTCTACTGCAGGGGGCAAACCCTTCTCTGGAGCGGGAGATGCCAGTAAATGAATACCTAATAAGATTGCACTGATCGTTTTCATATGTTCTATCATTAAGGGATGGTCTCAATTGGTGGAACATTGCGCTCAGCACCATCGTAACCTTTATTTTGATTAATAACACCTTTTGTATTCGCGGTAATAACTGTTGAAGGAATTGGCCAAAGTACATGGAATGGCGCAATCGCCGCCACATTACCTAGCATGGTCACCTTTTGGTCGTAGGTCGGGTTCTTACGCTTCACACGATCATAGTAATAGTTCTTCTCGCTAAAATTCGCTAACGTATAGCCTTGCAAATTCTTAGCTGCCATAATATACGAAATACGAACCATTTCAGAATGTCGAGGTTCTTCTGTAAACAACTCTCTCGCACGCTCATCCATGATGAAATCAACCGTCACTTCCGACGCTGTGATCGGCAATGCTTTCGCACGAGCACGAACCATATTGATATCGGCAGCTGCTAAATCCAACTGCCCTTTCCAATAATAAGCTTCGGCACGCAATAAATAGGTTTCCGCTAATCGAAATACATAGAAATCGCCGTTTCCTCCCTGCGGGGTCGCTGCTTTATTCTGCTCAGGAACATACAGTTTGTAATGCGGAATCGCATAGATGCTACGGAACGTATCCAATTTATCAGCGAAATAGGCAATATTAACAGGCTTTCCAAAATCTTTAGAACTTGGGTTATTGTATTTATACTCATGATTATCTACCCAGTTTGCATCTGCCCTTCTTAAATCCGTCGTTGTTTTCCAAGTTGCACCTTTGTATGACCAAACATCATACTGATAGAAACCGGTTAAGCGTACGTTCGCATTGCCACGACCTAAAGAATCATACATCGGACCAGATGCGACCATCCCCGCCTTACCTTCACTATCTCTAACCGGCGCTTGAAACCATGAACAACCATAATAGCGCATGGTAAATAGTCCTAAAGAACGTGCATCGGCTGGAGCTTCAAAACGGTCAATTGTTGCTAAGATGGTTTCTTTATTATTGGCTAGCGAAACGTTCTCCGGTCGATGTAAGTCCCACATGACATTTCTGTAGGTATTCGCTGCATCTTTACCAAACCGCTCTGTCATCAATGCGTAAGGCCCGTTAATCACCGCCGTTGCTGCCGCAATAGCCTTATCGAATTCCAAGTTTGCTAAATAAACCTTACTTAGTAAATGGTTTGCCGCGCCTTTTGTCAATTCTCCAGCGCCAGCTGAAACAGGTAACCATTGCGCAGCGAATTCCAAGTCAGCTTGGATTTTCTTTAAGATTGCCGATCTACTATGCGATTGAAAATCCAGCTTCGCACCTTCGATTTCCTCCGCAATAAATGGCACATCACCGTAGCTATTCACCAAACGATAGTACCAGTACGAACGATAGAATAAACCTTGCGCAAGCATAGCATTCTTTTCTTGCTCAGATTTAAACTCTACAGTTTGCACCCTTGAAATCAGCACATTACAATTCTTTACATTCGTAAACATCAAGTTAAACATCTTCAAGAAATTGTAATAAACATCATTGTTGGGTGTCAACTTATAAAAGTCCAACTGTGACCATGGAGAACCTAAGTCAGATGCTGCAAATTCCATTATCAAATTATGCAAGCCTTTGCCCATATTGTGTGTTTCCTGTTTCAAGTCGGTCTTCAGGGTCACCGCTAGCGAGGCTAAACCTTGAGGGTCCTTATAAACATTCTCAGGCGTATAGAAGGAAAGTGGCTCAGGATCTAACCAAGATTTGCTACACGATAGCGTCACTAGCGTTAGAAAAAAGCCCGCGATTATTATATTAATTTTTTTCATGATAATTTCGGTTTTAGATTATAGTGAGAAATTAACACCTGCAGAGTAACTACGTGGCATTGGCATAGAATTCTGAGAATTGTATGCTGTTTCTGGATCCCATCCTGGCCATTTATCGATTGTAAAGACGTTACGTGCAGCTAAGAAAACACGAAGGTTCTTAACTTTAAGACGCTCTAAAGCAGATTCAGGTACGGTATACGAGAAGGATAAATCTTGTAAACGTAGGAATGAGGCTGGTTTATAAGTACGAATACCTCCACCAAAAACAGTAGTTAATGTATTCAAACGTGGATATTCATTGTTTCTATTTTCTGCAGTCCAATATGGAAGATCATAGGTGCTACGCTTATCATAGGTATCTGTACCTCCTGCGCGTTGTGCTTCCATAAAATAACCTAGGTGACCTAACTCTGCTCTTAGGAAGAACGTCAGATTGAAGTTCTTTAAGAAATCAATAGAGTTTCTTAAACCCAGACGATGACGAGGACGCTCATAACCAATAAACTGCTTGTCCATTAATGCATCATACTTGTAATTACCATCTATATCGACAGCCTTAAAATCGCC